>CABXEK010000016.1 GCA_902511185.1 uncultured Pelagibacteraceae bacterium | reverse complement strand
GATGTATGTCTGCTTGGAAGTTTCTTTTTATTAAATTTTGCCATTATATACCCTTTATAGTTACTAATATTTTATCAATATCATTCTTTAAATTATTATAATTATTTTTTTCTTGTTCAACAATATCTTTTGGAGCTCTATCTACAAAACTTTTGTTTTCCAATCTTTGGGATATCTTATTCATCTCTTCTTGAATTTTGTTTTGTTTACTAGTTAAATTTTCTTTAATAAGTTTTAAATCAACATCTTTATCAAAATATATCTTAAATAAATCACCTGAAACAACCATAGTTGCTGCTGGCTTATCTAGATCATCATTCAAAATATTGTTTATTCTGCCTAATTTTTTAAGGATAATTTCATTATCATTAATGAACTTTTTTTGCTTATCGTTAATATTGTTTATAGACATTTCTATAAATGAACCAGGTCCAACATTAAGTTCATTCTTAAAAGATCTAATTTCAGATATTATATTAATAATATTTTCAACTTGTTCTGTATCAATATCTTTATTAATTTTACCTGTTGGCCAATTAGCAAGCATTAAAAAATCTTTACTTGAATTATCAAATTTATTTTTAAGCCAAATCTCCTCTGTAACAAATGGAATAAAAGGATGTAATAAAATTAAGATTTGTTTGAATATATAGCTTGAGACTTTTTTGACCTCATTTTTGGCTTCCTCATTATCAGAAAATAGAATTGTTTTAGATAATTCTAAATACCAGTCACAATACGAGTGCCAAGCAAATTGATAAGCATTTTTCGCTGCCTCATCAAATCTGTAATCTTTTAAATTTTTTTCAATTTTAGATTTTGCTTCAATTAATTCTGCATAAATCCACTTATTAATGTTAACTGATAAATTTGGGACTTTATCAATATCAGAAAAATCGCATTCATTTGTGATTAAAAAATTATTAGCATTCCAAAGTTTATTTAGAAAATTTCTATATCCTTTAACTCTGTCTTCAGAAAGTTTTACATCTGTACCAGGGGAAGCCATTGAAAGAAGAGTAAATCTTAATGCGTCAGCACTATATTTTTCAATCAAATCTAAAGGATCAATTACATTTCCTTTTGATTTTGACATTTTTTGCCCTTTCTCATCTCTAACAAGAGCATGAACATAAATATCTTTAAATGGCTCTTTATTTAAAAATTCAGTTCCAAACATAATCATTCTAGCAACCCAGAAAAAAATAATGTCAAAACCTGTTACTAAAACAGATGTTGGATAAAATTTTTCAACATATTCTTTATTGTCTGGCCAACCCAATGTTGCAAATGGCCAAAGTCCAGATGAAAACCATGTGTCTAAAACGTCAGGGTCGCGAATTAATTCTTCATCTTTACCATAGTGTTTATTGGCTAATTTTTTTGCCTCATCTTCATTGTTAGCTACAAAGATTTTTTTATCAGGACCATACCAAGCGGGTATTTGATGACCCCACCAAAGTTGTCTTGAAATACACCAAGGTTCAATATTGTTCATCCATTGAAAATAAGTCTTTGACCAATTTTCAGGAAAAAAATTAGTCTTTTTAGAATTAACAACTTCTTTTGCTTTTACAGATAGTTTTTCTGCATCAGCAAACCATTGTTCTGTTAAGAATGGTTCAATTATGGAATTAGATCGATCCCCATAAGGAACTTTATTTTTTATATTTTCTTCTTTTTCAAAAAATTCTTTATCTTTAAGTTCTTTTAAAATTCTCTTTCTAGCTTCAAATCTATCTAGCCCAATATATTCTTTAGGAGCATTTTCATTAATTTTACCTGCTTCGGTAAATATATTAATAATTTCAAGATTATTTCTTTGTCCTACATCATAATCATTAAAATCATGTGCAGGTGTAATCTTTAATGCACCAGTTCCTTGTTCGGGATCTGCATAATCATCTTCTATAATCTTAATCTTTCTTCCAACAATTGGTATTGTAACAGTTTTACCAACAAATGATTTAAAACGATCATCTTTTGGGTTTACTGCAATTGCAGTATCCCCAAGCATTGTTTCTGGTCTTGTAGTTGCAATTGTTATAAATTCATCTGACCCATCAATTGGATATTTAATATAATAAATTTTAGAATTTACCTCTCTTTGATCAACCTCAAGATCAGAAATTGCTGTTTTTAAAACTGTATCCCAGTTAACTAACTTTTTATCTTTATAAATTAAATCTTTATTATAAAGGTCTACAAAAACCTTAATTACAGATTTTGATAAATTTTCATCCATGGTAAAAGCGTTACGCGACCAATCACAAGAACAACCTAGTTTTTTTAACTGATTAATAATAATATCACCATACTGTTCTTTCCATTCCCATACTTTTTCAATAAATTTTTCTCTACCAATTTCATTTTTATCAATTTTTTCTGTTGTTAATTTTTTTTCAACTAAAGCTTGGGTTGCTATACCAGCATGATCCGTACCTGGTTGCCATAAAGTTTCATAGTTATTCATTCGATGAAATCGAACTAATAAATCTTGAATAGAATTATTTAAAGCATGGCCCATATGAAGACTGCCTGTTACATTTGGTGGTGGTATTACTATCGAAAACTTTTTTGAATTTTTCTGTGGTTTAAATAAACCATTTTTTTCCCAATAAGAATATATCTTATCTTCAACGTCAGAATGTATATATTTATCGCTACTCATGTATGTTTAAAGTTTATAATTTAATAATCATAATTAACAATAATCAATTTAGATCGTTATTTAATAGACTAATGAGAAATATTTAATATAAAAAGGCATCTGAAGCTATTAGTCTAAATAAGATGGCAACGTGGCGGAATGGTTACGCAGAGGATTGCAAATCCTTGTATCCCGGTTCGATTCCGGGCGTTGCCTCCAAAAAAAATCTTGTTTTAGTTCTAAAAAAAAGTAAGTTGAGTTTTTTACATTCCTCGGTAGCTCAGTTGGTAGAGCAGTTGACTGTTAATCAATTGGTCGCAGGTTCGAGTCCTGCCCGAGGAGCCACGATCGAAATTTTAAAATAAATTTTAATATAAATTATTTAATTTAATTAAGGGTCTTTTAATTAAATATCTTTAAACTGCTTTAGAAATAACTGATCCAGAAATTTGTAAAGATTTATTAAATTTTAATTTTTGATCAGCATTAAGTTCTGAATATAATTTAGTTAAAAAGTTATAATTAATATTCATATGGCCTTCTTGCGATTTTTCTAAATTAATTAAGTATTCAGAGAAATCCTCAAAAAAATAATTAATTGGTACTTTTAAATAATTTGATAGTTGAAGTAATCTAATTGAGCTTACTCCATTAGTTCCTTTTTCATATTTTTGAATTTGTTGAAAAGTAACATTGATTGCTTTTGCAACTTTAGTTTGAGTCAAACCTAAAGCCAATCTTCTTAGCTTAAGTTTATTACCTAAGTGTTTGTTGAAATTATCTTCCATTAAGACCCCTCTTAATTAAATTATAAAATCATATTCAACAAATTAATTTAGGATCCTGCAATAGAAAAATTTATTTTTTTATCAAGAAAATTAAGTTAAATCAAAACCTGTCAAGCTTAAGATAACAAAAATACTAATATAATTTATATATAATTACTTGACTAAAATTTAATAGTTTCAACCTATTAACAAATAATTATAAAATTTGGCTTAAAAACAGCTTAGTTCTATCACTCTTAGGATTAGCAAAAAACTCTTTTGTGTCAGCCTTTTCAACAATTTTTCCTTCGTCCATAAAGATCATACTATCCGCAACTTCTTTAGCAAACCCCATCTCGTGGGTAACAACTATCATTGTCATACCCTCTTTTGCTAAATTAACCATAACATCAAGCACTTCTTTAATCATTTCTGGATCTAATGCTGATGTTGGCTCATCAAACAACATAATTTTTGGTTCCATACAAAGCGCTCTTGCAATTGCTACTCTTTGTTGTTGACCGCCTGAAAGTTGACCTGGAAATTTTTGAGCTTGATCTAAAATTTGAACTCTTTCTAAATGTTTAAGAGCTAATTCTTCTGCTTCCTTTTTAGGCATCTTTTTTACCCAAATAGGTGCCAAAGTACAGTTATCTAAAATTGAAAGATGTGGAAATAAATTGAATTGTTGAAAAACCATTCCAACTTCAGCTCTAACTTGCTCAATATTTTTTGTATCTTCAGAAATTTCAGTACCATCAACTACAATGTTGCCTTCTTGGTGTTCTTCCAGTCTATTAATACATCTAATTAAAGTAGATTTACCGGATCCAGATGGTCCACAAACAACAATTTTCTCTTTAGCTTTAACTTCAAGGTTAATATCTTTTAAAACCTGAAAATCACCGTACCATTTGTTTACATTTTTAATATCTATAATTGAGTCTGACATATTTTATCTATCTGTTTTAAATTTTAGTTCTAATTTTTGACTATATTTACTCATACTGTAGCAAATAATCCAGAATATAATTCCAGCAAAGACATATCCTTCCATTGAAAAACCTAGCCATTTAGGATTAGTTTTTGCTAAATTCAACATTCCAACTAACTCCAATAAGCCTACTACAAAAATTAACGGAGTATCTTTTACTAAAGCTAAAAAAGTATTAGCAATACCTGGTATTACTAATTTCAAAGCTTGAGGTAAAATAACTAATAAATGCAATTTCCAATAGCCCATACCCAAAGATTTTGCAGCATCATATTGACCTCTAGGTAAAGCTTGCAAACCACCTCTAATAACTTCTGCTGTGTAAGCTGCTTCAAATAAAGTTATTGCAATAATAACCCTAATTAATTTATCTACATAAGTTCCATCAGGTAAAAACATTGGAAACATTACTGCTGACATAAAAAGTACTGTAATTAATGGAACACCTCTCCAAAACTCAATAAATGAAAGAGACGAGTACTTTACAACAGCTAAATCTGATCTTCTTCCAAGAGCTAACATCATCCCAATCGGAAAACAGAAAATTAAAGAAAAGAATGAAACAATAAATGTTAAAGAAAGTCCTCCCCAAGCACCTGTTTCAACCCATTCTAAACCAAATTCACCACCAGATATCAAATAGTAAATTAGCAAAAAAGATATTATTGGTAAAAATATAACATAATAAAATGTTAAATATTTTTTATATTTTAATGGAAAAAAATAACCCAATCCCATAAATCCTAAAACAATAATAAATGTAGCATTAACTCTCCATTGTTCAGTATTGGGATACATTCCATAAATAAATCTGTTAAACCAAACTTTAATGTAAACCCAACAGGCCCCACCACCTGTGCAAGCTTCCTTGCTATCTCCTATAAAATTTGCGTCTAAAATAAACCAGTTAAGTAATGGAGCTACTCCAAAAATAATTAATATGATTATGCTTACACTTAATGCAGCATTAAAATTGTTAGTATTTATGTTCTTATTAAGTTCATCTAATATTTTAATTCCAGAAAATTCTATTCTTATTAAATGAAGACCTATCAATCCAAAAATTAGAGGAGTAAAAAAACTTATAAAACCAGGTAAAAAACCAGTAATATTTTTTTCATAAAAATTATTTAAACAAAAATCAACTATCCCCAAAGTAAAAAATAAACCTCCAATAACTAAATATAAATTTAGATTTTTTCTATTTGGTTTTAAAAAATTTACATTATTCATCTTATTTTTCCTGTATCGCTATTCTTTTATTGTACCAGTTCATAAACGCTGAAATAGATAAGCTAATTGTAAGATAAGTAGCCATTGTAATACCAACTATCTCAATAGCTCTACCTGTTTGCATCATTGCAGTTCCAGCAAATACTAAAACCAAATCAGGGTAAGCAATAGCAGCAGCTAAAGATGAATTTTTAGTTAAGTTTAAATATTGGTTGGTAGTTGGGGGAATAATAATTCTCAATGCTTGTGGCATGATAACTAATTTTAAAACTTGACTTGGTGTAAGTCCTATTGAAGCTGCAGCTTCTTTTTGACCTTTACCAATTCCTTGAATACCAGCCCTTACATTTTCAGCGATAAAAGTGGCCGTATATAATGTCAGTGCTAAGGTTAATGCTATTAATTCAGGCGGTATTCCAAGTCCACCTTCATAAGTAAAAGAAGTTTTAGCTAATTGTTTTAGTTCAGGAAAACTCCAAGATAAATCTACTCCTCCAACAATAAATGTTAGTGCTGGTAAAATTATAAATATCCCTAAAGAAATTAAAAATTTTGGATACTGTTTACCTTCTTCTTCTTGCTTTTTTTTTGCAAATTTATTGAAAAAATAGATAACTACTAGAGCAATAATTAAAGCAACAAAAAATATATCAAAATTATTCCAAACAGGTGCGATTGTATAGAGTCCTTTAATAGTCATATATGATGATCCAAAGATTAATGGAGCATCTTCTGGCATCGGTAAAGCTCTTAATGCTGCAAAATACCAGAAAAATATCTGCAATAACAAGGGAACGTTTCTGAAAAATTCTACATAAAAACTAGCTGTTTTATTAATTAAATAATTTGGTGATAATCTAGCTACACCTATAACTACCCCTAACATTGTAGATAAAATAATACCTATAATTGATACAAGTAAAGTATTTAATAATCCTACTAAATAAGCTCTTGCATAAGATCTTGAGCCATCATAATCAATTAAAGAAAACTGAATATCAAATGATGCTTCTTGCTTTAAAAATCCAAACCCAAACTCAATACCTCTTGTATCCATGTTGTCTTGAGCATTCATGGTAAAGAATCCAAAGATTAAAACTATAAATAATAGAGTTAAAAATTGAGGTAAGATTTTTTTAAATTTCATTTAATCGATACTATAAAAAAAGGGCTAGATAAATCTAGCCCTTTTTAATTAATTTATAACTTTAAATTATCTTGATGGTGGAACGTATAAAATACCACCTTTAGTCCATAATTCATTTGGACCTCTGTCTGGTAAGATACCAGTGTCAGCTATATTTCTCTTATAACTTTCACCATAGTTTCCAACTTGTTTGATAATTCTTAAGTTCCACTCGTTATCTAGACCGAATGCAGCACCCATTTCACCTTCAGCACCAACTAATCTTTTGATTTGAGGGTTTTCTGAAGTTTTCATCATGTCAGCATTTGCAGAAGTAACACCGTACTCCTCAGCTTCGATCATAGTATTTAAAGACCATCTTACGATATCTTCCCATACTGAGTCACCTTGTCTAACAACAGGGCCTAATGGCTCTTTTGAAATAGTTTCTGGTAACACGATGTGATCATCTGGGTTAGTCATTTTAGTTCTTTGAGCAGCAAGACCTGATTTGTCAGTAGTGTAAGTATCACATCTACCAGCATCATATGCAGCTACAACTTCATCAGCTTTTTCAAAAGCAACTGGAGTGTAAGAAATTCCTTTAGAGTTAAAGAAGTCTCTCATGTTTAGCTCAGTTGTTGTACCAATATTAGTACAAGCTGAGATTCCATTTTTGAATTGGCTTGTTGAAGTAATTCCAGAGTCTTTTCTAACCATGAAACCTTGACCATCGTAGAAGTTTACTCCAACGAAAGTTAGTCCAATGTCAGCATCTCTAGAAAGAGTCCAAGTTGTGTTTCTTGATAAGATATCAATCTCACCAGAAGTTAAAGCTGTAAATCTTTCTTTAGCACTTAATGGTGTAAACTTAACTTTGTTTGCATCACCTAGTACTGCAGCAGCTACCGCTCTACATACATCAACGTCAACACCAGTCCAATTTCCTGCAGCGTCAGCGTTAGAAAATCCCGGTAGACCTTGAGATACTCCACATCTTACAAAACCCTTCTTCTGAGTGTTTTTAAGTGTTTTAGATTTTTTAGCAGCGAACGTCTCTGTTGTAAAAGTAAACAATACAGCAACCATTGCTACTAAAGAAGTTAATTGTTTTACGTATTTAAACATTATTCTTCCTTTTAGTTATTTTTATTTGTTAACAAATAATTCAAAAATAATTTTGAATTAGATTAATCTTTTACCATTATCTAAAGTTGATCAAAGTAAATTGATTAATAAAGAGTATCATTAACTACATCTTGTGTGTGTAAAAGTAAAGAGGATATATATTGATGATGGTGCGCCCTGCACGACTCGAACGTGCGACCCTCGGTTTAGAAAACCGATGCTCTATCCAGCTGAGCTAAGGGCGCAATAAATAATAATAAGTACATATATAATACTTAATTAATATTTAAAAAGAAATTTTTTAGCCAATAATAATAAAGATAACAGCTCAACTCTGCCGATAATCATAAAAAAAATCAAAAAATACTTAGTTAAGAAATGTAGATTGGTAAAGTTAAAATCACTTAAACCATAAGCAGAAGAATTAACTGTATTCATTAAGGTAAGTATGGCTAATTTAAAAGAACTCTCAAAACTGATATCAGATAAACTCAATAATGATGTTAGAGCAAACAAAGAAATTATAAAAATTAAAATTGTTAAAAAATATTTATTAATTTCCTTAAAATCAAAGTTAATTTTAGAAAATAATAATTTATTCATAAAAACATTTTTAGGCTTACTAAAGGATAAAATTTGATTAAATGAATATTTTGTTAATGAGTATATTTTTAAAAATCTTAAACCAGAACTTGTTGAGAAAAAAGATCCGCCAATAATCACTAATATTAGATAAATGAAACTCAATTTAGTTTGATTAAATTCTAATGAAATTCCAATATTAGAAATGCTACTTACTAAAGATAAAAAAATATAAGTAAAATTATTATCAAAACTAAAAAAAATAAAAAAAATTGTGACAGTAGCTAAAAAATATAAAAATAAATGAATATCTTCATAAAAAAAATTTATATTTTTATCTCTTAAAAAAATTAAATTATAAATAAAAAAAATACTAAAAAAAGAAACTAGCATTAATAATGAAAAAATAATTATTTGAGTTTGACTTATTAAGATAGATGCGAGATCATTAGCAGGTAAAAACCCACCGGATGAAATTATAGTCATAGATAGATTTAAAGAATTAAACGCTCTAATATCAAAGATATTTAAAATGATAAAAATTGAGACAGTTATTCCTGAATACAAAATGAAAATTTTAACAGTTTGTTTAATGATCTCAGAACTATTAAATGATAAAAAATTTGTCAGGGATTTTTTTAAACTATCATCATAAATATCTATTAAAAAGATTATTGAAAATAAGAAGTAAAGTCCTCCAATCCATTGAATAGAGGATCTCCATAAAATTAACCCTTGATCAATATGTTTTATGTTATCAAAAATTGTAAAACCAGTAGAGGTAAATCCAGAGACGGACTCGAATAGTGAGTTTAAAAGTGTTAAATTATAAATACTAAAATAAAATGGTAATGACAATATAACTGGAATTAAAAGATAACCTAAAAGAACAGTTAAAATTTTTTCAAAAATAGTTGGTTTTTTATTAATCTCTTTCAGCTTAAAAAAAATTACACCAATGATTAAAGAAGATGAAAGACTTATGTAATAAGTGTTAAGATTTAAATATAAATTAAAATAATAAGAATAAATAATATTAAAAAAAGAAAAGACAGATATCAGGATGAAAAAAAAACTAAGATATTTTACTCTAAATAGAGACATTTATAATTATATAGAACTTATTCTAAATATATTTTCTACTACTGAAATGGAGTCTTTTTTAGCCAGAAAAACAACTCTATCGTCTTTTTGAAAAACAAAACTTGATCTAGGTATAAGAACTTTGTCATCACGTAAAACTGCCCCTATTCTAATCTCTTCTGGTAAATTAGAATTTTTTAATTCTTTGTTAATTAATTCTGAAGTTTCAATAATCTCAGCTTCAATTAATTCATACTCTCCATTTAAAATTGTATAAGCAGTTTCAATTGTGCCTTTGTGAATATGTTTAAGAATACTTGAAACTGTATTCATTCTTGGGTCAATTAAATCATCAATTTTTAAAGAATTTTGTAATAATGAGTAATTAGGTTTATTGACTAAAGCCATAGTTCTTTTGTCTTCAATATTTTTGCCATCTTTAGCAAATTTTTCCACAAGAACACTAACCATTAAATTATCTTCATCATCATTAGTTAAAGCAAGTACGGTTTCTGCTTCTTCTAAGTTTGCTTCAATTAAAACTTCCTCTTCTAAAGCATCACCATTGATTACAATTGTATTATTGAGTTCGTTAGCTAAAAACTCAGATCGATCTTTATTTTTTTCAACAATTTTTACTCTTACTTCATCTAAACTTTCTTCCAAATTTTTTGCAAGATTAAAGCCAATATTACCACCACCAACAATTAAGATTTTTTTTGATATTTTTTCATTATGTCCAAAGGCTTCTAATGTTTGAGACATTTGAGAAGAGTTTATAACAACATATATTTTGTCTTCTTTTTCAATAGTGTCATCTTTTTTTGGAATTAAAAATTTATCCCCTCTAATAATACCGATTATATTTGCATCTAGATTTGGATGTTTTTTTGTTAATTCATTTAATTTAATGTTAATTAGATTACAATTTTCATTAATTAAAATTTCTAATAATCTAATCCTGTTATCAGCAAAAGGTACACTATCTAACGCACCTGGGGCCTCCAATTTTCTTTGTATTGATTTAGCTATTTCCAACTCTGGTGAAATAATCACATCAATGGGTAAATTTTCTTTATTATAAACTGTTGTAAATTTTGGATTTAAATAATCTTGTGATCGTATTCTTGCAATTTTTTTTGGGATATTGAAAATAGAAAAGGCAATTTGACAAATAACCATATTAATTTCGTCATTTCGTGTAACTGCAATTATCATATCAGCTTCTGATGCGTTCGCTTTTTCAAGAATTGAGGGATAAGTAGCTTTTCCAACGATTGCTTTAACATCTAATGAGTCGTCTATTTTTTGGATATCTTCACTAGATTGATCGATAACCGTTATTGAATGACCCTGTTCACTTAACTGTTTAGCAATAGTAAAGCCCACTCTACCAGCACCACAAATAATTATATTCATTTTAATTAAATTCTTTTATTCCCAGACCTTTAAGTTTTCTATGAAGCGCACTTCTTTCCATACCAACAAAGTTTGCTGTTTTTGAAATATTTCCATTAAATTTTTTTAATTGAACAGTTAAATACTCCTTTTCAAACTTTTCTCTAGCATCTTTTAACGGCACAGATAGTGTGTTTTGTGCAACTTGGTCATTAAAATTAGTATTTTTTAAAGATTCTTTAATGATATTTGAAATTTTTTCTTTTGTCTCAGGTTGTAAGATTGCTATTCTTTCTATCAAATTTCTTAGCTCTCTTACATTACCTTTCCAATCATGATTTAAAATGTATGTATCATTTTCATCAATCTCTAATTGATTAATATTATAATTTTCAGATATTTTTTTTGAAAAATATTTTATTAAAAGAGGGATATCAGAAATTCTTTGACTCAAAGGTTCAATGTTTATCTCAAATACATTTATTCTATGGAATAAATCTTCTCTAAAGTTACCAATTTCAATTTCTTTTTTTAAATCTTTGCTAGAAGAACATATTAATCTGACATCAACAATAACATCGCTATTGCCATTAACTCTTTTAAATTTCTGATCAGTTAGAACTCTTAAAATTTTTGACTGGATATCAAGAGGTATTTCTGAAACTTGATCAATTAACAAAGTACCTTTGTTTGCTTTTTCTAGTGCGCCATAAGAGATAGATCCATTATCTTTTTCTTCACCAAATAATTCTAATTCATACTTTATTGAATCTAGTAATGCTCCGTTTAAAATAATAAATGGTTTTTTTTCTCTATTAGAACTTTTATGAATTTTTCTAGCAATTAATTCTTTGCCAGATCCTGATGGTCCATTTACCAAAACTCTACTATCCGTTAAAGATATTTTTTTAATTTGATCAACTATATTTAGGATATTTTTACTATCACCAATGAGATCATAAGAAGAAAACAGTTTATTTTCGTATTCTTTATTTTCTTTCTTCAGGTTATAATTTTCTACAGCTCTTTTTACAAAATTAAGTAATCGTTCTTGATCAAAAGGTTTTTCTATGAACTCAAATGCGCCATGGTGTAATGATTTGACTGCCATTTCAATATTAGCATGACCAGAAATAATAATTACAGGTAAATCTTTGTTTTTCGTCTTGATATGAGAAAGTAATTCAATTCCATCATTATCCCCTTTATCTAACTTTACGTCTAAGATAGCTACATCAGGTAATTTTTTATCAATTTCAGCAAGAGCTTGGTTGTAGTTAGCAGCTAATCTAGTTTTATAACCTGAATCAATAATTAATTCATTTAGAATATTTCTAATATCTGCATTATCATCAACAATTAAAATCTCAGTACTCATTATTTAGAGAATATAACTTCTATTTTAGCTCCATTATCAATTGGAAAAAACATAATATTTCCATTGTGATCATTAATTATTTTATTAACTATAGATAAACCTAAACCAGTTCCATTTTTTTTTGTTGTATAATATGGATTTAAAATATCTTTTATATTTGTATTCAAATTTTTAAATCCTATTCCCGTATCAATAACAATAAATGATATATGATCATCATAATCATTAAGTTCAATAGTGATTTTTTTGTTAAAATTACTATCTTTTTCAACTTTTTGATGAATACTCTCTATAGAGTTTTTAATTAAATTAAAAAAAACTCTACTTAATTGCTCTTTATCACTATTAAGTATTATTTCTTCTTGATTTTTAAAAAAAATAATTTCAATTGAATTATCTAATTCCTGAAGCAATTTAATATTCTCTTTTAACAATGTTATTAAATTATTCTTATAAAAAATTGGCTTAGGCATTCTTGCAAAGTCAGAAAATTCATTTACTAATTTTTCTATTTGTTTTATTTGGTTATTTATAATTTTAAGATTGTCTTTATAATTAGATTGATCATTATCATTTAATTGATCTATATATTTTGTTTTTAATCTATCAATTGTTAATTGTATTGGTGTAAGAGGGTTTTTAATTTCGTGGGCTAATTTTCTAGCTAAACTACCCCATGCCTCATGTCTCTCATTAATTATGAGTTTTTCTTGCTGATTTTTTAATCTATCAATCATAAGATTAAAATTTTTATTTAATATTTCTAAATCTTTATCAGTTTTTACTTCAGGAACTTTGGCATCAAAATTTCCTTCTCCTATTGAGGTTGAGGCAAATATAAGGTTGTTTATTGATCTAAAAAATCTTGAAGAAAATCGAATTGCGATTGATATTGAAACAAATAATAGAACGCTTACAACTATAATGTAAATTATAGCAAAAGAAATTTTTATACCTGTACTTTTTTCTTCAACAGTATAATAAAAATTAATAGCTTCTTCAGATTCAGTTAGATACCTTGATATATCTTTATCTAAATATTTGACTACATAGAGAAACCTATTATCAAAATTTTGTAATCGCATAATGGCTGCAGAAATATTATTAGGTGCATTTATAATTTTTAATGGCCTATCATCTTCTAAAACTAAGTTAAGAGCTTTATCTACTGGTGGAATATAGGGTTGAGCATCGTTGAGAGTAGTAAATAATAATTCTTTACTTGAATCTATGATGTGCACTTCATCAACATTTCTAATTAATTTCTGTGTATTTAAAAATCTTTTATATTCGTTTTGATTATCATTTAAAAATTTTTTGCTTTTATTTGTGTCAAATGCAATAAGAACTATATCAGATTGAATTTTATTTCTAATTTCTTCAACATAATTCCTAGCTAACTCATATGAATTATTAACAACTGTAATTACCTTTTTATCAAAATATTTTTCAAGCGCGAAAGAAAATAAAAATAATGAAAATACAGATATTAGTACTGATGGAATTAATGTAAATAATGCAAAATAAGTTATATACTTTTTATTAGAATTTAGCCCATCTTTATCAATATCATTTTTAATTGCTCTTTTTATTTCAATAAAAATATAAATAAATAAAGAAACTAATAGTATAATATTTATAACTAGTAAAAATTGTAAATTTTGCTCTGATAACTCAATAAAACCTTTATCAATAAAAGTTAAAAATGTTAAAAAACCTATCGATAAAGTAATAATAAATAATAGTATTAGATATATGTTTTTTTTTATAAAATCGGACATGTAAATATATAAATCACCACTTTGATGAATAATTATTTTATAATACTTGCCTCGGGACAAAGCAAAAGGTTTAATTCAAAAAAACTTAAGCAGTTTATTTCATACAAAAACAAAGCACTTTTTGAGCATTCACTTGAAAAAGCTTTAATTTCAAAACTTTTCAAAAAAATTATTTTAGTTGTTAATGATAAAAAACAAATCAAAATTAAATTGCCTAAAATAGTTAAAGTTATTAAGGGTGGTAAAGAAAGATCTGATTCATCTTTGCTAGCTTTAAAGTATATTAAAAAATTTAAACCCACTAATGTTTTAATTCATGATGCAGCAAGACCAAATTTTTCAATAAGACTTTTGCATAAATTAATTGTATCACTAAAGAGAAACAAAGCATCCATACCAGTCATTAGCTCAAAAGATTCAATTAAATATAAAGTTAAAAATCAACTATTTAATTTAAATAGAAACAGTTCTTATTTAACTCAAACTCCACAAGCATTTAAATTTAATGATCTTTATAAACTATCTATTAATCAGAAAATTAAAGTCCAAGATGAAGCAACTTTATTCATTGAAAATAATCTTAAAGTTAAATTTATTAAAGGAGAAAATTTGAATAATAAGATTACTTATAAAGAAGATGTTAGTGAAACAAAAAAATATTATGGTATTGGTTTTGACATCCATAGATTGGTTAAAAATAAAAAACTCTATTTGGGTGGAATTAAAATTCCTTTTCATTCTGGTTTAAAAGGTCATTCAGATGGAGATGTTATCATACATTCAATAATTGATGGTTTGTTAGGAGCGATGAGAAAAAAAGATATAGGTACTTTTTTTCCAGATAATAAAAGTAAATTTAAGGATATAAGATCACCTAAACTGCTTAAACCTATCATTAATATTTTAAAAAAAAATAATTTTTATATTAATAATTTAGATATCAACTTAATATGTGAACAACCTAAGATGTCTAAATATAGAGATAAAATACTTAAATCTTTATCTCATCTACTAAACTTAGATAAAAAGTTAATAAATTTAAAAGGTAAAACAGTCGAAAAGTTAGGATTAATTGGAAAGGAAAAAGCAATTGCGTGTGAAGTTATATGTTCAATATCACAATGAAAAAAATTAATGTTTTAATATCAACTTTTTTTGGCTACGGTTATTTAACAAAGATGCCAGGAACTGTTACATCGTTTGTAACTTCTGTTTTTATCTATATTGCATATGAATATCTTGAGTATACTGATCTTAAGTTTTCAGTAATTTTTTTTATACTTTTGTTTTTCTATTCTTTTTATGCTGTTAAAGATGCTGAAAGTGAGTTTAAAGATAAAGATCCTAGACAAATAGTCATTGATGAAGTTTTGGGACAATCTATGCCTTTAATACTTTTATTATATTTAAAACAAAATAATGAATTAAACTTACAAATTGAAATTTATTACATTTTATCATTCGTATTCTTCAGAATTTTTGATATTTTTAAACCATTTCCAGTTAGTTATTTTGATAAAAATTTTAAAAATTACTTTGGAATAATCATGGATGATATAATGGCTGGATTATATTCAATGTTATTAATTTACATAATAAGCTTTAAATTCTAATGAGCATCCAACTACTTCACAAAAAACTTATAAAAAAAAAAATAACTATTTCTGTAGCTGAGTCTTGTACCGGTGGATTATTAGCTCATAATTTTACTAAATTAGCTAATTCATCAAAATACTTTCAAATGGGTCTAACCACCTACTCTAATCAAGCAAAAATAAAGATATTAAAAGTAAATAAGAACATTATCAAAAAATATGGTGCTGTAAGTGGTCAATGTTGTAAATCAATGGTTCAAAATTTATCTAAAATTTCAAAAAGTAAAATAAATGTTTCAATTACTGGAATAGCAGGACCTGGTGGAGCTTCAAAAAATAAACCTGTTGGTCTAGTCTATATTGGTATTAAAAAGGGTAAAACTTTACTTGTTATAGAAAATAAATTTAAATCAAAAAATCGAAATTTAATTCAAAGATCAACAGTTAAGAAAGTAATTAAAATAATTTTAAATATGATTTAAATACTTTCGGCTCTTTTTTGAAATGCATCAGCTATTTTTTCTAAACCAAACTGAAAAGATTTGGTCATTAAAATATTTAGAAATTTATTTTCAATTTCAAAATCAATATCAAAAATAACTTCAGTTTTGTAACCATTATTCAAATTTCCTTTCTCAACAAATTTCCAATTATTTTCTAAATGCTTTAACGGACCACCTATATTTACAACATGTATAAGATCATCTTTTTTAATAAATTTAACATCACTTTTAAAAGTATCCTTAAATGGCCCTTTACCTATTGTAAGATCTGCAATTATATTAATTGTATGACCATTATCATTTCTTTCATAAATTTTGGAGTCATCACAAAATGGAATAAACTCTGGATATTTTTCAATATCTAATACAAACTCAAGAAGTTTATCTTTTCTATTGTCAATTAATCTCTTAACTGATGCTTTTGGCATTAATTTTGATTTAATCTATTTTGTTGAAGTTTAGCAAAATCTTCATCTGCATGATAAGAAGATCTAGTTAAAGGTGATGAGGATACTAATAAAAAACCTTTAGCTTTTGCTATTGTTCCTAAATCATCAAATTCTTTTGGAGTATAATATCTATCCAATGGATAATGTTTTGTTGAAGGTTGAAGATATTGGCCTATAGTTAAAAAATCTACATCTGCAGCTTTTAAATCATCCATTACTTGTAAAATTTCATCTCTACTTTCACCTAGACCAACCATAATTCCTGATTTAGTAAAAACATTTTTGTTAACTTTTTTAGCATTTTTTAAAAGTTCTAAAGATGAAAAGTATCTTGAGCCTGGTCTAACTTTTAAATACAAACTAGGCACTGTTTCAATATTGTGATTAAACACATCTGGGTTTGCATCTAATACTTTTTTGTATGCATCCCCTTTTCTTAAAAAATCTGGTGTTAGCACTTCGATAGTAGTATTTGGATTTTGTTTTCTGGTTTGATTTATTGTTTCAAAAAAATGTTCAGATCCACCATCTTCTAGATCATCTCTATCCACTGAAGTAATAACAACATGTTTTAAATTTAATTTTTTTACAGCTTGCGCAATTTTAATTGGTTCAAATTGATCCAATTTTCCAGGTAAACCAGTTTTAACATCACAAAATGCACACGCTCTCGTACAAGTGTCACCCATTATCATAAATGTTGCATGTCTTTTGCTCCAACATTCAGTGATGTTAGGGCAATTAGCTTCCTGGCAAACAGTTACTAAATTATTATTATTTACAATTGTTTTTGTTAAGAAAAACTCTTTACTATTTAAAAGTTTAGATCTTATCCATTCTGGCTTTTTCTTGATTGGATTTATTGGTTTATTCTCTTTTTCTGGATGTCTATTTTTCATCTTTTTTTATTATATAAATTGTCTCACCTTCTTTACCAAATAAAAACCTCTCTCTAATTAGAGTTTCTACATAATCAAGATCCAAATTTGTACTTAATAGTGAATTCTTGTGGTCTGTATCTGTTATTTTATTAGTTAATGATATTTCTTCTTTTTTCAAGTTAGACAAAAGTTTATTTTTTTCAAAGTAAGAAAAAAGACCTCTTTCACCAGATACAAGATTAAATCCAAAGTATAAAATCAAAAATACTGATATTAATAAAAAATAATTTCTTTTTATTAATCTTAACATTAATTGATCTTATTCATCCTCGCTTTGTTTCCAAGCTCTTCTTCAATACGAATTAATTGGTTGTATTTAGCAACTCTTTCGGATCTTGCTAATGAGCCAGTTTTAATTTGATTGGAATTTGTTCCTACTGCCAAATCAGCAATAAACGTGTCTTCACTTTCTCCAGATCGGTGAGATATTATAGTTTTGTAACCTATAGTTTGAGCAAACTTTATTACATCTAGAGTCTCTGAAACAGTACCAATTTGATTGAGTTTAATCAAAATTGAATTTGAAGAAATATTTAAAAAACCCTTTTTAAGCCTTTCAAGGTTTGTTACATACAAATCATCTCCTACAATTTGAACATTATCAACTGATTTCATTAGTTTATTCCAAGCCATCCAGTCATTTTCAGCAAATGGATCTTCTATTGATTTTATTTTATATTTGTTAATAATTTTTTGATATTCTTTGATCGATTTTTCAACAGAAATATAATTTTTAGAATGTATTGAATATTTTTTTTTTTTAAATAATTCATTAGCTGCAACGTCGAGACATATAGAAACATCTTTTCCATTTATAAAACCAGCTTTTTTAATAGCTGCAACTATCAAATCTAGAGCTTGATTATTACTACTAATCATTGGAGCAAAGCCACCTTCATCTCCAACAGATGTTGATAACCCCTTATCTTTAATTAATTTACTTAAGCTTTTGATAACTAAAAAACAAACTCTCATTGCTTCAGAAAAACTTCTTGCTCTATCAGGCCTTATCATAAATTCTTGAATTCTAAGCCCATTATTAGCATGCGCCCCACCATTAATTATATTCATCAAAGGGTATGGAAGTTGAAATTTTTTTGTTACAGAAAAAGTTTTGTATAAAGGTAATTTATTAACTTTAGCTGAAAGTTTTTTAACAGCCATAGAAACTGCTAACATTGCATTTGCACCTAGGTTTGTTTTTTGTCTTGTTCCATCTAGATTAATTAAAAGAGTGTCAATGCGTTCTTGGTTATGAATATTTTGACCTTTTAATTTTTTTGAAATTTTTGTATTAACTAAATTTACAGCACTAAAAACACTTTTTCCTAAATATTTTTTATTTTTTTTATCTCTTTTTTCAAAAGCTTCAAAAGTTCCTGTGGAAGCTCCAGATGGACAAATTGCTGAGGCTCTATTATTTTTTACATACACTTCTGCTTCGACAGTTGGATTGCCTCTGCTATCATAAACTTGTCTAGCTTTAACTTTTAAGATTTTACTCACTACTTTTTAATTAAATTATCAATATCAGTTAATTGTTTAAGTAAATTTTCTAACTTATCTAAAGGAACCATATTAGGACCATCTGAGGGTGCATTATCAGGATCTTGATGAGTTTCAATAAATACACCAGCAACACCTACAGCAACTGCAGCTCTTGCTAAATATTCCACAAACTCTCTTTGTCCACCAGAAGATTCGCCTTGACCACCTGGTTGTTGTACTGAATGGGTTGCATCAAAAATTACTGGATAACCATTTTTGGCCATTATAGGCAGTGACCTCATGTCAGAAACTAAAGTATTGTATCCAAAGCTAGCTCCTCTTTCTGTAACCAAAATATTTTCATTTCCAGAGTCTGCTATTTTTTTGGTGACATTAACCATATCCCATGGAGCTAAAAACTGTCCCTTTTTAACATTTATAATTTTATTAGTTTTTGCAGCTGCAATTAAAAGATCTGTCTGTCTGCATAAAAAAGCTGGTATTTGCAAAATATCAACATGATCTTTTAATAATGAACATTGTTCCGCATTATGAATGTCCGTTAAAATTGGAACTTTTAATTCTTTTTTAATTTTATCAAACACTGGGAGTGAAGCTTCTAAACCAGCCCCTCTTTGACCTTTTAGACTAGTTCGATTAGCTTTATCAAAAGAAGTTTTATAAATAAATCCAAGATTAAATTTTTTTGTAATTTCTTGAATTTTACCTGCCATATCCATAGCATGTTGTTCTGTTTCAAGTTGACAAGGGCCAGCAATAATACAAATCTTATTATCGTTTGAAATTTCTATATTTCCACAATTTACTTTTTTAATACTCATTTGTGATTTTTTGCTGCTTTGATAAATGAAGAGAATAAAGGATGAGGAGCTAAAGGTCTAGATTTAAATTCAGGGTGAAACTGAACACCTATAAACCATGGATGATTTTTTAACTCTATAATCTCAGGTAACTTATTATCAGGTGATAAACCAGAAAAAATCATCCCCTTTTTTTCAAATTTTTCTTTGAAGGCAATATTCACTTCATATCTATGTCTATGTCTTTCTTTAATTAATTTAGTTTTGTAAATTTTTCTTATTTGTGAATTATCTCTAAGTTTTGCATCGTAGGATCCAAGTCTCATTGTTCCACCTAAATCTTTATCGGTTCCTTTAATCTTTTTACCATCTTTGGTCCATTCATTAATTAATCCAATTATTGGTAATCCTTTTTTATCAAATTCACTAGATGTAGCATTTTTCAAATTTAATTGATTTCTTGCAAATTCAATGATTGCCATTTGCATACCATAACAAATTCCTAAAAAGGGGATTTTGTTTGTTCTTGAATATTTAATAGCTTCAATTTTTCCATCAGTTCCTCTTTTGCCAAAACCACCTGGGATCAATACTCCCGAAATATTTTTAAGTTGCTTCTTAATTTCAGAAATTTTAATTTTTTCGGAATCTATTCTAACTAAATTTACTTTAATCTTATTGTCAATTCCACCATGCGTTAGTGCTTCATCTAATGATTTATAAGCATCCTTTAACTCAACATATTTTCCTATTATTGCAATATTAACTTGTTTCTTATTATTCAAAATTATTTTAGTTATTTTTTTCCAAGGATTTAAGTTTGCAGGTTTTTTAGATTTTAATTTAAAATATTTTAAAACTTGAATATCTAACTTTTCTCTAAAAAAACTCATTGGAGCTTCATAAATAGTCCTGACATCAACAGTCTCAATTACATTTTTAATATCAACATTACAAAATAATGATATTTTTTTTCTATGATCTAAAGGGATTGGTCTTTCTGATCTGCAAATAATTATATCAGGTTGGATACCTATACTTCTTAATTCTTTAACTGAGTGTTGAGTTGGTTTAGTTTTTATTTCATCAGAGGCTTTTAAATATGGAACTAGTGTTAAATGAATAAATAATGCATTTTTTTTACCGACGTCATTTGCAAATTGTCTGATAGCTTCAACAAAAGGTAAGCTTTCAATGTCACCTACTATTCCACCAATTTCACAAATTACAAAATCTTCTTTAGATGAGTCATGTTTAATAAATTGTTTAATACGATCTGTAATATGTGGAATAACTTGAACAGTTTTACCAAGGTACTCTCCTTTTCTTTCTTTCTTTAAAACATCGCTATAAATTTTACCTGTTGTAATATTGTCTGATTTTTTTGCAGATACACCTGAAAATCTCTCATAGTGACCAAGATCTAAATCTGTTTCAGCACCATCATCTGTTACAAAAACCTCTCCATGTTGAAATGGACTCATTGTTCCTGGATCTACATTTAGATAAGGGTCTAATTTTCTAATTCTTACTTTGTAACCTCTAGATTGTAATAAATATGCAAGAGATGCTGAGGAAAGACCTTTTCCAAGGGATGAAACCACGCCGCCAGTGACAAATATATATCGGGCCATGGAGTTATCTTATAGCGAATAAAAAATGAATTGAAAAGTAATAATTACTTATCCTCAGGAATTGATGGAGTGTCCTCAGTTTTTTCCTCGACAGTATCTAAAACTGAACTTGTAGGAGTTAATTCTGCTCGCGAAATGATAGTGAGAGCCAAACTGCATATAATAAATAAAGTTGCGACTATAGCAGTTGCCTTAGTCATGAAGCCACCAGCTGATCTAGACAACATAAAGTTTTCTTGTGATACTCCAATACCTAATGCTCCACCTTCGGATTTTTGCAATAGTATTAATGATACTAAAATAAAAGCAAGAATGATGTTAATGACCAACAATATATTTTCCATGGAGGACTAATTAAAGGTTTTTTTAATTATATCAATAAATTTTTTTGAACTTTGAGAGGCTCCACCAATCAAAAAACCATCTAAAATGTTAATATCTTTTAATTGATCTATGTTGTTGCTGTTAACTGAACCTCCATATAAAATTTTTGGACATTTTTTACCAAATTTATCTTTAATAAAAGAAACAGATTTTATCAAATCTTCTGATTTAGGTATAAGTCCAGTTCCAATTGACCATACTGGTTCATAAGCTAAAATTATTTTTGATTTATTTCTAATAGATTGTAAACCATTGTTAATTTGTTTTGCTAAAACTTGTTTAGTTTTTTTATTTCTTTTTTCTTTAAGAGTTTCGCCGATACAAAAAATAATTTTCAATCCAGCTTTAGTCGCACTCTTTATCTTTGAATTAATTAATTTATCAGTTTCACCTAATTGCCTATTTTCAGAGTGTCCTAATATTATATATTTGGCACCTACACTTTTTAACATTTTTGCATTTACGCTACCTGTGTAAGCACCATAATTATCACTTTCGTGGCAATTTTGAGCTCCAACTTCTAGCTTGGTTTTTTTTAATCTTCTTGAAAGTGGTCTGATAAGCGTATTCGGTGGGCAGTAAATTATTTTAGATTTAAGCTTCTTATTATTTTTACAAAACTTTATAACGTTATCTAGGCTATTTAACGTTTTTAAGTCACCAAACATTTTCCAATTAGCTACAAAATACATATATTTATTTGTCATTATTGAATTTTTAATCTATAGATTTGTTTTTTACAGATCAATATATTAATAGCGCAATGATAGAAACTTTAAAAAATTTCGGTGTAAAAAAGTTAGGTGGTTTAGTCCTAATTATCATAATAATAATAGCTTTTGGATTTGGAGGGTTTGGTGGTGGTTTTAGCACAAATAACCAAAATAATATTGCAAAGATTAATAAGACAAATGTAACTACTCAAGATTTTATGGACTATCTAAATGGTAGCAACATTTCACAACAAGCAATTAGAGAAAACTTAGATAAAAATATAATTGAAGAATTGTTATCAGGATTAATTTCAACTACTTTAATTGATTTGGAGATTGAAGATTTTGATCTTTCAGTGACAAATTTAGTAGTTTTAAAAAAAATAAAAGAAAATAAAAATTTTCAAGATGAAAACAATATTTTTCAAAGAACTAAATATGAAAAATTTTTACTATCTAATAATATGTCAGCTCCTATGTTTGAGCTTCAATTAAAAAATCGCGAACTTCAAAAACATTTATTTGATTTAGTTGGCGCCGGAACAGTAACACCTAATTTTTTAATTAAAAAAAAATTTGAAGAACAAAATAAAATTTTAGATATTGAATATTTTGCTATGTCTAATCAATACAAACAAAAAGATAATTACACTAACAAAGAAATAGAGGAATTTGTTGAAGAAAATAAAGAACAATTAAAAAGAGAATATATTGATTTTAAATACGCAGTATTAAATCCCAAAAATCTAATTGGATTAGAAGAATTTAATCAAGAATTTTTTGATGAAATAGATAAGATTGAAAACCAAATATCTCAGGGTGATACGTTTGATAAAATACTAAAAAATCTAAAGGTAGAGGTAATTGAGGTAAACAAATTCACTCCTTCAACAACTCAAAAAATAAATGAGGATAAAATTTATTCCAAAAGATCATCAAAATTAGATCTTGTTGAAAATGGTGAAAATTTTTTACTATTTTCAATAGATGATAAATATGATCTTGGACCAAATCTAAATAACGATACTACTAAAGATGAAATAACAGAACTAGTTTTTCAAAAGGGAAAATTTGATCTTAATAGAAAAGTTCTTGAGGAGATTCAAAAAAAAGAATTTGACGATATTAAATTTGATCAAATGTCTGCTGATAATCTTAAGTATATATCACTAAATTCTATTAATGATGATAATACATTTGAAGAAAATTCAGTTAAAATGCTATATAGTCTTCCAATTAATTCTTTTACACTTGTAAATGACAAAGATAATAAAATTTATTTAGTTAAAATTGTTAATTCAACAAATAATTCTTTTAATGAGTCTGATGAAAATTACTTACAATTTGTTCAAAAACAAAACACTGAGTATAGAAAAAGTATATTACAATCCTATGACCAGTTACTAAATAATAAATATAAAGTGCAATTAAATCAAAAAACTATTGATAGAGTTAAAAATTATTTCAAATGATAATTAATCGAAACTTCAAAGATTTTAAGTTTCGACACAGAAGCAAAAAAAATCAAATAATCTATACATCAAAGAAAGTAAAAAATGATGATGAAGTTCTTAATCTAATTGATAATTTTCTCATTGAAAAAAATAGCTTTATATTTGAGTCTGTTGAGAAAGGTAAAATAAAAGGTAGGTATACTATCTTTGGTAAAAATCCTGATAAAATTTGGGAATTTAATAATAATAATTCTTATTTAATTAAGAATAAAAAAAAAATTAAATTAAGAAGTAAACCTGATCAATTAATTGAAAAAATTATTGAAGAATTCAAATTTGAAACTCCAAAAAAACTACCTAAAATTTGTTCATTAATATCTGGTTATTTTTCATACGACTCAATTCGATATATTGAGAAAATTCCAAACAAATGTAAAAATGATCTTCAATTACCTGATGTAAGACTTCTAAGACCAAGGACTCTTGTAATTTATGATAATTTAAAAAAAGAAATATTTTATATTGTTAATATATTTAATGATGAAAGAATTAAAAACTATGCAAAAAAATATGAAGAAATTAAAATTGAATTATCTAAACTATTAATTCAATCCGCTCTTAAAATTACTGATAACTCATCTAAAAAAATTAATAAGATAATAAAAGTTAAATCTAATACGTCTAAAAACAAATTCATCAAAATGGTCGATAGAGCAAAAAAATATATTAAGTTAG
>CABXEK010000015.1 GCA_902511185.1 uncultured Pelagibacteraceae bacterium | reverse complement strand
CGATTTACCAAGCCAAGATAACATTAAGGAAGTAATAGTTGATGCTAGCGCAGCCAAAGGTCAATCTCAACCCATATTAGTACATTCAAAAGATGACAATAAATCAAAATCTAACAAGACAACAGCGGCTTAATATCCTTAATAATCTTTAAAAACCTATTGCAATATAAAATATAATATCCATATTAATACTATGGATGTTAAAATTTCATTACCCTTACTACCATTAAGAGATATTGTTGTATTTCCTAGCATGGTAATTCCTTTATTTGTCGGAAGAGACAAGTCTATTTCAGCTTTAAATGAAGTTATGAAGAACGATAAAAAAATTATTCTTGTTACACAAAAAAACTCTGAAATTGATGATCCTAAAAAAACAGACATTTTTATGTATGGTTGTGAAGGAAACATTCTTCAGCTTTTAAAATTACCTGATGGAACAGTTAAGGTCTTAGTTGAAGGTATTAAAAGAGTTAGAATTATTGATTTTAAAGATAACGAAAAATTTATATCTTGTGATTATAGTTATTTTAATGATTTGACTGTTAAAGATGAAGATTTATTTCCCCTTGCAGCTACAGCTTTAAGAAGATTAGAAAAATTAACATCTATAAATAAAAAAATTTCAAGCGAAACAATAAATACTATTAAACAATTAAAAAACCCATCGCAAATTGCAGATAATATTGCCTCTCATATCACTGCTACCATTTCTGAAAAACAACAAATTTTTGAAACTGTTGATGTTAAGAAGAGATTAAACTCAATTATTAAAATAATGGAAAACGAAACAAGCATTATTGGAGTTGAAAAAAAAATTAGAGGAAGAGTTAAAACTCAGATGGAAAAAACTCAAAGAGAATATTATTTAAATGAGCAATTAAAAGCTATTCAAAAAGAATTAGGTGAAATTGAAGATGGTAAAGATGAAACAACTAGCCTTAATAAAGCTATTACAAAAGCTAAAATGCCTAAAGAAGTAGAAAAAAAAATGTTTACAGGAATTGAAAAAGTTAAAAAATATGAGCCCAATGTCCGCAGAAGCAACGGTTGTTAGAAATTATCTAGATTGGATGACTGAACTTCCATGGAACAAAAAAAGCGAGGTAGATATTGATTTAACAAAAGCTCTTAATATTCTTGATAAAGATCACTTCGGTTTGGAAAAGGTTAAAGAAAGAATTGTTGAATTTCTTGCTGTTCAGAAAAGGATGGAAAAAATAAAAGGACCAATACTTTGTTTAGTGGGTCCCCCAGGAGTTGGAAAAACTTCTCTAGGAAAATCAATAGCTAAAGCAACTAATAGAGAATTTGTAAGAATGTCTGTTGGTGGCATGAGGGATGAGGCTGAGATAAGAGGACACAGAAGAACATATATTGGATCATTGCCAGGTAAAATTATTCAAATGATGAAGAAAGCTGGAACTAAAAAACCCACTAATTCTATTGGATGAAATAGATAAAATAGGAAATGATTATAGAGGTGATCCTTCTTCTGCTTTGTTAGAAGCACTTGATCCAGAACAAAATACAACTTTTAATGACCATTATTTAGAAGTTGATTATGATTTGTCAGATGTAATGTTCGTAACTACCGCTAATACTTTAAATATTCTTCCACCACTTTTAGATAGAATGGAAGTGATTAGATTGGCTGGATACACTGAAGATGAAAAAATTAGTATTGCTAATAAATATTTATTACCAAAACAAATTAAAGATAATGGTGTTAAAGAAAAAGAAATGAAACTTGGAGATGATATTATTAAAGAGGTCATAAGAGGTTACACAAAAGAGTCTGGCGTTAGAAATTTGGAAAGAGAAATTTCTAAATTAGCAAGAAAAGTAGTTAAAAAAGTTGTTGCTGGTGAAGAAAAAAGAGGTAAAAATTGATAATAAAAATTTATCTGATTTCTTGGGCATACCTAAGTTTAAATTTGGAGAGCTAGAATCTGAAAATAGAGTTGGAATTGTAACTGGTCTTGCGTGGACTGAATATGGTGGGGAAATTTTAAAAATTGAAACTGTAACTATGCCAGGTAAAGGTAGAATGCAAATTACAGGAAAACTTGGTGACGTAATGCAAGAGTCTGTCAAGGCTGCTAAATCTTTTGTTAGATCTAAGTGTTTGGAATATGGAATAATTCCTCCATTATTTGAAAAAAAAGATTTTCACATTCATGTTCCTGAAGGTGCCACACCTAAAGATGGGCCATCAGCTGGTGTTGGAATGGTTACATCAATTGTGTCATCAATTACAGGAATTCCAGTAAGAAGAGATGTTGCAATGACTGGAGAGGTTACTTTAACAGGTCAGGTATTACCTATAGGTGGGTTAAAAGAAAAATTATTAGCAGCACATAGAGCGGGAATTAAAGAAGTGTTAATACCCAAAGAAAATGAAAAAGACTTAGTTGATATGCCTAAAAAAATTATTGATGATATAAAAATTACACCTGTTGATCATGCTGATCAGGTTTTAAAAGTTGCTTTAACAAAAGAACTTAAAAAAACAGAATGGGTTGAAGTTGATATGTCTAAAAAAGATGATAAATCTCAAGCTAGTATTCAATAATTTATATAACTAAATTTGTATTAAGATTATAATTATTAATAATCACAAGCAGTAATTTAAGTAGTTATAAAAAGTACAAGATTTTGTAATATTACCAAAAATTCACAAACGTATAATTAAAATTGGTAACAAATCAATTATATGGCATAGTATATATATAAATTTATAAATAATTAGATTAATGAAAAAATTGATTTCAATAATAATACCTTTTTTTAATGAAAAACAAAATTTACCAATAATACTTGCAGAAGTAAAAAAACTAATTCAAATTGAGAAAAATTATGATTTTGAATTATTACTTATGGATAATAATTCTACTGATGGATCTAATGTTATTGCAAAGGAAGAACTAAAAAGTTTCAATAATTCAAGATATATCAAATTAAGCAGAAATTTTGGATATCAAGCAAATATTAAGGCTGGATATGATAATTGTAAAGGAGATGCTGCTATTCAATTAGATGCTGATGGAGAAGATGATCCAAAAATTATCTCAGAATTTATTAAAGAGTGGGAAAACGGTTACGACGTTGTATATGGAATAAGAGAAAAAAGAGAAGAAAATTTTGTTTTAAGTTTTTTTAGAAATATTTTTTATTTATTTATTAAAACATTTTCAGAAATTGATATTCCAGAAAAAGCAGGTGATTTTAGAATATTAGATAAAAAGGTAATTAAATTTCTAAAAAAATTTGATGAAAAGAATTTATATTTAAGAGGGTTGATTTCTTTTATTGGTTTTAAACAAAAAGGAATAAAATATTCTCGTAAAAAAAGATTTTCAGGAAAATCGAAAATATCTTTATTAAAATATTTTGATATTTCAATATCTGCCATAACATCATTTACCAAAGCACCACTAATGATAGTTTTTTTTATTGGTTTTTTTATTTTTTTAGGAAGTTTAATAATGCTTATAGTATATTTAATTCTATATCTTGGTGGATCTGTTACAGAGCCAGGGTTTACTACAATAATCTTAATTCAACTTTTATTCTTTGGATTAATTATGTTTCTAATTGGTATCTTATCAATTTACGTAGGTTTTATTTTGGACGAAGTCAAAAAAAGGCCAACTTACATAGTTGATGATGAGTAAGAACAAATTAAAAATATTTATTACCGGATCTAAAGGTTTTGTTGGTACCCATATTAAAAATACTTTCCAAAAAAAATATCAATTACTCACCCCCAATAAAAAAATTTTAAACTTAAATAATAGTTTGCAGGTAAAAAAATTCATAGATAAAAATAGACCTGATATGATTATTCATCTTGCCACATCAACTAAATTTAAAAAAAAAAAATTTAATGAAAAAAAAAATCAAATTAATAATACATTTAACACTACTAAAAATTTAGTTAAAAATATTAATCCTGAATGTAAATTAATTATTTTCTTTGGATCTATAGAAGAATATGGAGATATCAAATGTCCATTTAGAGAGAAACAAAAAGTCAAACCAGTTAGATATTATGGTCAGTACAAATATGAGTCATATTTATACACTTCCTCATATTTAAAAAAAAAAAATTTTAATTATATCTGGTTGAGACCATCTTTGATTTATGGGTTTGGTGACAACAAAGAAAGATTTTTAGGACACATTTTTAATTCAATCAAGCAAAATAAAAATTTTTCTATTATGCCCGGTAATCAAATTCGTGATTACATACATGTTGATGATATCTGTAAAGTGCTATCTGTTTTAATTTTAAACTATAAAAAAAAATATAATTGTATTTTGAATATTTCAGCTCAAAATTATGTAAAAATAAAATATATTCCTAAAATGATTGAGAGATTAATTCAAAGAAAAATTAATTATGTTTTAAAAAAACCCAAAAAAAAAAAGAAATTAATCTCTACAATTCAAATAAGAAACTATTAAATCTATTCCCCAATTTAAAGTTTATGTCCTTTAAAAAAGGGTTAATAAAAACGCTTAAAAATTATTCTATTTTATAATCTTAGAAACTATTTAATTTAATAGATCTTAATGTTATGCTACATGATAAAATGATTAATTTAATCTTTTTTAAAAAGACCTGTAAACACAATAGCAAATCTTTAAGTAATTTTCTAATTAACCCTAAAAAAATAAGATAATAATTAGTATAAAAATAAATTATTTTTTAATTATGAAGAATTTATGTAAAACTATCTATAAAAATCATTTTATTTTATTGATTTTATTAATAAGTTTTATTGTTTCTATTATCATTATGAATTTTCATATTAATCAATATGGAAAAGTACTATCTAATTCACAAAAATTTCCAGGACCAAGGCTATTAGCTTCCCCAGTTGAATTAAATTTATGGGAGAAAGCATATAAATTTAAGAATAAAGATCTTCAAATTTCAAATATCCAAGATTATGAATTTAGACATCATTTTTTACCACCTAAAATATTGGGTCTAGTTGGAAAATTTTTTGGAATAAAATTTTATGAAAATGATGTTGGAACTAAATTTTACGATAATGATAAATATAATTTTGATGGAATATATAAATTCTTTTTATTTCAAGTAATTTTATTTTATCTTTCAATAATTTTTTTTTACAAAAAACTTAAAAAATTAAATTTAGATAAGAATATTATTAATATATCTATTTGTTTTTTATTATTTGATCCTACTATAAATCAATTCAAATACACTGTTTTTGGTGAAACAATTTTTTTTACAATTTTAATATTTATTTTTTCTTTTTTAATTGATTTGCCAAAAAAAAAATTATCATATCTTTTTTTGGGTTTTTTAATTGGAATATGTTATTTACAAAGATCGGTTGCTATTTTTTTAATTATAGTTCCTATCGTTGTTTTAATTTTAAGATTCAAATTAGGTTCTATACTTAAAATAATTAATTTAAGCATATCATTTAGTATAATTTTGCTTGTAGTAGGATATTTAAATTTCGATAGAACGAACATTTTTTATGTTTTGCCTACGCAAACTATAGATAATCTTTATAATTATTTTTTACCTGGAGTAGTGAAAATTAAGAATAATTCAAATTCTGATACCGATGTCAAAGTCAAATTATTACAAAAAAAATTAGACTTTGCTGAAAAAAAAAATCTTAATCTAAATCAAGAAACAGATAGAATTGTTTGGTACAAATGGCAAAGGGATAGAGCACTAGATACTTTGTTAAATGATAAAATACTAACTATTAAAGTTGCAATTAAATCATCGCTTCATTCAACTTTGTTAAATCCAACTGAAATTATATCCAAAAGAATATATGGAGTAAATTATTATAAGAGTGATTTACATCAAAAAACAATTAAATTTAGAATTATATATTCTTTAATTTTTTACAGTTTAATTTTTATAGGATTTATTTATACTTTAAAAAAGAAAATATATTTTCCGCATATATTATTATTGGTAGCCATATACTTCTTTGCAATTTCTTCTTGGGTCGGCTATACAAGATATTTTGTACCAACCTATATATGTTTATGTTTATATTTTGGTTGTGGCGTATATTATCTAAGTTGTTTTTTAAAAAAAAAGTTAATTCAATAACAAATCTTATATGACTCTTGAATTGCTCTTGTTTTTAGACATAAATAATTAATTGACGAAATTGCCCTAAAAAGTATAAAGCACGTGTATTTTGGCAGTTAAAAATATATGGGTGGTTAGCTCAGTTGGTAGAGCATCTCGTTTACACCGAGGGGGTCAAAGGTTCGAGTCCTTTACTACCCACCATAATAACAAAAGTGGGGGTGTAGCTCAGTTGGTTAGAGCGATCGCCTGTCACGCGATAGGTCGAGGGTTCGAGTCCCTTCACTCCCGCCACTTTTTCTTAATATTTTCGGTTAATATCAATTAAAATGTGACTTATCTGCGCTTCAACAACAGATAAAAACTGATATATAGATTTCCATGTTATCTGAATTTTTAAAAGATTACCTACCAATTATTATATTTTTAGTAATTGCGTTGGGCTTGAGCTGTGCCTTTGTAATTGTTAATTTTATTCTTTCTCCAAAAAAACCAGATCCAGAAAAATTATCAGCCTATGAATGTGGCTTCGAACCTTTTGAAGATTCGAGAATGGAATTTGATGTTAGATTTTATTTAGTTGCTATATTATTTATTATATTTGATTTAGAAATTGCATTTTTATTTCCTTGGGCAATATCACTAGGAAACATAGGTTTACTAGGTTTTTCTTCTATGATGATTTTTTTATTCATACTTACCATTGGATTTATTTATGAATGGAAAAAAGGTGCGCTTGATTGGGAATAAAAATGAATAATAAGATTGATCAAGTTCCAGAAGAGTTTAAACAGCTTGCAAATGATTTCAGTAAAAACGGTTTTATTACAACTTCATTAGATAATTTAATTAATTGGTCAAGAGCTGGATCTTTACATTGGATGACTTTTGGTCTTGCGTGTTGTGCGGTTGAGATGATGCAAACAGCAATGCCACGATATGATGTGGAAAGATTTGGTGCAGCACCAAGAGGATCTCCAAGACAATCTGATGTAATGATTGTTGCTGGAACATTAACTAATAAAATGGCACCGGCTTTAAGAAAAGTTTATGATCAAATGCCAGAGCCAAGATATGTGATATCAATGGGCAGTTGTGCGAATGGTGGAGGTTACTATCATTATTCATATTCTGTAGTAAGAGGTTGTGATCGGATAGTTCCAGTTGACGTTTATGTTCCAGGTTGCCCACCATCGGCAGAAGCTTTGTTGTATGGGATATTACAGTTACAAAAAAAAATTAGAAACAAAGGTTCTTTTATAAGATAATTATGAAAACATTAGAAGATTTAGAAAAAAAAATTAATTCAGAATTAACAACAAAAATTAATAGAACTGAAATTAAACATTCTCAATTATATATAGATATAGACAAAAAAGATTTAATTGATGTAACTTTATTTATTAAAACTAATCATGAAACTAAATTTAGACAGCTAATTGATATTACTGTTATTGATTATCCTGAAAATAATCAAAGATTTGAAATGGTTTATTTATTTCTAAGCCATGAATTTAATCAAAGAATTATTTTAAAATATTTTATTAGTGAGAGTGAAATTATACCTACATTGACAAGTATTTTTCCTGCAGCTAATTGGATGGAGAGAGAAGTTTTCGACATGTATGGAGTATCTTTTAAAGATCACCCAGATTTAAGAAGAATATTAACTGATTATGGTTTTGAAGGTCATCCTTTAAGAAAAGATTTTCCTTTAACCGGTCATACAGAGGTCAGATATAGTGAAGATAAAAAAAAAGTTATCAATGAACCTGTCAAATTAGAACAAAATTATAGAAATTTTGATTACGAAAGTCCTTGGGAAGGAACAAAATATATTAAAGAAGAAATAGATAATAATGACAAAAAAAATTAAAAATTTAAATTTAAACTTTGGACCTCAGCATCCAGCTGCTCACGGTGTCCTTAGATTAATATTGGAACTAGATGGGGAGGTTGTTGAAAAAGCAGATCCACACATTGGTCTGTTACATCGGGGTACTGAAAAATTAATTGAAAACAAAACTTACATGCAAGCAGTACCATATTTTGATCGTTTGGATTATGTTGCTCCTATGAACCAGGAGCACGCATTTGCACTTGCTATTGAAAAGATTTTAAAAATTGATGTTCCAATTAGGGCTCAATTTATTCGAGTAATATTTTGTGAAATTGGAAGAATATTAAGTCATATTTTAAATGTAACAACACAAGCGCTTGATGTTGGTGCTTTAACTCCTTCTTTGTGGGGATTTGAAGAAAGGGAAACTTTGATGGGTTTTTATGAAAGGGCTTCAGGATCAAGGTTACATGCAAATTATTTTAGAGCTGGAGGAGTTCACCAAGATTTACCAAGTGGACTAGAAGAAGACATTGCAAAATTTTGTAAAACATTTCCAAAGATTATTGACGACCTAGAGAGTTTACTGACTGATAACAGAATATTCAAACAAAGAAATGTTGATATAGGAATAGTTACTAAAGATGATGCGTTAGATTATTCATTTTCTGGGGTAATGGTTAGAGGCTCAGGTATTCCTTGGGATTTAAGAAAATCTCAACCATACGATTGTTATGACCAATTAGAATTTAAAATTCCAGTAGGAAAAAATGGAGATTGTTATGATCGATATTTATGTAGAATTGAAGAAATGAAAGAAAGTGTGTCTATAATCAATCAGTGCCTTGTTAAAATGGAGAAAGGTGCAATTAAATCATCAGATGGTAAAATAACTCCACCTCCAAAAAAAGATCTTAAGCAATCCATGGAAGCTTTAATTCATCACTTTAAACTTTTTACAGAGGGATACAGAGTTCCTAAAGATGAAATTTATACCGCTGTAGAGGCTCCAAAAGGTGAATTTGGTGTTTATCTAATTTCTGATGGATCTAGCAAACCTTATAAATGCAAAATCAGAGCTCCAGGTTTTTCTCATCTTCAAGCTATGGATTATTTAATTAAAGGACACATGTTAGCAGATGTGCCTGCTGTATTAGGTTCTATGGATATAGTATTTGGAGAGGTTGACAGATGAGTTTAAGAAAACCTGCAAAAGAACAACCAGATAATTTTGAATTTAATACTTCTTCATTAGAGGCTGCGAACAATATTATTTCTAAATATCCAAAAGGCAAACAACAAAGTGCTGTAATGGCATTACTTTATATTGCTCAAAGGCAAAATAATAATTGGATACCTTTAGCAGCAATGAAATACATAGCAAAATTTTTAGATATGCCTTACATAAAAGTTTATGAAGTAGCCACTTTTTACACAATGTATAATTTGTCACCAGTAGGTAAATTCTTTGTTCAAGTGTGTACAACAACACCATGTATGATCAGAGGAGCAAATAAGCTAGTTGAGGCCTGCAAAGAAAAAATTTCTGTAAACGAGTCAGAATTATCAGATAATAAAAGTTGTTCTTGGATGGAAGTAGAGTGCTTGGGGGCCTGTGTTAATGCGCCTATGATGCAAATTAATGATGATTACTTTGAAGATTTAGATAAAGAAAAAACATTAGATATTTTAGATAAAATTTTAAATGGTGAAACACCTAAACCAGGATCATATAGAGGTCGTGTTAATAATGAACCTGAAAATAATAGAAAAACACTTATGGATTTAAAAAATGCTTAAAGATCAAGATAGAATATTTAAGAATTTATATAATGATAACGGATCTGATGTTGTTTCATCTCAAAAAAGAGGAGATTGGATAGATACTAAAAAATTAACAGATAGAGGTAGAGATTGGATAATAAATGAAATTAAAGACTCACAACTTAGAGGTAGAGGTGGAGCTGGATTTCCAACAGGTTTAAAGTGGTCTTTTGCTCCTAAAGAAGTTGGATCAAGACCTCATTATTTAGTAATCAATGGTGATGAGTCTGAACCTGGCACATGTAAAGATAGAGATATTTTAAGATTTGAACCTCACAAATTAATTGAAGGGTGTTTGATTGCTTCATACGCAGTACAAGCACATGTTTGTTATATTTATATTAGAGGCGAATACTTTGTTGATGGTCAAAAACTTCAAACAGCAATTGATGAAGCTTATGAGAAAAAATTACTTGGAAAAAATGCTGCTGGAACAGGGTGGGACTTAGATATTTATATTCATTATGGAGCTGGAGCATATATTTGTGGAGAAGAAACAGCATTACTGGAAAGTATAGAGGGAAAAAAGGGACAACCAAGATTAAAACCACCTTTTCCTGCATTAATTGGACTTTATGGATGTCCAACAATAATAAATAATGTTGAAACAATTGCTGTTGTGCCAACAATACTTAGGAGAGGTGGAAAATGGTTTGCTTCTTTAGGTAGGGAAAAAAATACAGGTACTAAAATTTTTTGTATATCTGGAAATGTAAATAATCCATGTAATGTTGAAGAAGAAATGAACATACCCTTAAAAGATCTAATTGAAGTACATGCTGGAGGTGTTATTGGTGGATGGGAAAATCTACAAGCTGTAATTCCAGGAGGTTCATCAATGCCTTTGATACCTAAAGAGAAATGCGAAACATTAACTATGGATTTTGATTCACTAATGGCTGAAAAAAGTGGATTAGGAACAGCTGGTATTGTTGTAATTAATAAGGATCAAGACATAATTAAATGTATGGCAAGAATTGCAAGATTTTATAAACACGAAAGCTGCGGTCAATGTACACCTTGTCGAGAAGGGTCCGGATGGATGTGGAGAATGTTAGAACGTATGGCAAAAGGAGAAGCTACAAAGGATGAAGTAGATATGTTAGGTGATGTGACAAATCAAATAGCAGGTCATACTATATGTGCTTTTGGAGAAGGTTCATCATGGCCAGTTCAAGGATTATTAAGACATTTTAAAAAAGAAATTGAAAATAGAAATAACTTGGATCCTATTATTCAGAAAAAAAATAATATTCCTTATTTAGTTGATCAGCACTTATTGGACAAAAAAAATGCTTAAACTCAAAGTAAATGATATTGATATTGAAGTAGAAGAAGGTTTGACAGTACTTCAGGCTTGTGAAAAAGCAGGGGTAGAAATTCCAAGATTTTGCTATCATGAAAAATTATCAATAGCTGGAAACTGCAGAATGTGTCTAGTTGAAATGGAAAAATCTCCTAAACCTGTTGCATCTTGTGCGATGCCTGCAGCAGAGGGGATGAACATTAAAACAAATACTGAGTTTGTTGAAAAAGCTAGAAAAGGTGTTATGGAATTTTTACTAGCAAATCATCCATTAGATTGTCCAGTTTGTGATCAAGGAGGTGAGTGTGATCTACAAGACCAATCAATGTTTTATGGTGTAGATAAATCAAGATTTAAAGAGAATAAGAGATCAGTTCCAGAAAAAAATATGGGTCCATTAATTAAAACTCAAATGACAAGATGTATTCATTGCACTAGATGTGTAAGGTTTGCGACTGAAGTAGCTGGTGTACCAGAAATTGGTGCAATTGGCAGGGGTGAAGACATGCAGATTACAACTTACTTAGAGCAATCAATGCAGTCAGAACTATCAGCCAATGTAGTAGATTTATGCCCAGTTGGCGCTTTAACATCTAAACCATATGTTTTTGAAGCGCGCCCTTGGGAGCTTAAAAAAACAGAAAGCATAGATGTTATGGATGCAGTTGGATCAAATATTAGAGTTGACACATATGATTGGGAAGTAAAAAGAATTCTTCCAATAACAAACGAAGATATTAATGAAGAGTGGATTTCTGATAAAACGAGATATGCTTGTGATGGATTATTACATCAAAGACTAGATGCACCGTTTATTAAATACAATGGAAAATTTGAAAAAGCTTCCTGGGAGGAGGTTTATAAAATTATTAAATCAAAATTCGAAAATACTTCAAAAGAAAAAATTTGTGGATTTCTTGGAGACTTAACAAATATGGAAACAGGTTATATTTTTAAAGAATTTTTCGACAGAACCTTGGAAATAAAAAACTATGAGTGCAGATCTGATAATCGATTTTTAGATATTAATAAAAGAGAGAATTACTTATTTAATTCAACAATAAATGGTATTGAAGAATCAGATTTTATTTTATTAATAGGAGCAAACCCAAGATACGAGGCTACTATATTAAATGCTAGAATTAGAAAATCTTATTTAAATAATAATACTAAAATTATTTCACTTAATGATTTAGGAGACCTGACTTACCCATATGAAAGTTTAGATGGTCAAACTCAATCAATAAAAGATATTTTTGATGATAATAGTGAAATTTCTAAAAAAATTAAAGAAGCTAAAAAACCCACAATTATAATTGGAGAGTCATTGTTAAGCTCTCATTCATCAAAATATTTATTTAATAAAATCAAAAAGTTTTTAATTGAAAATAATAAAATTAATAATGATTGGAATTCATTAAATATTTTATCCTGTGATGCTTCTGCAGTAGGTAATTATGATCTTGGTATAGTTAATCAAGAAAGTAGATTGTTAGATGATTTAAAAAATCATAAATTTGATATTATATATTTACTTGGTCAGGATAATTTAGATTTTGATAAAAAAGATGAATTTATAATTTATCAAGGAAGTCATGGTGATAAAGGAGCTGAAATTGCTGATATAATTTTACCTGGATCTGCCTATACTGAACAAGATGGCTATTTTACAAATTTAGAAGGTAGAATACAAAAAGCTCAAAAAGCCTCTTATCCTCCAGGTGATGCTAAAGAAGATTGGCAAATAATTAATGAAATTGCTGAGTTTATGAACAACAGAAAGCTATTTAATGACAAAGACGAATTAGAAAGCAGTATGTTTAATTATTTAAATTTACAAAAAGAAAAACAGGATGATCTAATAGAAAAAATCAATAATTCGACAAATGAAGAATTTAAAAATGAAAATTTGAAGATTTTTATAAAAGATTATTATTTTTCAAATGTTATAGCTAGATCTTCAAAAACAATGATTGAATGTAATAATTCAAAGATTAATTTAAAATCTACTGGTACGGAAGGCTAAAGTGGAATATTTAAATATTGTCTTACAAGAAGTTTACAGAATAGTATTTTTATTGATCCCTGTTTTGGTTTCTGTTGCTTTGATAGTATGGCTTGATAGAAGAGTTTGGGCATTTGTTCAAAAAAGACAAGGTCCCAATGTAGTTGGACCATTTGGTTTACTTCAATCACTTGCTGATGCTTTAAAATATATATTCAAAGAAATTATTATTCCATCTAGTTCTAATAAAGTAATTTTTATTTTAGCTCCTATTGTGACAATGACTCTAGCCCTGATATCATGGGCTGTAATACCTTTTAGTGCAACCCAAGTTTTAGCAGATATAAATGTTGGAATATTATATTTATTTGCTGTTTCTTCACTGGGTGTTTATGGGATTATAATGGGTGGATGGGCCTCTAATTCAAAATATCCTTTTCTTGGAGCAATTCGATCTGCTGCACAAATGGTATCATATGAAGTATCTATAGGAGTAATAATTATTAATGTTTTATTATGCGTTGGTTCACTTAATTTAAATGACATTGTGATAGCTCAACAAAATTTATGGTTCATTATTCCATTGTTTCCAATGTTTGTTATTTTCTTTATTTCTGCCCTAGCAGAAACTAATAGACCTCCTTTTGATTTACCTGAAGCAGAAGCAGAATTGGTTGCAGGTTATCAAACAGAATATTCTGGAATGATGTACGCAATGTTTTGGTTAGGTGAATACGCAAATATTTTATTAATGTGTGCAATGGGCTCAGTCCTATTTTTAGGTGGATGGTTGTCACCAATTAATATTTATCCATTTACATTAGTGCCAGGTGCAATATGGCTAATATTGAAAATATTACTATTATTTATCTTATTTGCTCTAGTTAAAGCTATAGTTCCAAGATACAGATATGATCAATTAATGAGATTAGGTTGGAAAGTATTTTTACCCTTATCTTTAACTTGGGTGGTATTAACTGCTAGCTATTTATTTTATTTTAATCTTTTACCAGTAAATTAATTATGAAAATTTCAAGATTTTTTAAGACTATATTCATGACAGATTTTATTAGTGGCTTATTAATTGCTATTAAAGAAATTTTTAAATCTAAAAAAACAATTAATTATCCTTTTGAGAAAGGAAAAATAAGCCCTCGTTTTAGGGGAGAGCATGCTCTTAGAAGATATCCTAATGGTGAAGAAAGATGTATAGCCTGTAAATTATGTGAAGCTGTTTGTCCAGCACAAGCAATAACAATTGAATCTGCCGCAAGAGAAGACGGTAGTAGAAAAACTACAAGGTACGATATAGATATGATGAAATGTATTTATTGTGGTTTGTGTGAAGAAGCTTGTCCTGTTGATGCAATTGTTCAAGGTCCAAATTTTGAATTTTCAACAGAAACTAGGGAAGAACTTTATTATACAAAAGAAAAACTTTTAGATAACGGTGATAGATGGGAGAATGTTTTAGCAGCAAATATTAAAGCTGATAACCCGTATAGATAAATCAATGATTGCACATTCAATTTTTTTTTACACATTCTCAATCATCGCTGTTATTTCAGCTATAATGGTTACAGTTTCAAAAAATACTGTTCACTCAGTTTTCTTTCTTATTTTAGATTTTATAAGCATATCTTGCCTTTTTATTATGATAGGTGCAGAGTTTTTAGGAATGATAATGTTAATTGTGTATGTAGGTGCTGTAGCTGTATTATTTTTATTTGTAGTTATGATGCTAAATGTTGCTCAACAAAAAAATCAGTGGTTTGCATCTGAATCTAGCTCTGGACATATCCCCGTAGGTTTAATTATAAGTACAATTATATTTTTTGAACTAATAATTGTTATTGGAGGCTGGAAATATAAACCTGATTTATTTGATATAAATAATTCAGTAAATAATTTTAGTGTAAGCAACACACATTCATTAGGGCAAGTTCTTTATACTGATTACATTCATGTATTCCAATTAAGTGGAATGATTTTATTGGTAGCTATGATTGGAGCTATAGTTTTGACATTTAGAAAACGTACTGGAGTTAAAACCCAAAGCTATTTAAATCAAATTTCTAGAGAAAGATCAGAAGGTGTTGAGGTTTTAGAAGTTGAAAGTAATAAGGGGGTTAAAATTGATGACTGAAATTGGTTTAGGACATTATTTAACTCTAGGAGCAGTTATTTTTTCAATTGGTATTATTGGTATTTTTCTTAATAGAAAAAATATTATTGTTATATTAATGAGCATAGAATTAATCTTGCTTGCAGTTAATATAAATCTAGTTGCATTTTCTATTTTTTTAGGAGATCTAAGTGGACAAGTTTTTACTCTATTTATTTTAACAGTTGCTGCTGCTGAAGCCGCTATAGGACTAGCAATTATAGTAGTTTATTATCGAAATTCAGGAACTATACGGGTTGAAGAAATAGATAAGTTGAAAGGATAATTATGGAAATTTCTATCTTATTTCTTCCACTTTTAGCTTCAATTATCTCAGGCTTTTTTGGAAAATATATTGGGGACAGAAATTCAGAAATAGTTACTAGCGCTCTTGTTTCAATATCAGCGTTTTTATCGATTTTTGTATTATACCAAGTGATTGTAAATCAATATGAAGAAAATATTGTTATAGCAACTTGGATAAATTCAGGATCGTTAGATGTTAATTGGTCGATGTTAATTGACCCATTATCAGCAGTGATGCTGGTTGTGGTTACTTCTGTCTCGTCTCTAGTACATATTTATTCAATTGGATACATGTCCCATGATCCACATAAACCAAGATTTATGGCATATCTATCGCTGTTTACTTTTGCAATGTTGATGTTGGTCACTTCAGATAATTTTATTCAACTATTTTTTGGTTGGGAAGGCGTAGGACTTTGTTCATATTTCTTGATTGGTTTTTGGTTTAAAAAAGAAAGTGCAAATACTGCAGCAATAAAAGCTTTTGTTGTAAATAGAGTAGGTGACTTTGGTTTTGCCTTAGGAATTTTTTTAATTTTCTATTTATTTGGAACTGTAAATTATTCAGAAGTATTCCAACAAATTCCAACGGTCATTGATAAAAATTTATTATTTTTAGGTTTTGAAGTTAAAGCTATAGATTTAATTTGTTTATTATTATTTATAGGAGCGATGGGCAAATCAGCTCAAATTTTGCTTCATACTTGGTTGCCAGATGCAATGGAAGGACCAACACCTGTGTCAGCATTAATTCATGCTGCTACTATGGTAACTGCAGGTGTATTTCTAGTTGTTAGATGTTCACCAATTTATGAATATTCACCACTAATATTAAACTTAGTAACTATTGTTGGAATGACGACAGCTTTTTTTGCAGCAACAGTTGCTTTAGTTCAAACTGATATAAAAAAGATTATAGCATACTCAACTTGTAGTCAGCTTGGCTACATGTTTTTTGCAGCTGGTGTAGGTGCTTACAATGTTGCAATGTTTCACTTATTTACACATGCATTTTTTAAAGCATTATTGTTTTTAGGATCTGGTTCTGTAATTCACGCATTTAAAGATGAGCAAGACATAAACAATATGGGAGGTGTATGGAAGAAACTTCCATATACTTATGCTTTAATGATTATTGGAACTTTAGCATTAACTGGCTTTCCTTTTCTTTCAGGTTTTTATTCTAAAGACGCAATTATTGAATTTGCATATTTAAAAGGAAACACTACTGGATATTATGCTGCAGGAATTGGAATTTTTACTGCTTTTTTAACTTCAATATATTCATGGAGATTAATTTTTAAAACATTTCATGGTTCATATAATAATAAGGAAGTAAAAATTGACGAAACACATGAGTCTCCATTAGTGATGTTGATACCTTTAGTTTTATTATCTATAGGGGCTATATTTGCTGGCTTTCTTTTTAAAGATCTATTTATTGGACACGAAGGAGAAAATTTATTTTGGGCCGATTCTATCAAATTTTTAGATCCATTAAGTACTGAGCATCCTCCAACATGGTTTTTATTACTCACGCCTTGTTTAGTATTATTGTCTATTCCAATTGCTTATTATTTATTTGTTAAAAATAAAGAATTGCCAAACGAAATAGCTAATATGAACAGACCTTTATACAATTTTTTAGTTAATAAATGGTATTTCGATGAATTATATGAAGTCATTTTTATTAATCCCTCAAAAAAATTAGGTTTATTTTTTTGGAAGTTTTGTGATGGAAAATTAATTGATGGTTTTGGACCAGATGGAATTTCATCTTTTATTAAAAAATGCTCAATCAAAGCTAATAAGTTTCAAAGTGGTTTTATTTACCAATATGCCTTTATTATGTTGTTGGGCTTTTCAGCTTTATTAACCTTTTTAATAGTTAAGTAATGAACTTTCCAATTCTTTCATCTTTAATCCTATTACCAACAATTGGAGCTCTTTTTTTATTTTTTACAAAAGATAAAGATGGAAATAATTTAACAGCTAAATATGTTTCTTTATTTACATCAGTTGTAAATTTCTTAATTTCTATTTATTTATGGGTATCTTTTGATCAATCAACATCTAATTTTCAATTTATTGAAGAAAGAACATGGATTGAAGGTTTTATTAATTATAAAGTAGGAGTTGATGGGATTTCAATTTTATTTATCATATTAACAACATTTATAACTCCACTATGTATCGTTTCAGTTAATAATTCAATTAAGACACGATTAAGAGATTTTTTAATAGCCATATTAATTATGGAAAGTTTTATGATAGGAGTTTTTTGTGCTCTTGATTTAGTTGTCTTCTATCTATTTTTTGAAGCTGGTTTAATTCCAATGTTTTTAATTATTGGTATTTGGGGTGGACCTAAAAGAGTGTATTCAGCATTTAAATTCTTTTTATATACACTCCTAGGATCTGTATTAATGCTAGTTGCAATCATTTCAATTTATTGGATTTCAGGTACTACCGATGTAATAAAACTTTATGAACTTGGAATAGATGCAAAGTATCAAAATTTATTATGGCTTGCTTTTTTTAGTTCATTTGCAGTAAAGACACCTATGTGGCCTGTTCATACATGGTTACCTGATGCACATGTTGAAGCTCCAACTGCGGGATCAGTTTTGCTGGCTGCAATTTTGCTTAAAATGGCAGGATATGGATTTATCCGATTTTCATTAGGGCTCTTTCCAATTGCTTCAGAAATATTTACCCCTTTAATTTATGCTTTAAGTGTAATAGCAATAATTCTCACATCATTAATTGCTTTAATGCAAGAAGATATGAAAAAGCTTATCGCTTATTCGTCTGTAGCTCATATGGGCTTTGTTACTTTAGGAATTTTTACGATTCAACAACAAGGTATCGAGGGAAGTATAATTCAAATGATTAGTCACGGTTTAGTATCTGCTGCATTATTCTTATGTGTAGGTGTAGTTTACGATAGAATGCACTCAAGAATGATAAGTACTTACGGAGGAATAGTTTCAATCATACCAAAATATTCAATTTTATTTATGTTATTTACTCTTGCAGCACTTGGATTGCCTGGAACAAGCGGTTTTATTGGAGAATTTTTAATTTTGATGGGAGTATTTAAGGATAATTTCTTAGTAGCTGTTTTAGCAAGTTTAGGTGTAATTCTTGGAGCTGCTTATATGTTGTGGCTTTATAAAAGAGTCGTTTTTGGAAAGTTAGTGAACGTAGAGCTTAAGTCTATGATTGATCTAAATAAATCAGAATACTTTATTTTAGCTTGTTTAGCTGTACCCACATTGTTTTTTGGGTTTTATCCTGACCCATTAATTAATACAATTGAAGTTTCAGTTAAAGACTTGATTAGTATGTATGATTTAAATGTAATGGTTAAATAAATGGAAAATTTTAATTTAGTATTACCAGAAATATTTATCTCACTATCAATTATGTTTTTATTGGTTTTGGGTGTTTTTAAAAATGATAGTTCAAAAACTATTTTTAATATTTCATTATTAGTTCTTTTAATTACGGCGATAATTACTATTAATGAAACCTTTAGTGTTAATCGTGTAACTTTGTTCAATAGCAGTATCGTTATTGATCATATGTCTTCTTTAATGAAAATTATAACACTAATTGGTGCTTTTTTAGTTTTAGTTATCTCATCAGCTTATCTTAAATCATTTAAAATTTTTAAAATAGAATATCCAATTTTAATATTAAGCTCAGTCCTAGGTATGATGGTAATGATTAGTTCAAATGATTTAATGGTATTTTATATGGGTCTAGAATTACAATCTTTAGCACTATATGTATTAGCTACTTTTAATAGAGATCAATTAAAATCATCTGAAGCAGGTTTAAAGTATTTTGTTTTAAGTGCTTTATCATCAGGATTACTGTTATACGGCTGCTCGTTAATTTATGGTTTTTCAGGATCAACAAATTTTAATGTAATTTCAAGTCAACTTAATTCAAATGAATATGTTTTAACTTTTGGAATTGTATTTATTCTTGTAGGCTTAGCATTTAAAATTTCAGCTGTTCCATTCCATATGTGGGCGCCCGATGTTTATGAAGGGTCACCAACCTCAGTTACTTTATTTTTTACGATGGTACCTAAAATAGCAGCGTTAACGGTCTTTATAAGATTTTTATATGTTCCTTTTTTAAATCTAATCGACCAATGGCAAATGATTATAATTTTTTTATCAATAGCATCTATGCTTTTTGGCGCTATAGCAGCTATAGGTCAAACTAATTTAAAAAGACTAATAGCTTATAGTTCAATTGGTCATATAGGGTATACTTTAGCAGGTTTGGCAACAGGTTCTAACGAGGGAATTCAAAGTTCAATAATTTATATATCAATTTACGTGATCATGAACTTAGCTTTATTTTCTTGTTTGTTAATGCTTAAAAGAAATAATCAATATTATGAAGATATAGATGATCTATCCGGTCTATCTAAAAACCACCCTTTATTATCTTTGTCATTACTGGTTATATTATTTTCATTAGCAGGAATTCCTCCGTTAGCTGGTTTTTTTGCAAAATTCTATATTTTTAAAGCGGTTATAGAACAGTCAATGTATTTCTTGGCAATCGTAGGTTTGTTATCAACTGTTATTGCTGCATTTTATTATTTAAGAATTATAAAAATAATATACTTCGACAAAGAAAAAGAAAAATATGACGAAGACCATAGTCTTTGGTTAAAATTTTCACTTACATTTTCTACAATATTAATTCTTTTATACTTCATTTTTCCAAGTCAACTGATTGATGTAGTGTCTAGAATTAATATTATTTAATGAGATTCAAGAAATTTAAATTTAAAAAAGTAAATAGCACAAATAATACAGCAATTAGAATTATTAAAAATTCCAATTTTAAATTTGGTATGGTAACTGCTGACACACAATTAAGTGGCAAAGGTCAATATGGCAAAAAGTGGATTTCTAATAAAGGAAACTTATTTGTAAGTTTTTTTCATGAGTTTAAAAATATCAATATATCTCTTTCCACATTAACAAAAATTAACTGTTTGTTAGTTAAAAAAACTATAGAAAAATATTATAAAAAAAAAATAGTATTTAAAAAACCAAACGATTTATTAATTAATAAAAAAAAAATTAGTGGAATTTTACAAGAAATAATTTCTGTATCAGGAAATAAATTTTTGATAGTAGGGATAGGGGTCAATCTAATTAAAAGTCCCAAAATTAAGAATTACCCAACAACAAATTTATCTAAATTGATTAATAAACCTATAAATAAGATTAATTTTGAAAATGAATTGAAACTAATTTTTGTAAAAAATTTATCTAGAATGTATAAAATTAACAATAAAGTTAAAAAAAATTAAATGTATATACTTGGTGATATTGGAAATACTGATACTAAACTTTGTTTAGTTTCTACAAAAAATAAAATAATTAAAAAAATAATTTTTACGTCTAAAAATTTAAATCAAAAAAAATTGACTAAAAATTTTAGTTTACTTAAACCTAATTATCAAAAAATTAATAAAATTTTATTTTGTAGTGTTGTTCCAAAGTCTTTTAATTTAATTAAGAAATTTCTTTCTAAAAAAACTAAAATTAATTGTTACGAAGTAAAAAATTTAAATTTAAAATCTTTAATTAAAATAAAAGTTAATTATAAACAAGTTGGTTCTGACAGAATAACTAATGCAATAAGTTTAACTAATAATAAGAGTAATTTTATTATTCTTGATTTCGGTACTGCAACAACATTTGATGTATTGATCAAAGATACTTATTCTGGAGGAATCATTGCTCCTGGTATCAGACTGTCTTTAGATGCTTTATCTGACAAAGCAACATTAATACCTAAAATTAATCTTAAAATGATTAAAAATGTCATAGGGAATGATACTGTATCAGCCGTTAGATCTGGTTTTTTTTGGGGTTATGCAGGTTTAATTGACAATATTATTAAATTAATTAAGAAAGAAACTAGAAAGTCTTTTAAAGTAATAATAACTGGAGGATTTTCTAATTTATTTAATAAATCAATAAATACGAAAGTTTATCATAAGAAAGATATTACAATTAACGGTCTAATTAAGATTTCAAAATTAATTAAATAACATGAAAGATGAATTATTATTTTGTCCACTAGGTGGGTCTGGTGAAATAGGAATGAACATGAATTTGTTTGCTTATGGTAAGCCAGGTGAGCACAAATGGATAATGGTTGATATAGGTGTTACTTTCGCTGATGATACACTTCCAGGTATTGATTTAATCTATCCAGATCCAGGATTTATAGTTGATAAGAAAGAAGATCTTTTGGGAATTGTTTTAACTCATGCTCATGAAGATCATATTGGTGCTATAGCTCATCTTTGGCCACAACTTGAGTGCAATATATATGCAACTCCATTCACTGCTGTTCTTATCAAAGAAAAATTTAAAGAAAAACATGTTGATATAACCAAACATCTTAAAATAGTTCAATTAAACGGGACGATTAATTTAGATCCTTTTAAAATTGAATACATAACTTTAACTCACTCAATTCTAGAGCCAAATGGTTTAAGAATAGAAACACCTGCTGGTGTAATTTTACATACTGGAGATTGGAAGATTGACCCCGAACCTTTAATTGGAGGGAATATTAATTCTAATAGATTAAAAGAAATAGGAAACGAAGGTGTTTTAGCAATGATATGCGACTCAACAAATGTTTTTAGTTTGGGTAAAGCTGGTTCAGAATTAGATGTTAGAAAAAGTATGCTAAATATTATGAGTAGTTTAAAAAAAAGAATTATAATTGCTTCCTTTGCTTCAAATGTTGCTAGATTAGAAACTGCTTTTTATTGTGCAAAAAAAACTGGAAGACAAATATCTTTAGTTGGCAGATCAATGCACAGAATATTTAAAGCAGCTCGACAATGTGGCTATTTAAAAGATGTTATTGAACCAATTGATCCACGTGAGGCAAAAAATATATCACGAGAGAAGATAGTTTATCTTTGTACAGGTAGCCAAGGTGAACCAATGGCTGCATTAATGAGAATTGCAAAATACACACATCCAGATGTATTTATTGAAAAAGATGATACTGTCATATTTTCATCTAAAATTATTCCTGGAAATGAAAAAAAATTATATAATTTACAAAATCAATTAGTTAAGGACGGTATTGAAGTTATATCCGAAGAAAATGAATTTGTTCATGTATCAGGACATCCAAATAGAGATGATTTAAGAGAAATGTACGATTGGGTAAAACCAAAATGTGTTATTCCTGTTCATGGTGAATACAGACACATGATTGAGCACATCAAATTTGCAAAAGAAATGAATGTTCCAAACCCTGTACAAGTAGAAAATGGTGATATTGTTAAGTTATATCCAGGAAAACCAGAGGTATATGATAAAGCACCTAGTGGAAGACTTTATATAGATGGAAATATTAGCGTAGTGGAAGACTCTCAATCTATCAAAGATAGAAAAAATTTAAGTGCAAATGGATATATTGAGGCCACTATATTAATTACCCCAAAAGGTAACATTCACAAGAGACCAGTTTTAACTTTTAGAGGTATACCAGTTAATGATACTGAAGAATTTGTATATGGTTTAGAAGATGCGATCGAAGAAATTACTAGAACCTTTAAACTAGGTAGTAAACAGCAAGAACATAATTTAATTGATGCACTCAAGATTGCTTGTAGAAAATTTTCAAAAGAAAAAACTGGAAAAAAACCTTTTACAAATATTAATTTGATTAGAATTTAATGAGTGTTACAGGATTAGCAATAATTTATATAATCATATGGTGGATTGTTTTTTTTGCTATTCTACCAATTGATGTAAATAGATTAAAGACAGTTAAAATAGAAGGTGAAGATCCTGGATCACCAGAAAATCCTAAAATACTTAAAAAGTTCTTATATTGTACTGGAATTACAACAGTTATTTTTATTATAATTTATCTATTAATTAAATTTGAATATTTGAATTTAAGAAATATTATCAATTAAGATGTATTTATCTAAATCATTCATACCAATTTTAAAAAATAATCCTTCAGAAGCTAAGATTAAATCTCATCAATTAATGTTGAGAGTAGGCATGATTAAACAAGCTTCAGCTGGTATTTACTCTTGGCTTCCGCTTGGGTTTAAAGTGATGAAAAAAATAGAAACAATTGTAAGACAAGAACAAGATAAAATTGGTGCTCAAGAAATTTTAATGCCAACAATTCAAACAAGTGAAATTTGGAAAGAAAGTGGAAGATATGATGATTATGGAGAAGAAATGCTCAGAATTAAAGATCGTCAGAATAGAGAAATGCTTTACGGACCAACTAATGAAGAGCAAGTAACTGATATTTTCAGATCTTCATTGAAGTCTTATAAATCGTTACCCCAACTTCTGTACCACATACAATGGAAATTTAGAGACGAAATTAGACCGAGATTTGGAATTATGAGAGGCAGGGAATTTTACATGAAAGATGCATATTCGTTTGATATTACAGATGAGGATGCATTTCATTCTTATAATAAATTTTTCTTATCCTATTTAAGAACTTTTAAAAGATTATCATTAACAGCAATACCAATGGCAGCTGATACAGGACCAATTGGTGGAAATTTATCACATGAGTTTATAATTTTAGCAGATACAGGTGAAAGTAAAATTTTTACTGATAAACGTATTTTTGATTTAACTAGTGAAGGTACTAATTTGGAAAAATCCTCTTTAGAACAAATGCGTAAAAAATATGAACAGTTTTATTCAGTTACAGATGAAAAATTTAATAAAGAAGAATTTGAAAAAATGGTTTTAGAAAAAAATAGATTAATAACAAAAGGAATTGAGGTTGGTCATATATTTTATTTTGGAGACAAGTATTCAAAAGCAATGAATGCGGCTGTTGACTTGCCTGGTGGAAAAAAAGACTTTGTTAAAATGGGCTCTTATGGAATTGGTGTTTCAAGATTAGTTGGAGCTATTATTGAAGCTAAATACGATGAAAAAAATGAAATCATGAAATGGCCATTGTCTGTTGCTCCTTATGATGTGGCAATTATTCCGATGATTAATAAAAATGATTCTTCAGCATTAGAGAAAGCTAATAATATCTATTCAGAATTAAATAAAAATAATATTGATGCAATTATTGATGATACAGATGAAAATTACTCATCAAAAATAAAAAAAATGAATTTAATTGGTGCACCATATCAAATTGTTATTGGAAAAAAATCAGAAGGAGATCTTCTGGAATTTAAGGAAGTTGATGGTGAATCTCAAGATTTACCATTAAATAAAATTATTGAAATTATAACTAAACAAAAAAATTCAAATTGATTTCAACTTTAGAAAAAGAAATTACTTTTAGATTTTTAAAAGCTAGAAAAAAAGATGGCTTTTTAAACGTAATATCTATTTTTTCTTTTATTGGTATCAGTCTTGGTGTTGCTGTTTTAATTATAGTGATGTCAGTTATGAATGGATTTAGAACTGAATTAATAGACAAGATAGTTGGTTTTAATGCTCATGCTGTTGTTAAACCTTACGACAAACCACTTATTACATCTGATAAAAATTATACTAAAGGTACTTTGTCAAACGACGGAGAAGCTGTAATTTTTTATAAAAATAATACTAAGGGAATTTTGTTAAAAGGTTATTTGGAAAATGATTTTAAACAACTTGCAATTACAAATAACAAAAATTTTTTTGGTTCTAAAAACTTAAATCAAAAAACAATTTCTATTGGTCGAGATTTAAGTAATATCTTAGGTCTAGATATAGGTGATGAAGTTTCAATAGTGTCACCCGTAGGAGTTCAAACATTGATAGGGTCTTTGCCAAAACAAAAATCTTTTATAATTATCTCTATTTTTGAAAGTGGACTATCAGAATACGATGAAAATATTGCATATATAAATTTAAAAACTTTAGAGGAATTTTTTGATAAAGAAAAAGATAATAGATTTACAGAGTATTATTTCAAAGATCCAAAAAATATAGAATATCATAAAGAAAATTTGATGAAGCTTTTTCCTGATGCGTTTGTATACACTTGGGCTGATATGAATAGTTCATTATTTTCAGCATTAAAAGTTGAGAGGAATGTAATGTTTATTATTTTGTCATTAATAATTATTGTAGCTGCGTTTAATATAATTTCTGGTTTAACAATTTTAGTTAAAAATAAAACTAAAGATATTGCAATTTTAAAATCAATTGGAGTCTTGAATAAATCAATAGTAAAAATATTTTTTTTAGTTGGTGTGATCATAGGTTCATCAGCAACAATATTTGGAATTTTCTTAGGAGTAACTTTTTCTCT
>CABXEK010000014.1 GCA_902511185.1 uncultured Pelagibacteraceae bacterium | reverse complement strand
TTAGATCCAATCGCAGATAAAATTATTGTTGCAACCGCACTCATCTTATTAGTAATGGATGGAACTATCAGGCACTACGAAGTTATTGCTGCAATCATAATTCTAACACGTGAAATTTTAATTTCAGGGTTAAGGGAATTTTTAGCCAAAGGTAGAATTAAACTTCCAGTATCAAATCTTGCAAAGCTTAAAACAGTTTTACAAATGGTTTCAATAGCTCTTTTGCTTTCAGGTGACACAGGAAATAAGATTATTAATTTTCAAGATTATAATGCACAAACGATTGGAATTATTCTTCTGTGGCTATCAGCATTCTTAACTTTATTTACAGGTTATGAATATATGCGTAAAGGAATTGATCACGCAATGTCTGAAGACAATAAAAACTAAGCTGCTTTTTTCTTTCTAACTAAAGACTGATAACTTTCATTTAAATCAATTATAGTTTCACAAACTTTAAATTGATTTTCAGCAATACAAGAAACAGGCGTGACTTCAGCAGCAGTGCCTGTTAAAAAACACCCCACAAAATTTGGAAGCTCCGTAGGACTAATTTTTCTTTCATGAACTTTAATATTTTTAGATTTGGCAATTTCAATAACTGTTCTTCTTGTTATTCCATCTAAAAATGAATCTGGAATTGGGGTGTGTATTTCTCCATTTTTATCTTTAAAGAAAATATTTGCACCAGTTGCTTCAGCAATATTTCCTTCGTGATCAAGCATTAAAGAATCGGTGTAACCTTGTTTTTCTGCTTCATGTTTTGACAAAGTACAAATCATGTAAAGACCTGAGGCTTTAGTATCCCAAGGTATTGTGTTTGGAGCTGGTCTTCGCCAGTTAGAAATATTCAATCTAATTCCTTCAACTTTTAGTTTTGGATCAAAATAAGAACCCCATTCCCAAGTTGCGATTGCAACATGAATTTTTGTTTGTTGCGCAGAAATTGCCATCATTTCGCTACCTCTCCAAATAGTTGGTCTTACATATCCATTCTCTACATTTTGAACTGAAATAATTTTATTACTAGCATCATTAATTTCTTTTTCAGTATAAGGAATTGTCATTCCCATTCTTTCTGCAGAATAAAAAAGTCTTGAGGTATGCTCTTCTAATTTAAATATTGAGCCATCATAAACCCTTTCACCTTCAAAGACACAGCTAGCATAATGAAGTCCATGGTTTAAAACATGTATCTTGGCATCAGCCCAGTCTACAAGCTCATTATTATACCAAATTTTTCCAGATCTTTTATCGTATGGTACCATGTGTGAAATTTTTTTAAATTATAGCTGAAAAATATCTTTGTATCTTTAATATGTCAATATAACTTACCTATAATGAAAGAACTTTTATATTTAAAAGATGAGCAGCTTAAAGAATTAATCGAAAAAATATTCGTTAGTTATAGAGAAACATTCTCAGACGCCAAGAAGATCTTAGATAGATATTCGATTGGATTGGCACACCATAAAGTTATACACCTGCTGTCAACACACAACGGTATTTCTATTTCTGAGCTTTTAAAAAGGTTAAAAGTTACAAAACAAAGTTTAAATAGAGTTTTAAAAGATTTGATCAAATTAGATGTTATAATATTTCAAAAAGATGCTCATGATACAAGAATTAAACATGTTTTTTTGAATGAAAAAGGCAAGAAAATATTTAACGAAATTTTTAATCTCCAAAAAAAAAGAATTTACAATGCATTACTTAACTCTAATTCTGAGGAAGTAATTAATTTTGACAATGTATTAAGTAAAATTATTGATGGATAAATTTATAGCACATATTTTAGTTGTTGATGATGATGACGGTATAAGATCTTTGGTTAAAAGATATCTTAATGATAATAATTTTTTAGTAACAACTGCAGATAGTGCAGAAAATGCATCAGAAAAAATTAAAATTGTAAAATTTGATTTAATAGTTCTAGATATTATGATGCCTGGAAAAAATGGTTTAGAATTTATTCAAGATCATAAAAAAAAAATGGACACACCTGTTATTCTTTTAACTGCTAAAGGTGAAGCATCTGAAAGAGTTCAAGGGCTTGAAATTGGAGCTGACGATTATTTACCTAAGCCATTTGATCCTAAGGAGCTAGTCTTAAGAATAAAAAATATTTTAGATAAAACTATCAAAATTAAGCAAAAAAGAATTATAGAATTTGAGAGTGTAAAAATTGATTTAAATAAACTTTTAATCATTAAAAGTGGTAAAGAGTTTAAGATAAATAACACTGAAAAAATAATCCTAGAAAAAATGATTAACACTCCTGGTAAAACTTTTTCAAGAGAACATATAGGTCAATTAATAGAACTAGATAAAGAAAGATCAATTGATGTAATAATAACACGATTGAGAAAAAAAATTGAAATCGATCCTAAAAATCCTAAATTTTTACAAACTATAAGAGGTGCTGGATATGTTCTCTGGATTGAGTAACTTTTTTAAAAAAATATTACCTAAAAGATTATTTTATAGAGCGCTACTAATTGTTGCCACTCCTATCTTGGTTCTACAATTAGTTATAACTATTGTTTTTTTTGATAGTCTTTGGATCAAAACAAACAAGGGGATGACTAGAGCACTAATAAATGAAATTAGCACATTTATTGAAGTTTACGATAATGAAAAAATTGATAAGAAAGAATTAAAAAATCTTTTTTCTCTCTATTTAGAATTGAATATTGAATTTATTGAAAATCAAGAATTTGAAAATAAATATAATGAGAGATGGTTTAGCCCAATTGATAGGACGCTTAGAAGAGAATTAAAAACTCGTTTTAATTTAGATGGATATTGGTTCGACACAACAAGTTATAAAGAATTAATTGATTTAAGAATAAAATACCAAGACGGGTATTTTAAATTCTTATTACCAAAAGATAGAGTTACAAGCTCTTCTGCAAGAATATTTGCTCTTTGGATTACTGTTCCAGCTATAATCATGGTTATTATTTCACTAATTTTTTTAAAAAATCAAACACGACCAATTACAAATCTTGCGCGTGCAGCTGAAAGGTTTGGAAAAGGTGAAGATGTAGAAGAATTTAAACCTTCTGGTGCTCTTGAAATTAGACAGGCTGGACATGAATTTGATAAAATGAGAAAAAGAATCCTTCGTCATCTAAATCAAAGAACTGAAATGTTATCTGGAATAAGTCATGATTTAAGAACACCTTTAACTAGAATGAAATTACAAATCGCTTTCATTAATGAAAAAGATTTAGCAAAAAAATTAACTGGGGATATTGATGAAATGGAGAAAATGCTTAATGAATATCTTCAATTTACAAGTTCTTCATATGCTGAAAAAGATCAGATGTTTAATCTATCCGAGTTAATAGAAGATGCTGTAAATAAATACGATAATAAGAATATCTTAAAAAACTTAGAAGCAAGAGTCTATATTAATGGTAGAAAGAATTTAATCAATCGATGCCTTAATAATGTAATCGATAATGCATTAAAATATGGAAATAAGGTTGAGATTAATCTTAACAAAAAAAATACAAATTTATTTATAATAATTGATGACAATGGGCCTGGCATACCAAGTAAAGAACATGCTAATGTATTTAAGCCCTTTTATAAAATTGATAAAGGAAGAGCAGAGTCAAAGTCAAGTGTAGGTCTTGGGCTCTCTATTGCTTCAGATATTATTAGATCGCATGGCGGAAACATTATGCTTGAAAAGTCTAAAATGAATGGATTGCGTGTTAAGATCTTTTTGCCCGTTTAGCCTTTTTTTTTAATTCTAATTTTTTTATTTTATTTTCCAAATTTTCAACTCTTTTAGATAGTACTTCAAATTCGTCTTTACTGGTAAGTTTCATCTTTAAAACGATTTCGTCTCTTTTAGATTTTAAAATGTTAAAAAGCTCTGAACTAAGATCTTTTGAGGAAATAATACCTTGTTCAAAAAGTTTTCCAAGTTTATCAATTATAAATTTAGAATTTTTCATATTTAAGATATACATTATAAGTATTATTTAAAATGTTCATCAATAATTTTGACCCAGTCGCTTTTCAAATAATGTCGCTTGAAATTAGATGGTATTCTTTAGCTTACATTTTAGGGATTGTTATAGGTTGGATATTATGCAAAAAAAAATTTATAAAAAACTCAGATATAAGTGAAAAATTTGACGACTATATTACTTACCTTATCATTGGAATAATTTTAGGTGGAAGAATAGGCTATGTCATATTTTATAACTTTTCTTATTACTTAGATAACATTTTTGATATTTTTAAAATTTGGCAAGGTGGCATGTCATTTCATGGTGGATTACTTGGTGTAATTGCTTCAAGCTATATTTTTGCTAAGAAGAATAATCAAAATCCATTTTTTTATTTAGACCAAGTATCATTAGTAGCACCAGTTGGAATTTTTTTTGGAAGATTAGCTAATTTTATAAATTCAGAACTTTATGGCACAGTTTCAAGTGCACCTTGGTCGGTTATTTTTATTAAAGTAGACGATTTATCAAGACATCCCTCTCAATTATATGAGGCAATTCTAGAAGGTGTAATTTTATTTTTAATATTAATTTATTTTATAAATAAAGATTATTTAAAAAAACCTGGTTTAATCTCAGGATTATTTTTAATATTTTATTCTCTGTTTAGATTCTTTGTCGAATTTTTTAGAGTGCCAGATGATCAAATAGGATACTTATTTTTAGATTTAACTATCGGTCAAATAATTAGTCTGGTGTTCGCCTCAATTGGCATAACTCTTTTTTACCTTAAAAATGAAAACAAATAAAAAAGACTTACCCCTAGATCAATTTATAGAATTTGCTCTCTATGATAAAGTTAATGGATATTACATGAAAAAAAATCCTTTTGGTAAAGAAGGTGACTTTATTACCGCCCCTAATATTACAAGACTCTTTTCAGAGATAATTGCGATATGGGTGTTGACCTTTTGGAAAAGCATTGGATCACCAAAAAAATTTAACTTATTAGAGCTAGGTGCTGGAAATGGCGAGATGATGAAAGTTATTATTGAAACATTAAAAAATTTTCCAGAGTGTTTTAATAATTGTAGTTTTCAAATACATGAAAAAAGTGAATTTTTAAAAAAAAAACAACAATTAAATTTAAAATCTGAAAATATAACCTGGATAGATGATATAAAAATAAATAATTCATATCCAATAGTGTTTTTAGCAAATGAATTTTTTGATGCACTTCCAATTAAACAGTTTTTTAAAAGAAAAGAAGGTTGGGTTGAAAGATTTGTAAATTTTAAAGATGAAAAAAATGCTGAATTTAATGAACAGCCAATAAATATAAAAGATATCGAGAAAGATTTAAGCTTTGAAATTTCAAAAGATCAAGAAATTATTGAATATTCACCAAGTTCGTTTGAATATTTAAAAGATATTTCTAATTTAATTAAAAAATATGATGGAGGAATATTAATAATTGATTATGGCTATTTAAATTTAAAGATGGAGGAGACTCTACAAGCTATCAAAAATCATAAACATTCGAGCGTACTAGAGGATATCGGAGAGTCTGATATAACATATAAAATTAATTTTAATTTATTTAAAAGGTTTATTGGCCAATTTGATGATTTAAATTTAATAATTACTAATCAAAAAAAATTTTTGACTAGCATGGGGATTATTCAAAGAGCAGAAATCATAAGTGAAAATATACCTTTCTCAAAAAAAACAGACTTATTTTACAGAATTAGACGTCTTATAGACGAAAAACAAATGGGTGAACTATTCAAAGTAATGTTAATTAAAAATCATAAAAATAATTTTAAAACAGGTTTTGGAATTGATTAAATCAAAAAAATTAACAAAAATTAAAAATCTTAAACATGGTTTTTTTAATAGTATTGGAGGGCATTCTAAAAATATTTATAAAAGTTTAAACTGTGGGCCTGGCTCATTAGATAATAAAATAAATGTTAAAAAAAACCTTCAAATAGTAAGAAAAAAAATTAGCAATAAAGCAAAAAATATTTTTTTGCTTCATCAAATCCATAGCAACAAATTCATATTTATAGGTAAAAAATACAACAATAAATACAAACCAAAAGCTGATGCTATTATTACCGATCAAATAAATCTGCCCATAGCAGTTTTAACTGCAGATTGTGCTCCAATATTAATTTATGATGATAAAATCAAGATGATAGCCGCAATACATGCTGGTTGGAAAGGTGCTTTTAAAGGTATTATTAATAAAGTAATTAAATTCATGATCAAAAAAGGCTGTGATCTGGAAAATATTACTGCAGTTATAGGTCCATCTATTTCTCAAAAAAATTATGAAGTTAAACAAGATTTTAAAAGAAAGTTTATTAAAAAAGATAAAAAAAATTACATATTTTTTAAGAATAAAAAAAATAGATTATACTTTGATTTAACTAGTTATATATATAGTTCTCTAAAAAAAATTAAGATTACAAATATTGATGTTTTGAATATTGATACATTTGATATAAAGAATAAATTTTTTAGTGCTAGAAGAGCTTTAAAATTAAAACATAATGATTATGGTAGAAATATATCAATAATTATGCTTAATTAGGTTTTTAATGAAATTATTATCCGGTAATAGCAACAAGCCTCTTAGCAAAAATATTGCAAAATATTTGAAGTCTAAATTAGTAAATTCAAGCATCAGAAATTTTTCTGATGGGGAAATTTATGTTGAGATTAATGAAAATATTAGAGGAAATAGTATTTTTATTATTCAATCAGTTTCATCGCCTGCAAATGATAATCTTATGGAGCTTTTACTTTGTATTGATGCATTAAAAAGATCATCTGCAAAAAATATTACAGCGGTTATTCCATACTTTGGGTACGCAAGACAAGACAGAAAAGTTGTTCCAAGAACGTCTATATCAGCTAAACTTGTATCAAATCTAATTACTAAAGCTGGTGCGGATAGAGTGGTAACTGTAGATTTGCATGCAGGTCAAATTCAAGGTTTTTTTGATATCCCAGTTGATAACTTATTTGCAACTCCAATTTTTGCAAGACATGCAAAAAAAAAGATAAAAAGTAAAAACATTATTTGTGTTGCACCTGATGTTGGTGGTACAGAAAGAGCTAGAGCACTAGGAAAACTTTTAAATGTGGGATTGGCGATTGTTGATAAAAGAAGACCAAAACCAGGTCAATCACAGGTAATGAATGTGATAGGAGATGTTGAAAACAAAACTTGTGTAATTGTAGATGATATTATTGATTCAGGTGGGACAATAGTAAACGCTGCAAGAGCGCTTAAAGATAGAGGTGCGAAAGAAGTTTATGTTTACATCACACATGGAGTATTAAGTGGTGAAGCTGTGAAAAAAATTAAAAATTCTGTAATCAAAAATTTGGTGATTACTGATACGATTGATAACAATGATAAAATTAAAGGTGCTAAAAACATTGAGGTTCTGCCAATTTCTGGCTTAATGGGAGAAGCTATCAAAAGAATATCTAATTCAACATCAGTTTCAGATTTATTTAAATAATTACCTTGAGTTATCAAAGAACTTGGGCTAAAAACCCATGATTTTATGATTTCATTAGACGCAAACATTAGAAACACAAAAACTAAAGGTCAGCTAAGCTCACTTAGAAGTAGTGGAAATGTGCCGGCAGTGATTTATGGCGGTGAAGCTCAAAACGAAACTATATCTATTTCTAAAAAGTTGTTAAAATCTCTAATTGATAAGGAAAATTTTCTATCCAATATAGTTACTTTAAATGTTGATGGTAAACCTCAAAACGTTCTTCCAAGAGAAATTAAATACCATATTATTTCTGATGAACCCATACATGTAGATTTTTTAAGGGTCGTTCCAGGAGTTAAAATACGAATTGAAGTGCCTGTACAGTTTATTAATCATGAAAAATCTCCAGGTTTAAAAAGAGGTGGAGTTTTAAACATAGTAAGAAGAAAAGTAGAATTAAAATGTCCAAGTGAAAAGATTCCTGAGAGTCTAGTTATAGATCTAGATGGAGTTGATATCGGTGAAAGTTTTAAGATATCATCAATCAACCTAGAAACTGATGTAGTTCCGACAATTAGAGGAAGAGACTTTGTTATTGCAACATTAGCTGCTCCAACAGTAATGAAGGAACCTGAAAAACCTGCTGAAGCAGAAGCTGCAGAAGGTGAAGCAGGAGCAGAAGCAGCAGCAGATGGTGAAAAACCAGCAGCAGAAGGTGAAGCAAAAGAAGGTGAAGATAAGAAAGCTGCTGAAGAAAAAAAATAAACTGCCAAAGTTAGATATACTATCCATTAAAAAAATATGCTTTTATTTGTAGGCTTAGGTAACCCAACCCCTGATAGTGAGAATAATAGACACAATGTAGGTTTTAAAATTATTGACACTATCAACAAAAAATTTGGCTTATCAAAACAAAAACCAAAATTTAAGGGACTTCTTACAACTGGCAATGTTGGTGATCAAAAAGTCTATGCAATCAAGCCTCTAACATTTATGAACAATTCTGGAATTTGTATCAGAGAACTTATTGAGTATTTTAAAATAGATGCAGAAGACGTAATTGTTTTTCACGATGATTTAGATGTTGAATTTGGAAAAATTAAAGCAAAATTTGGTGGATCAAGTGCAGGCCATAATGGGATTGCATCAATTGATAAATTTATAGGTAAAGATTATTCAAGAGTGAGAATTGGTATTGGTAAACCAAAAGAAAATATTGAAGTTGGAGATTTTGTTCTTCAAAATTTTGAAGAAGAAGAGTTGGCTGGTATTGAAAAAATCTCAAATCATATCATTGACTCAATTTCTATATTAGTTGAAAAAAAATTAGATCTATTTTCTAGTACAGTAAATAACAACAAATAATGAGCTTTAAATGTGGAATTGTTGGTTTGCCCAATGTTGGTAAGTCTACACTATTTAATGCTTTAACGAATTCAAGTAAGGCTCAAGCAGCAAATTTCCCTTTTTGCACAATTGATCCAAATGTTGGGGTTGTTCCAGTGCCTGATGAAAGATTAGATAATTTATCTAAAGTATCAAAATCAAAAAAAATTATTAACACCACTATTTCATTTGTAGATATTGCTGGATTAGTAAAAGGAGCATCAAAAGGTGAAGGATTAGGTAATAAATTTTTGTCTCATATTAGAGAAGTTGATGCCATCATCCATATGATAAGATGTTTTGACTCAGATGATATTCAAAATGTTAATCCAACAGTCGACCCAATCAGGGATTTAGAAATAATTGAAACTGAAATGATGTTGGCTGACTTAGAGTCAATTCAAAAAAGACTAGAAAAAAGCAATAAAAAAAATGTTGATGAAGATCAATTGAAAATATTAGAAGTCGCATTAGATTGTATTAATAATGATAAGGATATCTCAATTCTAAAATCTCAATTTGAAAGTAAGCAGCTTAATCAAAGTGGTTTATTATCAATAAAACCAAAAATATTTGTATGTAATGTAGATGAACAAAGTGTTCAGGATGGTAATCAATATACAAAAAAATTTATAGAAAAGTTTGGTGAAGAAAATACTCTAATTGTATCAGCTGATATAGAAAATCAAATCAACGAACTAGAGTCTTCAGAGAAAAAAAACTACATGGAAATGATTGGTTTGAAAGAAACTGGATTGAGTTTGTTGATACAAAAAGGTTATAAAATTTTAGAACTAGATACTTATTTCACATCTGGTCCAGAAGAAACAAGAGCATGGACAATACAAAAAAACTGTACAGCTCCTAAAGCTGCAGGAGAAATTCATACTGATTTTGAAAAAGGTTTCATAAGAGCAGAAACAGTTTCTTATGAAGATTTTGTAACAAATGATGGTTGGGTAAATTCTAAGACTAACGGAAAAATGAGACTAGAAGGTAAAGATTATATAGTAAAAGATGGCGATGTATTAAACTTCAGATTCAACACGTGACCATATTTTTTTCATACTGAAATAAACTAAGATAGTTAAAATAATCAAATACACAATTGCTTTGAAGCCCATTTGATGTCTGGACTCTAAATGAGGCTCAGCTGCCCACATTAGAAATGTTGTTACATCTTTAGACATTTGTTCAACAGTTGCCTCTGTTCCATCTCCGTATTCAACTATACCATCTGAAAGTGGGGCAGCCATTCTAATTTTATTTCCATACATGTACTTATTGTAATGAACACCTTCATCTAAAGTCATTCCACTTGGTGTTTCTTCATAACCCTGTAACAACGAATAAATATAATCTACACCACCACCTCTTGCTTTAACTAAAACTGACATATCTGGAGGGTATGCCCCACCATTAGCAGCTTGAGCAGCTTTAACATTATCATATGGCATTACAAATTTGTCTGATGGTTTTCCTGACCTTTCAAACATTTCACCGTCTGCATTTGGTCCATCAATTACTTCGAAAGAAGCTGCTATTGCTTTAACTTCAGCCTCAGAAAACTCTGGACCACCCTTTTCTCCTAAATTTCTATAACTAAGATATTTCATTGAATGACAAGATGCACATACTTCAGTATAAACTTGATAACCTCGTTGTAGTGATCCTCTATCAAATTTTCCAAAAAGACCCTTAAAACTCCAGTCTGTTTTTAAAAGTTTTGTAGTCTCAGCTGAATAAGAATGATTAATTGAAAAGCAAAATAAGGTAATAATTACTAATGATCTTATAAAATTTTTCACTTTATTTTTCAAAACTTTCTTTTTGTTTGGCTGCAGCTAAACTAGGTGTGCCTCCAAGCACAGGTTCGGTAATACTTAAAGGTACAGGTAAAGTTTTTTCTTTAAACCCTAAAACAGGTAAAACTACTAAAAAATGAAGGAAGTAATAAGCTGTGGCTACTCTTGCAATTAGTAAATAAAGTCCTTCAGCTGGCATTGCTCCCATATAACCCAAAATCAAAACATCTACTACAAGTATCCAGTAAAACTGTTTGTACAAAGGTCTAAATACTGCAGATCTAATTTTCGATGTATCCAACCAAGGTAATGCTGCAAGAATTAATATAGCTGAAAGCATTGCTATCACACCAAGTAGTTTATCCGGAACCGATCTTAAAATTGCATAAAAAGGCAACAAGTACCACTCAGGAACAATATGTGCTGGAGTTACCATTGGATTAGCTTCTATATAATTATCTGCGTGACCTAAAATATTTGGTGAGTAAAAAATAAAAAATGCAAAAACAATCATAAACATTAAAAGTGCAAAAGCATCTTTAATGACAATATATGGATGAAATGGCACAGTATCTTTAGAAGGTTTTTTTACATCTATTCCAACTGGATTATTATTTCCAGGTACATGCAATGCCCAAATATGTAAAACAACTAATCCTAAAATTAAAAAAGGTATTAAATAATGTAGAGTAAAAAATCGAGTTAAAGTTGGATTGTCGACAGAATATCCACCCCATAACCAAGTAACAATGCCTTCTCCTACTAATGGTATTGCGCTAAACAAATTAGTAATAACTGTTGCACCCCAGAAACTCATTTGTCCCCAAGGCAATACATATCCCATAAAAGCAGCAGCCATCATTAATAAGTAAATAATTATTCCAATAATCCAAATAATCTCTCTCGGAGATTTATATGATCCATAAAATAAAGATCTAAAAATATGAATATAAACTGCAAGAAAAAACATTGAAGCACCATTTGAATGTATATATCTGATTAACCAACCATAATTTACATCTCTCATAATATGCTCAACACTTTCAAAAGCCATATCCGCATGCGCAATGTAATGCATTGCAAGTGTCAAACCAGTAACAATCTGAGTTATCAAACAAAAAGTTAGTATTCCACCAAATGTCCACCAATAATTTAAATTTTTTGGAGTTGGATAATCTGTTAAATGACTTGCAAGTGTGAGTAATGGCAATCTATCATTGAACCATTTTCCAAATTTTGATGCGGGTGTGTATTCGTGTTCACTCATAGATCTATTTATCCAATTTTGATTGTATTAGCATTAACAAATTCATACTTCGGAACTTCCATATTTAAAGGAGCAGGACCTTTTCTAATTCTGCCCGAGGTATCATAATGTGAACCATGGCATGGACAGAACCATCCATCATAGTCACCTTTATCATTTAAAGGCACACATCCTAAATGAGTACAAACACCAAGCATCACTAACCACTCAGGATCTTTTGCTCGATCCTCATCTTTTTCAGGATGCTTTAAATCTTCCATTTTAACAGATTTTGCTTCAGTAATTTCTTCTTGGGTTCTTCTTCTAATAAAAACTGGTTTACCTCTCCAAAGCACTGTTATTGTATTTCCTGGCTTAACTGAACTAACATCAACTTCTGTGCTTGCTAAAGCTTTAACCGATGCATCCGGATTCATTTGATCTACTAACGGCCAAACTACTGCTCCAAGACCTACTGCTCCTACTGCATACGAAGCTGTAAATAAAAACTCTCTTCTTTCTGGCTTTTTATCAGACATTTTATAAAATATTATTGTTAAAAATTTATTTAATATACGATTTCTTATAAGATAATAGTTTTTTTTCTACTGAAAGAATGACACATAAATATGAGCTATAAACCAAAAATTGCATTATACGAACCTGATATTCCACAAAATACAGCTGCAATAATTAGAACATGCGCTTGTTTAGGTGCTAAACTTGAAATTATTGAGCCTTGTGGTTTCCTTCTAAGCGACAAACGATTTAAAAGAGTTGTAATGGATTATATGGATTGGGATAAAATTGACATATATCAAAGTTCTGAACATTTCTTTGAAGCAAAAAAGAATCAAAGAATTGTATTGCTGACAACAAAAGCATCGATATCTTACACAAAATTTAATTTTGATAAAAATGACACAATATTATTTGGTCGAGAAAGTGCGGGGGTTCCTGAAAGTGTTCATCAATCAGTAAATAATCGATTAAAGATACCGATGAATGCAAGTACTAGATCGCTTAATATTGCATCTTCAGTTGCGATTGTATTGGCAGAAAGTTTAAGGCAGACAGAGTTAATTTAAATGAATAATGAAATTAAAAAAGATCTAGTAAGTAATTGGTTTAAACTACTTCAAGACGCTATTTGTGATGACATTACCAAATTAGAAAAAAATAATATTAATTTTAGGTCAACTATTTGGCAAAGAAGTAAAACTAAAGATGAAGGAGGTGGTGAATACAGAATTTTACAAGGTGGAAAGATTTTTGAAAAAGTAGGTGTAAATTTTTCAAAGGTTTATGGAAAGTTTCCAAAAAAATTTCAAAAAAATATTCCTGGGGCCAGCAAAGATCCTAGATTTTGGGCTTCTGGAATTTCAATAGTAATGCATATGTTAAATCCTAATATTCCAGCAATGCATTTTAACACTAGATATATTTGTACAACGCATAATTGGTTTGGTGGGGGTATAGATGTAACTTCTTCAGTAAAAGATAATAATGAAAAAAATAAATTCCATACTACTTTAAAAAAAATGTGTGATCGACATGATAAGAAATATTACAAAAAATATAAAAAATGGTGTGATAAATATTTTTATCTACCACATAGAAATGAAGCTAGAGGAATTGGTGGAATTTTTTTTGATTATAAAAAAAATAACTTTGAAAAAGATTTTATGTTTGTAAGAGATGTTGGGGTAACATTTCAAATGATATTTAATAATATTATTAAAGAAAAAATAAAAAAAAAATGGACTTTAAAAGAAAAAGAGATGCAGTATATTAAAAGAGGTCGTTACACAGAATTTAATTTACTTTATGATAGAGGAACAAAATTTGGCTTACAAACTGGCGGTAATGTAGAAGCAATTCTGATGTCTTTACCACCAATTGCAAAATGGAAATAAAAAATGGATAAAGAACCAATAACATTAAACGGTTTAAATAAATTAAAAGAAGAATTAGTTTTTTTAAAAGAAAAAAAAAGGCCAGAAATTGTAGCCGCAATTGCTGAAGCAAGATCGCATGGGGATCTGAAAGAAAATGCTGAATATCATGCTGCAAAAGAAGAGCAATCTCACAGTGAAGGTAGAATAACAGAAATTAATGATATAATTGCTAGGGCCAATGTTGTTGATGTTACTAAATTAAATAATGAAGGTAAGGTAATTTTTGGTTCTACTGTATATCTAGAGAATTTAGATAATGGAGAAAAAATTAATTACAAAATAGTTGGAAAAGATGAGGCTGATTTAAAACAAAAACTAATTTTTTTTCAATCTCCAATTGGTAAAGGTTTAATTGGAAAGAATAAAAGTGATCTAGTTGAAATAAAAACTCCAGCTGGAGTTAAAAATTTTGAAATTAAAGATGTTAAATATATTTAAGCTTTAATAATTTTTTGAATTTGCTTATCTGATATTTGAAAGCCATTTTGAACCCATAGTTCCTCTATACTTTTTAGTTTTTTACCCAATATTTTACCCTCAGGAATATTGTATTTCGACATAAGTACATTTGCACCAACTGGCATAGTTGGTTTAATTTTGTCCTTATAAAACTCCATTAATTTAATTAAATTTTTTTCAACTTTATTGGATTTAAATAATTTAAAATTTATAATATCAATTACAGCCTGCTTACCATTAAAGTAAAATATCTTATTAAAGTTCTTTTCAGTAAAATTCTTAATATTCATATTAGTTTTATAAAATAAATCAATTAACCTTAATCTTTTTTGGTCTTTTTTTGAGATATTAAATTTATATATAAAATAATCAGTATTATCACTCTCATCAACTATCATAAGAGATAATAAAAAAATAAAATCAACTTTAGATAAATTGTTAGTTGCATAAGAATTTTGTTTTTTGAAACTGCTTAAATATTTTAGTTGAGGAAATATAATTTCTATAAGCTCTAAACTCTCTTTATCACTGAATAATTTTATAAATCCGTCAGACTTTGATAGTTTTTTAAATTCATCTAATAATCTTTCTGAAGATATCTTGGAAACTCCACCAATATTTCTTTTGATTATTTTTATGATCTCAGGATTGTGTTTATGATTTGAATAATTCACAAAAAAACGAATATATCTAAGGATGCGCAAATAATCTTCTTTGATTCTATTTTCCGCATCTCCTATAAATTTTATATGTCCATTTTCTAAATCTTTTTTACCATTATGAGGATCAAACAAATTCCCTTCATTATCTGAGTATATTGAGTTTATAGAAAAATCTCTTCTTGCCGCATCTTCTTTCCAACTAGAAGAATAATCTACTTTAGCATGCCTTCCATCAGTTACCACATCCTTTCTTAAAGAGGTAATCTCAAATTTATGGTCATCGATTATTGCAGTGATTGTTCCATGCTCAATTCCAGTTTCATAATAATTGATTGCTTTTTTTTTCAAAGCCTCACAAACTTCATTAGGTTTTAAATTTGTAGCTAAATCAATATCATCAACTACTTCTTTTTTAATAATCTTTCTAATACAACCACCTACATATCTGACTTCACTACTTTCTGAATGAGAATTTATTGCTTCAAAAATTTTATTAACAGGTGTCTGATGAGTAATATCTTTTAGATTTTTACTTATATAATCTAGATTTCTTGATCTAAAAAAAATTTTATTTAAAAAATTATCCATAAGTGGCTGGGGCGCTAGGATTCGAACCTAGGATGCCGGTACCAAAAACCAGTGCCTTACCACTTGGCTACGCCCCAATATTGTTTTCGTATAACACAAAAAATTAAAATTTATATAGTTTTTGATGCATTACACCAATAATTTTTAAATTTTCTTTTAAATTGAACTTTCGCTAATTCACAATCTCGTTTTGATTGATAATAGGCTACAATTACAGAACCAGAACCTGTCATTCTTACAAATAGTGGTGTTTTTAAATTTTCCAAAAAAGACTTAATTTTTTTAAGTTTTGGATATTCTAGAAATGCAATTTTTTCTAAAGCATTTTCTTGATTAATTAAAAACTTTGAGCCAAACATGGTTTTTTTTGGATAATTAAATTTTGGTTTTGTAAAATTTTTTACTTTTGAATAAATCTTTTTTGTTGAGCATCCAAAGTTAGGACGAACCAACAACGTATAATATCTAGGACTTCTAAAAAATTTTTTAATAACATTGTTTGATTTTAATACTGTACTCTTCGGACTAATACCTAAAATTACATCTGAACCAATTAGATTAGAAATTGTTCTAATTTTTTTTTGACTTAACTTAATAAATTTTTTTTTGATTAAAAATCTTAAAATATTTGCAGCATTCATTGATCCTCCTCCAAGACCTGCTTCTTGGGGAATATTTTTTTTAATTTTGACTTGAAATTTTTTATCTTTTAATAGTTTATTTTCATCAAGAATATTAAATAATTTTTTTACAGTATTATTTTTTTTTATCTTTTGAGAGAACTTTCCATTAAATAAAACTTTATGTTTTAAATTGCTGGTTCTCTTAATAGTAATCAAATCATGTAAGCTTATAAAGGAAACAATACTCTCAATTTTATGAAGTGAAGCAATTTTACCTGTAACATTTAGTGCTAAATTAATCTTAGCAAACGATTTTATCTTATTAACACTCATTTAAGAATTTTGAAGACCTTCAATTATCTTAATATTTATTTTTTTTCTTAAATCTTCGTCAGTATCATCAAAACTTAAAACGTTATTCCAAAAATATCTTGCCTGAATTTTTCTATTAAGCTTCCAAAGAATATCACCATAATGATCATTAACTGTTGGGTCTTCTGGCATTAATTCTACAGCCCTTTTTAAATGTTTTTCTGCTTCAGTATAATTATCTATTAAAAAAAATGCCCATCCTATTGAATCTATTATGTATGGATCGTTACTTCTTAATTCATATGCTTTTTTCAACATTTCAAAAGCTTCATCAATTTGATGATCTCTTTCCAACCAAGAGTAAGCCAGATAGTTTAAAACATAGGCGTCATCTGGATTAATTCTAAGTGATGATAGTAAATCTTCATCAGCTTTTTTATAGTTTCCTAGTCTCTCATAACTTCCACCTCTTCTATATAATAAATCTGATTTTATTTCTGACTCATCACTCAAAGAAGTGATAATTTCAGTATAATGCTTAATAGCGTTTTCATAATTTTTAGAATTTTTATAAAAGTTTGCAATATCAAAAACCATTTTCAAATTAGGTTCATTCAAATTTTTAAATTTTGAGCTTATATAATCTATACCCTCCTCATATCCATTTTCATTAATAATTATTTGCGTTTCTTTTTTTACCCTAAACCAATAGTAAAACTCATACTTCTTATCAAAAATTTTTAAAACTTTTTTAACTTTTTCATATTCTTGATTAAGATAAAAATTTTCAGCTAAAAGTGATATATTTAAAAAAAATTTCGGATTTAAATAATTTGCAAGATTTAAATAAAAATTAGATTTTTCAAAATCATTCTGGGATGAATAAAGATTTGAAATTAAGAATAAAAACTCACTGATAATATCAGTGTGATTGTTACATGAAAAAACCTTATTAAATTCTTTAAATTGATTTTTTTCAAGCCAACTCTTAGTTTGGGCAAGCAGAAGTGTAGAACTGATATAGTCAAATTGATTAGCTACTTCCTTGGCGTCATCTATTTTTTTGTTTTCAATTAAATAATTAATATAAAAAAAAATATATCTTGAATAATCTCCATCTGGATTATTAATTAAATTTAAAAAAGAAGATCTGGTGTTATCTTGTTTCAAATAACATCTTTGAAATGCTTGATTTATAACTGAGATATTTCCAAAATTTTTTTTACTAGATAATATTTTTTTATTTTTAAAAGTATAAAGATATTGTCTTAAAGTCTCAAATATTACCAAATTAAATCTATTCTGATTTTGAAATTTTAAACTTTGATTTAAATATTTCTCAGCTTTTTCGAAATTATTTTTTTTTAAACTATCAATAATTAATAACAAGTACGCATCAAAAAAATCTGAGTTACTTTTGTTGCTATTATTCTCAATTATATTAATGGCCTGAGCAACTTTATTTTCTAAAACTAAAGAATAAACGTATCTTTCTAAATACAGGTCATGTTTATTAAGCAATATTTTAGCAGCATTAAAAAATTTTAATGCATCAGAGTTATCTCTTTTTTCAAATGCAATAATTCCTGAAAAATAATTTGTTAAATCCCTTGAATTAAATTCGTTAAAACTAGCACTTTTAGAATATGCAGACGTCTGATAGAATATCCCTAGAATTACTAATAGTTTTATTAGTTTATTAAACATTTAATCATTCTATGACTAAAAAAGTAATAAATCAAAAAGGCAAATTCGACGAACAATTAATTAATACTATTGAGCCAAACTTTGTATTTAAAAAAGAGCCTATTAATAGATTTAATTCAATAGTGAGTAATGAAAATGAAAATCAAACTACTAAAGCTGATCAGCTTAATGCTTTAAAAAAGCAAATAAACTCAATTGAAAATTGTAATCTAAAGAATAACTCACAAAATATTGTTATGGGAGATGGCAATATAAATAGTCCTATTATGCTTATAGGTGAGGCTCCAGGAATTGAAGAAGATAAATCTGGCACGCCATTTAAGGGAGAAATTGGGGAACTATTAAACAAAATGCTTTTGGCGATACAGATTAAAAGAAAGAATATTTATTGCAGTTATGCAATAAATTTTAGACCACCAGAAGATCGAAAACCTACATCAATAGAAATCAAAAGATACTCTATTTTTCTAAAAGAGCATATTTCAATTATTAGTCCAAAGATTGTTATTGTAATGGGTAGTTCTGCGATGGAGGCAGTGACAGGAATTAATACTAAAATATCTTCTGAAAGAGGAAAATGGAAAGAAGTGATATTAAAAAATAAAACTTATCCAATAATGATTACATTTAACCCTTCATATTTAATTAGATTTCCAGAAAATAAAAAATATTCTTGGGAAGATTTAAAAAGAATTAAACAAAAAATTCAAGATTTAAAAATAAAGATTTAATGAAAGTAACTGCGGGGGTCGACGAAGTTGGAAGAGGAAGTTTAATAGGTCCTGTGTACGCTGCTGCAGTAATTCTAAATAAATCAATCAATATAAGGTTATTAAAAGACTCTAAGTTGGTTGCTAAAGATAAAAGAGAATTGTTATCTAATTATATCAAAAAAAATTCAATTTGGGCTGTTGGTAAAGCTTCCGTTAAAGAGATAGACAAAATAAATATATTACAGGCAAGTTTGTTAGCAATGAAAAGAGCTATAAAAAAACTCAAAAAAAAGCCATCTCATATTTTAATTGATGGTAATAAAGTTCCTGATTTAAAAAATTATAATTTGAAAGCAGTAATTAAAGGTGATCAAAAAATTTCTTCAATCTCCGCTGCTTCTATAATTGCTAAAGTTTCAAGGGATAAGTTTATAACTACGCTTGCTAGAGATAATAAAGGATATGGTTGGGATCAGAATTTTGGCTATGGAACTAAACAGCATTTAAAAGCAATTAAAAAACTTGGTATTAATAAGCATCATAGAAAAACTTTTTCCCCAATATCTAAGTTTAAGACACACAATATATAGTTGTCATCAATTCACTTAACACAAATCGAATCCAAATAATTCAATCCTAGGTTGACCGAGGAATCCATTTGGAGTCTAATTAATTTCTACAAATGAAAAGTGAATTTAAAAATAAAATTATTAACGGAGACAGTCTCGAAGAATTAAAAAAAATTCCACGTGAAACTTTTGATTTAATTTTTGCAGACCCTCCATACAACTTACAATTAAAAAGTGAATTAACTAGACCAGACAGATCTAAGGTCAGTGCCGTTAACGATAAATGGGATCAGTTTGAAAATTTTAAAAAGTATGACGACTTTACTTATCAATGGTTGTCAGAATGTAAGAGAATTTTAAAAAAAGATGGAGCTATTTGGGTTATTGGAAGTTATCACAATATATTTAGGGTTGGAACAGCTATACAAAATTTAGGTTTTTGGATTTTAAATGATGTTATTTGGAACAAAAATAATCCTATGCCAAATTTTAGAGGAACACGTTTTACTAATGCACATGAAACTTTAATTTGGGCTTCAAAAAGTGAGAAGTCAAAATACACTTTCAATTATCAATCATTAAAATGTTTAAACGATGATCTTCAAATGAGATCTAATTGGAATTTACCAATTTGCAATGGAGCTGAGAGATTAAAGAAAAATGGAAAAAAAGTACACTCAACACAAAAACCAGAATCTCTTCTGCATAGAGTGTTATTAGCATCATCTAATAAAAATGACTTGATCTTAGATCCGTTTCTAGGATCTGGAACCACAGCAACTGTTGCAAAAAAATTGGGTAGAAATTATTTTGGTATAGAAAAAGAAAAGGTTTATTTCAAAGCAGCAGAACAAAGATTAAAAAATACAAAACCTATTGAGGATGATTTATTAGACACTCTTAAAAATAATAGATCAAAACCAAGAATACCTTTTGGCTCTTTAGTTGAACTTGGAATAATTAAACCAGGTACTAGCATTTTTGATAACAAGCAAAAAATATCTGCAAGAATTATGGCTGACGGCAGCATTAAACATGACCAAACTGAGGGATCTATCCATAAAGTTGCAGCAACCATTTTAGGTGCTGAAAGCTGTAATGGCTGGACTTACTGGCATTGCGATATTAATGGAAGAATACATCCAATTGACTATCTAAGACAAAGATTAATTTCAAAAAATTAATTATTATAAATTTTACCTAAATAGTTTTCTAAAAATTTCTTATTTTTTGTTAATAATTTTAAGCTGATGTTTCGAAAGAAAACTATCACTGGGTTAGATGCATGAAAAGCAAATTGATTTAATTTTGATCTGTTGTTAATCATTTTTACTTTTACAACTCTGTTTTCATAAAAATTACTTTTATCATTTATAATACTTTCAAATAATTCTGATGCACCCTCGATTGATTGTGATGCTCCTTGGGCAAATGAAGGTGGAAAGGCAAAAAATGCATCTCCTAATAAAAAGATATTTTTACTAGGTTTGAGATAACCTTTGCTAACAAAAACTGGGAAGCATTTAATATTATTAATATTTTCTAGAATAGTTGTTGAAAATTCTTTTTGTAGCTTGTCTTTAATGCCCTGAATGAAAGTTTCTTCTTTAAAAAGGGTGTAATTATCGAGCTCATTTGCCTTTAATTGATATTTAAAAACTCCAATAAAATTATAATTTTCATTTTCTTTATTTACTGGATAAATCACATAATGAAAATTGTGCCCCATGAATAAAGAAATATTATTTTCATTTAGATTATGAAATTTATTTCTTGAAATATTACCCCTAATTGCAATGGAATTATTATAAGAAGACTTTATTTCATTATTAGAAATTAATAATTTTCCTTTTGAAAAAACACCATCAGAAATAATTAAATGATCACAAATTGCTTTGTTATTTTTATTAAAAGTTAAATATATTTGATCATCTTTTTTTTCAATTTTTTCAATACTGTGGTCATACTTAATTACATTATCATTTAATCTATCTTTTAAAAATTGAACTAATTTAGATCTTTTTAGCGTTGTATACTTACAGTCCTCAGAATTAAAATCTGAAATATTTAGATCACATATTTTTTTTTCTTGTTTGATTGTATAAAAATCAATTTTTTCGGGATTAAATATGTCTTTACTTTCTAAAGAATTAAATCCAATTCTATTAAGTAGTTTGATGCTGTTAGTTGACAACTGTATTCCATATCCTTCATCTAAATTGATTGATGTATTTTTTTCATAAATATCTACCTGATAATCTTGATTTCCTTTAAATAAGTTTGCAATAAATAAACCTGAAATGCCCGCTCCTATTATCGCAATTTTTTTCATCTATTATTTTCTAAATATTTAACAATTTTTTTTGTAAAAGATGGTAAAGTATAGTTTCTTAATTTTTTAGGATCAATCCAATAAGACAGCGGTGTAGATTTAATCGCATTATTATATTCAATTTTAATGTTCATATTCATATTAGACATTTTAAAATTTAGATTTTGAGTAAAATTTTTAGGCTTAATTAATTCATACATTGGAAAAATATTAAAATTCTTCAAAAAATTAAACTTAATATTTTTAACTAATAAATATTTATTATTCTTCTTATAAACTTTAAGTAAAAAATATTTATTTTTATTCTTTTTTTTAATTTTGGTTAATACAAAATCCTTTTTTATAAAAGATTTGCAATTTCTTGATATTGGACATTTATTACAAATTGGATTACTTGGTTTACAAATTAATGCTCCTAATTCCATCAGGGCTTGGGCATAATCACTAGACCTTATGGATGTTCCAAAAATTTTTTTTTTTTCAATTAAATTTTCTTTTTGAATTTGTTTTTCTTTTTTTAAATTGAGATATCTTTTTAAAACTCTTTCAACATTTCCATCTAAGGGGATTAAAGGTTTGTTGAAAGCAATAGCTAAAATTGCACTTGCAGTATAATCCCCAATACCAGGTAAAGATTTTAATTCTAAAAACTTACTAGGTAATTTTTTATTAAAATCATTAATAATAACTTTCGCAGCTTTTTTTAAATTTCTAACTCTTGAATAATAGCCAAGACCTTCCCAAAGCTTAATAAGTTTTTGATTATTATAATTAGCCAAAGTTTCTAAATCAGGAATATTTTTGATAAACCGATTAAAATAAGGAATCACTGTTTTAACTTGGGTTTGTTGAAGCATAAATTCACTAACCAAAGTGTAATATTGCTTTTTTTTTAAGGAAGTCTTTTTTCTCCAAGGTAATGATCTTTTGTGAATATCATACCAATTAAGAATTTTATTTGTTATTATTAAATCTTTCATATGAGACCTAAAAATAATATTAAGCAGAGAAGTAGTACCGTTCAAGGATTAAGATCTTTTAAAGACACTTTGCCTAAAAATGTAAAAAAAATTATTAACAAGAAAGGTCATATTTATTCTGAAACACTATCTAATTGGAAATATATTGTGGGGGAAAATTTATTTAAATTTTGTTACCCAAAAACTTTTAAAAACTCCAATAAGTTTGGTGTTAGTACTTTGGTAATAATGGTTAAGAGAGGTCATGAAGTTGATATGGAGTATTCTAAAAAAGATATTTTAGACAAAATGAATAGTTTTTTTGGATATTCGGTCGTAGAAAAACTAAAATTTATTAGCTTTGATGATCAGCAAAAAATTGCCCTGAAAGATACTTCTAGTCAAGAAAATGTCGCAAATAAAAAATATCAAAATAAAATAAATGATGTTAAAAATGAAAAAATTAAAAAATCATTAATTGAACTAACCAAGGTATTTAAAGAAAAATGAAAAAAATTTTAATTCTCGTAACAATATTTTTTAGTACTATTTCAACCATTAATGCTGAGGATATTAAAAGAATTACTGTTGGTAATGTTGATGCAAAAATAACTATCATTGCATATGAGTCTTTAACTTGTAGCCACTGTGCAAATTTTCATAAAGATGTTTATCCGCAGCTTAAAAAAGATTATCTTGATACTGGTTTAGCTAAAATTGAGTTTAGACACTTTCCATTAGATATTGCAGCCTTCAATGCATCAAAAGTTTCACAATGTAAAAATGATGGTGACTCAAATATTTTAAATAGCCTATTTGCTAATCAACAAAAATGGGTCAAAGGTAATTCCGTGGAAGCAGCTAATAAAAATCTTCAAAAATTTTTGGTAAATGAGGGCTTTAATATAGATTTTGAAAAATGCATTGAAAATAAGGAAATTGAAGACTTTGTATTAAACGATCGAATCGATGGTGTTAAAAAATTCAAAGTAAATGCTACTCCTACGATAATAATTAACGACGAAAAGTTCGAAAAAACTCTCAATTATAAAAATTTAAAAAAAGCTCTCGAAAAACTGATATAAGTTAGGTCATGGAGTTTAAAAAAATCCAGTTAAATGGATTTAAATCTTTTGCTGATAAAACAAATTTCTTAATTGAGGAAGGGCTTACTGGAATTGTGGGTCCTAATGGATGTGGAAAATCAAATATTGTTGAGTCTTTAAGGTGGGTTATGGGAGAAACATCTGCCAAGAGTATGCGTGGATCAGGGATGGAGGATGTAATATTTTCAGGAACGTCTAATAAAGCATCTAAAAATATTGCTGAGGTTTCAATTGAAGTTGAAAATAAAAGTAATGAAGGTCCTGTTCAATTTCGCGAAATTGAAGAAATCAGAGTTAGAAGAAAAATTGAAAAAGATAAAGGTTCAAAATTCTATATTAACGACAAAGAAGTCAGAGCCAGGGATGCACAAATGTTTTTTGCAGATTTATCAACTGGTGCACATTCTCCCTCAATGATCAGTCAAGGACGTATAGGTGCTTTAGTAACTGCAAAACCAACAGATCGAAGAGCTATTCTTGAAGAAGCAGCAGGGATATCTGGGCTACATGTAAGACGACACGAAGCTGAACTGAGACTTGGAGCTGCTGAAAATAATCTTAAAAGAGCTGATGAGCTTAGAAGACAACAGGAAAAACAATTAGCCAATCTTCAAAAACAAGCTGAGGAAGCAACAAAATATAAATCCATTACTGATGAAATTAAAAAAATAGAAGCAGGACTATATTATTTAAAATTAATTGAGATAGATAAAGAAATCAGGATAGAAAATGAGATTAATAGTGAGGCTGGAGGTGAAGTTGAAAACTTTAATAATCAAATATCTGAATTGGAGAGTTTAATTAAGGTAGCAATGGATAAAGTTTCACCACTTAGAGAAAAAAATATTGAAAATTTATCTAGGATTCAAAGATTGAACTTAGAACTTCAAAGTCTAGATGAAGAAAACACAAGAACACAAGATGAAATTGAGTTTATTAAAAAATCGCTCCAAACTCTTGATGAAGATATAACCAGAGAAAGAGGCATTATAATAGATGCTAATTCTAATGAAAAAAGATTGAAAGAAGAAAAAGCTGATCTAATAGAGATAGACTCAAAATATTTTGAAACAGAAAAATTATCCAATGAAGAATTGGAAGATGCAAAGGAAAAACTTAAACAGGAACAAAAAGCTGTTGATGATGTGGTCAATACTATTGCTGAAGGAACAATCAATATAAGTGTTGGACCCATCAAAAATGTTAAAAATTCTATTGATAGAGTAAAAGAGCTAATTAATAGTAATAATATTAATCAGGCAATAACACTATTAGATAGATGTAACATGGAGCTTGATAGTTTTTTAAATGATTTAAAAAATGAAAAATCTAGAGAAGAATTGTTAAGTGTTAATGAAAAATCACAAAACATAAAACAACTTCAAGAAAAATATGCAGACGCATATAGTAAAAATCAATCGATTAAAAATGAGTCAACTAAACGTAATGAAAGAATCAAAACTATTGAAACTGAAATTGAAAGTTGGATAAATTTGTTATCCAATTCAGAAAAAATGGTCAATGAATTGACTGAGAGAAAAAATAAATTAACATCCCAGTTAAAAGAATTAGATAATCAGCCTAGTGTTCAAGCTGAAAGAAAAGGTCAAATTTCTGAAAATTTAAGAATTTCTAATAAAGAAAAAACTGATAATGAAACTGTAATTAAAGAAACTGATCAAAAAATTGAAAATTTAAGAACACAGTTAAATGAAATTCAAGAACAATCAATTCAAATTAGAGAACGAAAAGCAAGCTCTGGAGCAACTATTGAAGGATTACAAAAAAGAAAAAGTGATCTACTTGACAGAATCAGTTCTGAGCTAAACCTAACAGAAGAAAATATTTTAGAAAACTCAAACTTAAATGGCATAGAAGAGCTACCAAATGCTATTGATCAAGAAGACTCTTTGGATAAAAAAAAACAAGAAAGAGAAAAATTAGGGTCAGTAAATTTAAAAGCTGATGAAGAAACAACAAAGTATGAAGAAGAAATAAAAAAAATGGAACAAGACCGTTCAGACCTTGTAACTGCAATTGTAAAATTAAAGGATAGTATTAATGAGCTTAATCAAAAGGGTAGAGAAAGATTAATTGAAGCATTTGAAAAAGTTAATAGAAAATTTAATGAAGTTTACACCAAGCTTTTTAATGGAGGAAATGCTAAACTCGAACTAGTAGACTCTGACGATCCATT
>CABXEK010000013.1 GCA_902511185.1 uncultured Pelagibacteraceae bacterium | reverse complement strand
AGTCCTTTTGTTTGGTTTTTATTAAGAGTACTTACAGGTATTAGTATGGTTTCTATTTATACTGTCGCTGAAAGTTGGTTAAACGACAGAGCTAGTAATAAAAATAGAGGAAGTGTTTTATCTATTTATATGGTGATCTTATATGGAGCAATGGGACTTGGGATGTTTTTACTAAACTTTAGTGATCCACTTAACTTTCAACCTTTTATATTAATTTCTGTCATAACATCTGCTGCACTAATTCCAATTTTACTAACAAAAAGAAAAGCTCCAACTTTTAAAAAAATTGCAACTATGTCTTTACAAGAAGCATTTATCTCTTCTCCGTTTGGAATGGTTAGTTCATTTTTTTATGGAACAATTCAGTCTGCACTGTTCACGTTACTTGCAGTATATGCAACAACAATGAATTTTTCTATTTTTCAAATTTCTTTTGTTACATTCTTGCTTGCCGTCTCTGGCGCAATCTCGCAATGGCCAATAGGTAAATTATCAGACATGTTTGATAGAAGACGTGTAATTATAATTGTAACCTTTGCTGCATCTTTTTTTGCTTTCTGTGCAATGTTATCTTCAAGACAAATGTACTTACCGGGAGATTTGGCTACTAGTAAATTTTGGTTTTATGTTTTTTTAATTTTATTTTCTTTTTGCAGTCTTCCAATGTTTTCATTGATTTTAGCTCATACTAACGACTTTATACCAAAAGAAAAATTTGTAGCAGCTGGAGCTAGTTTGCAATTTACTTTTGGTATGGGTGCAATGGGTGGTCCTTTTTTATGTTCAATTTTTATGGGTTATGTTGGCCCTAATGGTTTCTTTATTTTTTTATTATTCTTTCATGTGTTAATTGGAATTTATGGAATTTATAGATCTAGAGTAAGACCAGTTGTTGAAAACCCAGACTCTCAATTCGTTGCCATGCCACAGTCTATTACACCTGCAGGGATTGAACTTAATCCAACAACAGAACCCATAGAAGAACCTATCAAGCCTGTAGCAGAAATTGTTGTTGAAGAAAATAAACCTCTTTAAAAATTCAATTTAATTTGAAAACTATATAACAAAAACGTAACAAAAGAGATAAATCAATCGTTAATTCTATATAATTTTATCAATACATTTATTGTATACATTAGCTGCCTCTAAAAGAATTTCATATTCACTCTTTAAAAACATTGGACCTATACCAATTTTTCCACCTAAGAAAATTACTTCGTCCGCAATTGAGCTTAGATACTCAGCTTTTTCATTTACACTCCAAACATCTTTTAATGAAAGGTTTATCTTTTCAATAATTGACTCTTTAAATTTTTTTTCATCTTGTATCTTCAAATTTAAATATTCCCAAAATTCAGAAGTAATCTTGTTTTTATCTATCAAGTATTTAGACAAGATTTCCTCTTTATTCTCAAAAATTTTCATATTTTCTAGTGCAATTGTATTTAATTTTTTTAAATAATTTTGTATAGCATTTTCAAGTTTTGTTTGTTCATCCTTACATCTAATACTGTGCTTTATTAAGGTAGAAACTTTTCTTCCAGGGTATAAACCAAGAACACCACCAACTATTTTACCAGCAATAATTCCGTATGGACCACCAGATAATGCACCTATTACAATAGCACCTGTTGCTGAAGAAATTCCAATTGTTCCTGCCCTACTTGCTGCGTCGATACCTGTATCAACTAATGCCTCTGAAAAAGTTTTCTTATCCTGAATAAACTTATATGTGTTTTTTGTAGCTGAAATTATTAAACCAATAGAAATAGACTCAGCAATTGGCAATGAAAAAAACTCTTCATCATTAAATATTTCTTTAGCTGAATTAGAAGAGTTGTAGTATTGATCTTTGATATCCTTTATAGGCCCACCATCAATTATTTTATCAGCATTCTCAGGGTATCTCTTTATATACTCCTCTGCTGCTTCAGTATTAGTTACAAGTAATCTATTAGGATAATCTTCTGGTGGATATTTCTCAAAATGTTTATCTATTAAGCTACTAGATCCAACTTTAGACTGAATCTCTATTCCATTAACATGCAAATCAAAACCTGGATTATTTAATGACTCTGGATAACTTACTTCAGCACCTTGATTTTGAAACTGTTGGCCAAAATATCTTTCAGCTGAATATCCAAAATCTCTATTCTCGTGCCCCTCAAAAGCTTTGTTTGGATTTGATGAATTTTCGGAAAAAAAATCCATTTTAGTTTTTTTGTACCATCCAGCTAGAATTGGATTGCTCAAGTCATCATTTGGATGAATTATATCTAAAGTTTTTACAACTTCAGGATCTACTCTTAAATAATCATACAATAAATCACCAACGCTTAAGGATGCGTACGCACCTTCTTCTGTTAGCAATCTATCATACATAGATTTCTTATGAATTTTTTTGTTTAGGATATTTGAAATATTATAATCTTTATTCAATTACACACCTACTTCATGTAAATCTTTGTTATATTCTTCAATAAAATTTTTTGCTGTATTTAAATCTAAATCTTTATAAGCTTGGAATGAAATACTCACCATTGAGGCTACAGCAAAAACTTTTCTTAATTTTTTTGTATACTTATTACTAAAAAACCATCCACCAGCTAATATGATAGGTAAAAACCAAGAAGATAGAAAAGCCATCACTGAAGTTGCTCCTGTATAAACGCCAAATGGAAGAGTTATACCTATTATAGAAGAAATGCCCCCAATAAAACTTGTTAAAAACAAATAAGCTGGAAATCCCACAACACCAATGGCTCCAGCAAACATAGAGTAAATACCACCACCTAAAAGAATTTTTTTTACAGAGTCATTTGTTACTTCATCTATATTCATTTTATCTTTAAATTCTTTTAATTCATCAGGAGATAAATTATTCAATTTATTTACCATATCTTTTAAAACCTTTTTTTGTTTTGAATTATCTAGATCTTTAAATTGTTCAACCATTGTCTCTAAAAAATACTTTCTAAGATCTACAAATGTATTTCCTGTAAAAGTCTTTAACTTATCTTCTTCACTTGAAAACTCTTTCTGGAATTGTAAAGCTTTTATCTCTAAATCGTAAGAAATATCATCTAATTGTCTTTGACTTAGAATTATTTCTTCATCTATCTCAAAGACCTCTTGAAAATTTTTAAACAGTAAAGCTTGCAATCCTAATCTAGTATTAGAAGACAAATAACCATCAATTTTTTCCTGAATAGCATTTGCATTATCTCTTTCTATTTCTCTATCGGATTTCCATAATTGAGATACAAAATCCCAACTTTTATCTATTGTTTTAAAAAAAACACTCAAATCATCCCAAGTAGCTAAATATTCTGCTAAGTTTTTATCTTCTGAGTTTAATAAGCCAATTATAAATGAAGATTTTTGCATAATTAAAAGTTATTATAATAAGGTGTTAGAAACAATCGTTGTTATAGAGTTAACTGTTTTAATATGGTATTTAATCAATAAATAATAATGTCTAATACATTTTTAATTAGTTTAATTATTCCAATAAAAATAATACTCATTTACTTAATCATTTCATATTTCAGAAAAAAGAAAACTAAGGAAAAAGAACAAGCTTCTGAAGCAATTGAGAGAATGCAGATAAGAGAATATGGAAAAAAAATAAACGATGAAACAAGAAGTAGAAGATCAAAATAAATTATTATAGGATTTTAAAGGACATTCTAGTTGGAATTCTAGTTGGATTTGAGATGAAACAAGAAATAGGTTAATGTGAATAAGGAAAACGCAAGTAAACTGTGGAAAATGATACAGGAAGCTGGCGATTATTTGCTAGGTGTTCTACCTGACCACCCTAACCACCCTAGAGGTAGAAACCCATACGCACATGTTGCTATATGTGTGAAGGATCATTTTGATGCAAGTTACAAAGATATTCCGGATGAAAAATTTGATGAAGTTGTTAAATATATTGATTTTTTAAAACAAAACCCTAGTTAGAGTTTTTTAAAATTTCTAACAATTGATCAACATCACTATCTTGAGTATTCCAAGCAGTTACTAATCTTGTTGATTTTCCATCCAACTCATCTTCATTCATTTTATAACCTTCTGAATTTAAATGTTCGATCATGTTTCTAGGAAACTTTGCGAAAACTTCATTAGCTTCTGTTGGGTATAAAAGTTTAATATCTGAATGATAAGTTAATCCTTCACTTAATTTTTTTCCCATTTTATTTGCATTTTTTGCATTTCTTAACCAAACATCATTTGAAATATACGCATCTAACTGAGCTGAAACAAATCGCATTTTTGATAATAAGTGACCTGCTCTTTTCATTAAAAACGCTATATTGCCAACTAAGTCTTTCTTGAAGAAAATTATTGCTTCTGCTGCAAGACAACCATTTTTGGTTGCACCAAATGACAATACATCAATGCCTGATTTCCAGGTCATCTCAGCAGGTGTCACATCAAGAGAAACTAAAGCATTAGCAAACCTTGCTCCATCCATGTGCATATTGAGATGATGTTTGTGAGCAACATCTGAAATTTTTTTAATTTCATCTATTTGATACACCTCTCCAGTTTCACAAACTTGAGTAATACTTACAGATGAGGGTTGGGTATGATGCACTATTCCTTTTCCACCAATAGATTGGTCTAATTCATTAGCTGTAATTTTCCCCTTAACACCTTGTAAAGCAACTAATTTTCCTCCCCCAGTATAAAATTCAGGAGCACCACACTCATCTGTATTAATATGAGATAATTTATGACAATAAATATTTCCAAATGATGGTGTCATTGTAGATAAAGCTAATGCATTAGCAGCAGTTCCAGATGCTGTTGGAAAAACTATTACATCTTTTTCAAATATTTCTGAAAACTTATCTTGTAATTCAGTTGATATTTGATCATTTCCATAGGGAGTACTATCACCATCATTTGCTTTTAAAATTGCATCTAATACTTCTGGGCAAGCACCAGCGACATTATCTGAAGCAAATTTTACACGCTCCCTTTTTGTTTTAATTTTAGCCATATTATTGTTTTGGAAAGTAATCCTTTAGAGTGCCTTCTCTATAAACATCTGCCGTGCAACAATGCAATCCTCCTCCAAAAGCGTAAGCGTCTCTAAGCTCAACTGGTATAACTTCCATTCCAAGTTTATCTAATTGTTCTGCTTGATAAACTTCACTTTTTTCAACACAAACTGTTTTGGGATCAAGTACCAATACATTCATCGATAACCATGTTGAAGAATAACACAGTGGTGGCGGTTCATTATGTGCTGGTTGAGCACTATCAATAATTTCCCAACCATTGTCTTCAAATAATTTTCTTTGTTCTTTTGGCAATCTTCTTTGGGGATTATTAATAATTAAACCCTCTTTTATTGGAGTAAAAGTAGCATCAATATGAATTGGATAAGGATCCCCTGGGAAATTAACCGCATGAACTCTATGATCCTTATAATGTCTTTTTAACCAATCAATTCCTTTTAAATTTGTTGTAAAACCATGTTGTACAACTAAATCTTTTCCAAATCTTAAAACGTCAGCTGCATCAAATAATGGTTCCTCTTCTGTGGTTACAAAAAATTTATCTTCAGTCCATTCTAATCTTTTTTGAATACCAATTTTATCTGACAAGTAATCTTTTCGATAATCTTTATCTGTTAACCTTGGTTTTGGAGCAGACTCATGTCTCATATTAGGATCTTGATTGTAATATTCTTGAAGTAAAGGTCGGTAACAAAGGTATTCAAACCATCTACAACGATAACTCATCGTTGCTTCTAAAATTTCATTACCAACAGTAAGCAAAACATCCCTTGGTGGCATACAACCAAACATTGTTTCTGCTTCCCAATCAGGTGTTGAAGTTTTCTTATTAAAATCAATTGGAGTTGGCCTATCTACTTTAACTCCTTTTTTAATTAGCATATTTGAAAAATCATCTAAAAGTTGATTTGCTTTATCCACTGTATCTTTAGTTCTTGGACCAAATTGACCTCTCATATCACTATCTTCAGGAACTTTGGCATCAAGTGCTGGCTCTGGAGCTGGTATACAAGTTCCATCAGCTCTTCCAACGATCACATGTTTTAATGGATCCCATTCATTCCAACTATTAACAATAGTTTTGTTATTACTCATAATTTTTAATTTTTTATAATATTATGTTCTGGGCCGAAAGGAAATTTTGTGATGTTTTCTGCACCATCTTTACCGATTACTAATATATCATGTTCTCTATATCCACCTGCTCCTGGATTTCCTTCAGGTATCATTATCATTGGTTCCATTGAAATAACCATGTTTTCTTCAAGCACAGTATCAATATCTTCTCTAAGTTCTAATCCTGCTTCTCTTCCATAGAAATGAGAAAGAACTCCAAAAGAATGTCCATATCCAAAAGTTCGGTAATGCAAGTATCCTAGTTCTGCAAATAATTCATTTAGCTCATGACAAATATCAGAGCATTTTACACCAGGTTTAATAAGTTCTAATCCTCTTTTGTGAACTTTAACGTTTGCTTCCCATGCTTTTAATGATGCATCATCAACATAATCTAGAAATAATGTTCTCTCTAACGCCGTATAATATCCTGAAATCATTGGAAAAGTATTTAAAGACAAAATATCTCCGTTAATTAGTTTTTTATTTGTCTTTGGATTATGAGCACCATCAGTATTGATACCTGATTGAAACCAAACCCAGGTGTCCATATATTCAGCGTCTGGATATGATTTTACAATTTCACGTTCCATTCGATCACGACCTGCGATTGCTATTTCAATTTCTGTGTTACCCTCTTTAATATTTTTAACAATTTCTTCTCCACCTAAATCTGCAATTCTTGCTCCGCTTTTAATAATTTCAATCTCTTCATTGGATTTAATCATTCTTAGTTGCATCAAATCTTTAGAAATATCGCTGAAAACAGAAAATGTAAAAATAGACCCTATTTTTTCTTTCATATCTATAGTGACATGATCATTTTCTAAACCAATATTTTTTGGAGGATCATCTCTCCCAATAATAGAGACTATTGCTCTTAAAAAATTATCTCTTTTCCAATCTGTATAAATTACATTATCACAGTGTGATCTTCTCCAAGGTTGACTGGCATCAATATTTGCTGAAATTGTTGAGATTTTATTTTTTGTTACTACACAACCATAAGGTCTGCCAAAAGAACAATAAATAAATCCTGTGTAATATGCAATGTTGTGCATTGATGTTAAAATAACCATATCAAGATTATTTTTATCCATGACTGTTCTTAAATTTTTTACTCTTCTATCATATTCAGTATTTGAAAAAGGAAGTTTAACTTTTTTTCCATTTTTTAATGTAAAAAAATCTGGTCTTTCCATAAAATTAATTTAAGCCAATATATCTCTTGTTCCATCTCATTACTAAACTGTAGTATGTAAGAGATATAAAAAGAAAAAAACCACCAATAATAGTATTAGTAGAAGGTACTTCGTTAATACCAAATATAGGTAACCATACCCAAAATATTCCACCTATTACTTCTGTTAAAGATAATAAAGTTAATTCAGCTGCAGGAATAGCTTTAGATCCAATTGAATATAAAATTAATCCTAAACAAACCAAAGTACCATGAAGAGAAAAAAGTGAACTATTATAACTTGTTGCAAAGAAAACATAATCATTGCTTAAAATTACAATTGAAGCAAAAGTAAAACAAAAAAAACCAGCAAATGCTGTTGTTGTAAATTTTGGTGTTTCTTTGCGCCATCTTAAAGTTACAGAAAATACTGCGAAACCAATTGAAGATGTCATGCCAAAAACAAATCCAATTAAAGAAGCATCTGAAGTATTGCCTATAGCCATAATAACAATACCAATTGTTGCAATTAAAATTGAAATCCAGACATTTAAAGATATTTTTTCTTTTAAGAATAAAAAAGCAAGTAAAGCTGTAAAAAATGGCATTGCTGCTAAACAAAGTAAAGTTATTGCAGCACTAGTGTTTGTAATTGAAAACATGAAAGAGATCATTGCTATACCAAGCCCTGAACCTCCAATCAAACCTGACACACCTATTCTAAAATAATTTTTATAAAAATTTTTACCTTCTTCAAAAAACAAGTACAAATTCAATAAAATAAAAATTGTTAATCCCCTACCAAAAATATACTGCCAAGGAATTAAATGTGGATCATCCATATATCTAACAACTAAAGGTCCAAATGACCAAATGAGACCTGCAAATAAAACAACAGGTACAGCAATTTTAGGATTTCTAAGCTCAAACATATTCAGATATTTAATTCTAAATAGATTTAACTACAACAAAAATGACATACTTTATAACAGGGTTGAATTAGAGTGGTTTGGAAAAAAACAATCAACAATTTCACCTTTTTTAAATTTAGTCTTGCCGGCTGGTAATAATGTCCAAATATTCGATTTTACAAATGATTTTATTCTAAATGACTCTTGTCCTCTGAGAATTTCAACTACTATTTTTCCATTTTTAGTTGTGCTCAATTTACTTTTAGCAAATCTAGTATAGTTTTTCTTCTTAAAAAAATCATTTTTCAAAATAGCTTTAAGAGGTTTTTCATTACTGAGACCTAATATGTTTTCTATGTAAGGGTATACAAAAAATCTAAAGCAAGCAGCTGAGGACATAGGATTTCCTGGTAGACCAAAAATTGCTTTTTGTTTTCCCTTAACCTTTGCAAACAATATTGGTTTTCCTGGCCTGATCGCAGCACTTTTAAAATAATTAGATAGTTTAAATGACCTGATAACATTTGGAACAAAATCAAATTTACCAGCTGAAACTGCACCTGAAGTTACAATAATATCAGTACTAGATTTTAACATTTTAGTTATTTTATATTTAAAAACTTTTTCATGGTTATCTTTTAGTATTCCACCATTTTTAAAATTGAATAAAAAATTTTTATCTAAATTTTTAATGTAATGATTATTAGAGTTTCTTACTTTCCAATCTGGAATGTTATCTGAATTAGATATTTCGTTTCCAGTTGAAAAAAATAAAACATTAATTTTTTTTTTTACAGAAATCTCTTTAATTCCAAGAGATTTAAAAGCTAGAATATGATTGGGTTGAATGATTGTGTTTTTTTTAACTACCAATTCTCCTTTTTTATAATCAGATCCTTTAAATCTAATATGATTATATTTAGTTATTTTTTTATTTACTAAAATATATTTTGCATTTTCCTTGTTGGGGAAAAAAACAATTTGCTCTATTGGAATAATAGTATCAAAACCTTTAGGAATGATTGCTCCTGTCATAATTTCAACAGCATTAAATTTAACAACCTTTTTTTTAAAAGGTTTTACTCCAGCTGCAATTGATCCAATAATTTTAAATTTTTGATTAGATTGTTTTTTGATATTTTTTGTGTCTTTTGAATTAATTGCAAAACCATCAAAGGCAGCATTATCTCCAGTTGGATAATTTATAGTTGAATATATATTTGATGATGAAACTCTATTTAAAGACTTAATACTTTTAATTTTCTCATCCTTAATCTTAATAGCGCCTTTTTTTAAAATATTTTTAGAATTCTTATAACTAATCATAAAATATATTTTTTAGCTTTCTCTAAATCTTCTTTTGTATTGATATTAAAGAATGGATCATTTTTTTCAAAATTCATATTAATTATTTTTACACCAACACTATTGGCCCAATTTTCAACTTTTCTATCGCCATTTTCTAAATCTTCTTCTAATCTATTTATTAAATCAATAGACCATAAACCAAATATATTATGTCTTGTGTTATTTGATTTAATAAAGAAAAGTTTACTATCTCCTACTTTAATTTTTTTAAGGAAATCTTCTAATATTTGTTTTTTAAAAAATGGGGTATCGGTTGGGAAAGTAGAAATCCACTGATAGTCTTTATTGTTTTCTTTAATCCATTTCATTGCAGACAAAACACCTCCAAGTGGTCCTAAATTATTTTTAAAATCCTTAATTAATGAAACTTTTTCAGATTGATTGAATTTTATGAGATTATTGGAGATGATGACAATCTCATTAAATACATCGATAATTTCAGTAAGAACATAATCTATCAATAATTTGTCACCTAATTGAACTTGTGATTTATCTTCTCCAAATCTTTGAGACTTTCCGCCGGCTAGTACTGTGCCTAAAATCTTGCTATGATCCATTTAGAAAATATAAAACATTAAGACTTTAATTAAAGAAATATAATGGATCTTAGAATTTTAGAAATAGCCTCTCATACTAAAAACAATAAAGTTATTGAGAATTTTACACATAAATCAAAACACAAAAATCCTTTATGTGGAGATGAAATGGAAATCAGCCTAGTTGTTAAAGATGATGTAGTAAAAGATATGGGATATCAATGTAAATCTTGTATATATTGCCAGGCCTCGGTTAGCTTACTCTCGAGAAAGATAAAAGATAAAAATGTAGAAGAAATCAAGTCTTTTGCAATATCGAGTGAAAATTTATTTACCGATGTAAAAACTGTTTTAGAAAAACATTGGAAAGATTTTAAAGAAATTTTAGATAAAAAAAATATTGCAAGGAAAGAATGTTTGTTGCTACCTCTTAGAACAGTTTTAAAAGCTTTAAAAACTTAATGATTAAAATTACTAAACCAATATTACAAAAAGCATTAATTGCAGGTTTTTTTTCAGCTTTTACAATTGGTGTCTTAACTGTTCTTACTTATAAAAGTACATTGGGGTATTTTCTTGCTGGTTCTTTTGGTTCTTCGATGGTTTTATTATTTGGTTTTCCAGAAAGTCCATTTGCTCAACCCAAGAATGTTTTTTTTGGTCATCTATTAACAGCATTAGTTGGAGTAATTTTTGTAAACTATATACCTTTACCAATTTATATAAATATTGCACTTGCAGTGGGTACTGGCGTTTCTTTAATGATTTTATTTAATGTAGTTCACCCACCTGCAGGAGGAAATCCTATTATAGTAATAATTGGAAGTGTTTCTTATGAATATTTAATAAGTCCAATAATTTTTGGTTGTATCATAATTTTATTATTAGCTATTTTGATAAACAAATTTATTCTTAGAAAAAATTATCCATTAAATTAACTCATGAATTCAAAATATAAAGTTTCAAAATATCATTCTGGTAGATTCGAAAATATCGATGATTTAGTTTCTATTGAGGAGCCATTAGAAATTTCTATAAAATTTAAAGAAAAAAACGATTGGGTTACAAGAATTTTATCCATTACTATGCGAACTCCTGGTGATGATGAAGATTTGGTGCGAGGTTTTCTTTTCAATGAACAATTAATAAAAGATATTAAAGATATCGACCGTATAGAAAGTTTGGGTGATAAAGTTGGTCAATATAATATTCAAAATAAAATATTAGCAACTTTAAATAATTCAGAAAATATTAATATCTCAAAGATTAAGAGAGATTTTATGACAAACTCCTCGTGTGGTGTTTGTGGTAAATCTTCATTAGATGCTTTGGAAATCATCAAAAATAATAAGACAAATCCAGATCAGCCTAAAATATCTAAAGAAATTATAATTGAATCCCCTTCAATACTTCGAGAAAATCAATCTGAATTTAGTAAAACTGGTGGTATTCATGCAAGTGGCTTGTTTAATAGCAAAGGTGATTTGATCTCTGTCAAAGAGGATGTAGGTCGTCACAATGCTCTAGATAAGCTTATTGGTTGTACTTTAGTTAACGGGCAAATTAATCCCTTAAACCAATTCATAACTTGCTCTGGACGGCTAAATTTTGAACTTGTTCAAAAGGTTTTAATGACTGATATTGGAATAATGATTGGCGTTGGTGCGCCAACTAGTCTTGCTATAGATTTAGCGAATAAATTTGACATTACCCTTGTAGGTTTCGTAAAGAGGGATAGTTTTAATATTTACACAAATAACAAAAAAGTTATTGTGGGCTAATAAAAAAAGAGGGTAATTGTGTCAAAAAACATAAGTAATTTATCAGGTAGAATAGGCTTAAAAGATAACCTATTTAAGCAAATATCTGAAAATACTCTAAGTGATACCCCAAAAGATATTAAAGAAATTGCTAAAGAACATAACTTAGGTGTTTCCACTCTTCATGGTGCAGAAAGTTTCTACGAATTTTTAAGACCTTCTCATAGAGAGAAAAAAGCATTTGTTTGTAATGGAAGTGCTTGTATGTGTGCAGGAACCCAAGAAAAATTAAAAGATACTTTAAAAGAAAAATTAGGTGATGATAAAGTTGGAGAAATGTTTTGCCTAGGACATTGCTATGAAAATAATGCTTTTCATTATGATGGTGAAAACTATGCGGGAAAAGACATAGAAAAAATTGATCAAATTTTAAAAGGTGAAGAAATTAAACAAGATAAATTTTTCTCAAAAAGTTATGCAACAACAAGTTTTTTAATGGATGATAAATTATCATCGACTGATCAATTTAAAGAGCAATTAAGTAAATTTTTAAAAACAGACAAACAAGAAATTATTAAAACACTATTAGAGTCTAATCTTACTGGAAGAGGTGGTGCTGGATTCCCAACTGGAATGAAATGGGATTTTTGTAGTAAAGCAAAAGGAGATAAAAAATATGTACTATGTAATGCAGACGAGGGTGACTCTGGTGCATTTTCAGATAGATATTTATTAGAAGATCAACCGCTAAAAGTTATCTTTGGTATGGTCCTTTGTGGAATGGTAATTGGAAGTGATGAAGGTGTCTTATACATAAGAGGAGAATATCCTAAATCTATTGAAGCTATCAATGGTTGTATTAATGAATTAAAAAAATTAAATTTATTAGGCGATAATATTTTAGGAACTGATTTTTCTTTTGATCTAGGTATTTGTATTGGTCAAGGTGCTTATATTTGTGGAGAAGAAACTGCTTTGATTGCATCTATAGAAGGAAGACGAGCTGAAGTAGATGTAAGACCTCCTTTTCCAGTTACAGAAGGTTTATATAAAAAACCAACAGTTGTGAATAATGTTGAAACCTTAGCAGCAGCAACTGGTATTTTAATTAATGGTTCAGAAAAATTTTCTTCTATTGGAAACAAAAAATCTGCAGGTACCAAACTTGTTTGCCTTGATAGTTTTTTTAATAATCCAGGTGTTTATGAAATTGATATGGGAACACCCATGAAAAAAATATTCAATGAAATTGGTGGAGGATACAAAGAACCTGTTAAAGCATTTCAGATAGGAGGGCCTTTGGGAGGTGTTGTCCCATTAAATGAAATAGAAAATTTGAACTTAGACTTTCAGGAGTTTACTGCAAAAGGTTTTATGTTAGGACACGCAAGTGTAGTAAGTATTCCAAAAGATTTTTCTATGGCTGAATACATTCATCACTTATTTGAATTCTCAGCTGAAGAGTCGTGCGGCAAATGTTTTCCTGGAAGACTTGGATCGTATAGAGGAAAAGAGATGTTTGACCAAGCTAAGAAAGGAACTGCTAAAATACCCCTTAAATTACTTAACGAATTGCTTGTTACAATGCAAAAAGGCTGTTTATGTGCTCTTTGTGGAGCCATCCCTACTCCAATCATAAATATTCTTAAGTACTTTGGAGAAGAAATGAAAAATGATATGGTAAAAGATAATTAATGAGTTCAGAAAAAAGAAAAATAGCTTATATCGATGGAAAACCGTATGAAATCGGTGCCAATCACACATCTATATTAAAATTTGTTAAAAGTTATGTTGGAGAAAAAAAAGTTCCAACTCTTTGTGATGATCCAAATTTAGCTCCTTATGGTGCTTGTAGAGTTTGTTCAGTTGAAGTTGCTTTAGAAAAAGATGGTCCAACAAGAATGGTTGCATCTTGTCATACTCCAGTTGCTGAAAACCAACATATCTTTACATCCAATGAAGCTATCACAAGTCTTAGAAAAAATATTGTTGAATTAGTTTTAACAGATCACCCGATGGAATGTGACAGTTGTGAAGTAAATAATAATTGTGAACTTCAAACAGTTGCTAATGATTTAGGAATTTCAGATCATAGATACAATAGTCCTAAACAACATAAAGGTATTCCAAGAGATATTTCTCATGATTATATGAGAATGAATTTAGATAACTGCATTAATTGTGGAAGATGTGTTAGAGCTTGTGATGAAATTCAAGGTTCTTTTGTTCTAACAATGAGTGGCAGAGGATTTGAGTCAAGAATTACTACAGATAATGATATGATGTTTGGAGATAGTTCTTGTGTATCATGTGGAGCTTGTGCTCACACTTGTCCAACAGATGCAATCTCAGATGTGTTTCAATCAAAGTCAGCAGCTGTAGATAAAAAAGTTAGAACAACTTGTTCATACTGTGGTGTTGGTTGTAATTTGGAAGCATCAATTAAAGATGAAAAAGTTGTAGCAATTGATACTCCAAAAGAAACTGAAGTAAATGCGGGTCACACTTGTATCAAAGGTAGATATGCTTTTAGTTTTTACGAGCATCCTGACAGATTAAAAACTCCATTGATAAAAAGAAATGGAAAATTTGAAGAAGCTTCATGGGATGAAGCTTATGATTTTATTAAAAAAGAAATGAATAGGATTGTTAAAGACAATGGTCCTGATGCATTTGCAGGTATTTCATCAGCAAGATGTACTAATGAGGAAAATTATGTATTTCAAAAAATGATTAGAGCAGCTGTTGGAACTAACAGTGTAGATTGTTGTGCAAGAATTTGTCACTCACCTACAGCTTGGGGAATGCAACAAACTTTTGGAACAGGTGCTGCAACTAATTCTACTGAAGATATATACCATGCAGATTGTTTTATAGTTATTGGTGCTAATCCAACTAACGCTCACCCTGTAACGGGTGCAAAAATAAAACAACAAGTGATGAAAGGTAAAAAATTAATTGTACTTGATCCAGTAACTACAGAATTAGCAAAACTTGCAGATTATCATATTAAACTAAGACCTGGAACTAACGTTGCTGTTCTTAATATGATGCTTCACTTTATTATAAAATTAAAATTATATAATAAAGACTTTGTAAGAGACAGAACTGAAGGATTTGATAATTTTTTAAAAGAAATTGAGAGACAAGATGTTGATCATTTAGCAAAAGTTGCAGGTGTGGATAAACAATTAGTTAAAGAAGCAGCTATTGCTTACGCAACTGCTAAAAATTCAATGGAATTCCACGGTTTAGGAGTTACTGAACAAGAACAAGGATCAAAAACAGTGATGTTAATTGCAGATCTTGCAATGATTACTGGAAATATTGGCAGAAAAGGTGTCGGTGTAAACCCACTAAGAGGACAGAATAATGTTCAAGGTGCTGCTGATATGGGTTGCCAACCTCACCAAGGTGCAGGTTACTTTGAAGTGGCGGATGAAAAAAATCAAAAATTTTACACAGAAAAATATGGTGTTACTCATCCTACTAAACCAGGTTTGAAAATTCCTCAAATGTTTGAGGCTGCAATTGATAAAGAATTAAAAGGATTATGGATTATTGGAGAAGATATAGTTCAAACAGATCCTAACAGTGCTCATGTTGTTGAAGCAATGAACTCATTAGAGCTTTTAGTGGTTCAAGAAATATTTATGAGTGAGACGGCAAAACTAGCGACTGTGGTTTTACCAGGAACAACTTTCCTAGAAAAAGATGGTACATTTACAAACACAGAGAGAAGAATTCAAAGAGTTAATAGAGCAGTTCCACCACTACCCGGTACAAAACCTGATGGTGTTATTGTAACTGATATGATGCAAAAACTTGGATTTGATCAACCTACTTATGATGCAGATCAAGTCTTAAAAGAAATTGCAGATGTTGTTCCATTCTTTAAAGGAGTAACTAGAGAAAGACTTGGAAAACTTGGATTACAATGGCCAGTTCAAGAAGATGGAACAGATACACAAATACTTCATACAGAAACGTTTAAACTTGGAAAAGGAAGACTTAAGAATTTTGACTGGAAAGAGTCTACTGAAATAGAAACTAATAAAAAAGATTATCCACTAATTTTAACAACTAGTAGAGTGTTGCAGCACTATAATGCAGCAACTATGACAAGAAGAACTAAAAATATTAATATTGTAGATGAAGATGTGCTTTTAATTCACCCTAAAGATGCAGCGCATCGAGATATTAACACAGGTGATATTGGAAGATTATATTCAGGAAGAGGTGAAGTTGCTTTAAAAGTTGAAGTAACTGATAAAGTTAAAGAAGGAATTGTATTTACCACATTCCACTTTCCAGAACATATGGTTAATATGGTTACAGGTCATGGTAAAGACGAGGAAACTATGTGTGCAGAATACAAAGTGTCTTCAGTAGAAGTTCAAAAAATTTCAAATCAGTTTAAAACAGAAGTTAAACCAAAAGAAAATCAAGCTGAAGTTAATTAATTAAAATGACCATTGGTTGGCATTTTGATAATACATATTCAAAACTATCTAAAACATTTAGAGAAGAAATAAAACCAACTCCTGTACATGATCCAAATTTAGTAATCTTAAACGAGAAACTAGCAGAAGATTTAAACTTAGATTTTTCAAAAATAGATAATAAAGATTTATCAAAACTATTTTCAGGAAACGTTTTACCAAACGATACAAACACAATTGCTCAAGCATATGCTGGTCATCAATTTGGTCATTTTACAATGCTTGGTGATGGAAGAGCAGTTCTTCTAGGTGAGCATTTAGTCAATAATACCAAACGTTTTGATATACAGTTCAAGGGTTCTGGGAGAACTTCTTTTTCAAGAAGTGGTGATGGTCGTGCAGTTTTAGGACCAATGCTGAGAGAATATATTATTAGTGAAGCAATCCATGCTTTGAATATCCCTACTACAAGGAGTTTGGCTGTAGTTAGTACTGGAGAAAAAGTGGTAAGAGAAAATTTATTGCCTGGTGCAATATTAACTAGAGTAGCATCCAGTCATATAAGAGTTGGAACGTTCCAATATATTGCAGCTAAACAAAATATAAATGATTTAACCACACTAGTAGATTATACCGTTGATAGACATTACCCAGAAATTCAATCTTCTAAAAATAAAGCGCTAGATTTATTAAGTCTTGTAATGGAAAAACAATGTCAACTTGTTATCAATTGGATGCGTGTAGGTTTTATTCATGGAGTGATGAATACTGATAATATGACTTTATCAGGTGAAACTATTGATTATGGTCCATGTGCATTTATGGATCATTATGATCCAAAAACAGTTTTTAGCTCCATAGATAAATTTGGTAGATATTCATTTTTAAATCAACCCCCGATTACCAAATGGAATTTAGCAAGATTAGCTGAGTGTTTAATACCATTAATTGACAAAAACGAAGACCAGGCAATTAAGATAGCAACTGAAATCATTGATAATTTTCAAAATATTTATGAAATTAAATGGCTTAATATGATGAGGGATAAACTTGGTTTATTTGGTGAAGACAAAGATGATTTAGAACTAACTAATAACTTATTAAATTGGATGCAATCAAATCAAGCAGATTATACTAATACTTTTTGCTATTTAATGAATATTAATTCTATTCAAGATCAAATATACAAAGATAAAGATTTTATAGACTGGTCTAAGAATTGGGAAAAACGAATTTTAATCAATGGTGGGTCTAAAGAAAATTCTTTAGAACTTATGAAAAAAAATAATCCTATTGTTATTCCTCGAAATCATAAAGTAGAAGAAGCTTTAGAGGCTGCAAATAATAATGATCTAAAACCAATGTATGATTTATTGTCTATCCTAAAAAAACCTTATACAAAACAAATTAATATTGAAAAATTTCAAACACCATCTAACAACCAAAATTACCAAACTTTTTGTGGAACTTAAAATTATAAAACGTAAGGTTCAGGTCTAGCACTATTTCCAAGTACTCTTTCAACTGCAAAATCACTAATATCAATTGTTTGGTAAGAGCCAGTTGTAATTAATTCAGTTAATGCTCTACCAATTCCTGGAGCTTGCATCAATCCTCTTCCTGTAAAACCAGATGCCATGTAAACATTATCAAACTTTGGATGTTTGCCTACAACTGCGTTATTATCTAGTTTATTACAGTCATAGAAGCCTGCCCAACCCCCTGTAAGTTTTAATTCTTCAAACGCTGGTATTCTTTGTGCTAATGCAGGCCATACTAATTCTTCAAAATCATTCCAGGCTGGTTCCAAATCAGTAGCATCAAATACTGAATTTGGTGATCCAGCTAAATATTCTCCACCTTCTGGTCTCCAATAAACTCCTGTTGTTAAATCACCAGTTAAAGGCATCTCTTTTATATACTTCGGGCATTTTACTCTAAAAACCGTATGTTTTTGAGGAACTACCGGAATGTCTTCTAAAAGTTCCTTAGTCCAACATCCTGCTGCCGATACAATTGTTTTAGCTTTAATTTCAGAAATACTTTTTACTTCGCCTTTAATAAATTCAGCTCCAAGTTCTATTGCCTTACTTTTAAGTGCGCTATGAAACATAAAAGGGTCTATCCACCCTTCACTTTGATTATCAGTATAAGTTGCTGTTTCGATACCTTCGCTGTTAATATATGGAAAAACTTTAGATAACTCTGTACCTTTAATATTTTTTGTTCCAGCTTCACATGCTTTATGGTTCTCTAAAGCTCTATATTGTTCTTCAGCATGTTCGGGACCAAACATCAATAAATATCCATTAGTAACCATGCTTGCAGTAGGGTTAGGGTTTTTTTCAGTTTTTAGAAGATCAGGAATTTGAAAAATAAATTCTCTAGCAAATTTACCAAGTAAAATATTTTCCTTTTGAAAAAATTGTCTTCTAAATCCGCCTAATGATAAAGGAAAAGAAGCTGTTTTATAAGTTGGATCTCTTTCAATTACTTTTACTTTTCTACCTTCTTTAGATAGAAAATAGGCTGTAGCAGCCCCTATGATACCCCCACCAATTACAACTACATCATCCATAATTAATTTAAAATAATTAAACTTATATTGAGAACTAGTGCAAAGCTGCACCAAAGTAAATATGGAATCATTAAATAAGCGCTTATCATCTTGACGCGTCTAAACCTTAGAATAAGATTGATAATCAATGCTATTAATATGACTAATACAACTAAAGCCAAAATCATATTATGAAGTGCAAAAAAGATTATACTCCAAGTTGCATTAAAAACTAAGTGTATGAAATAAATATAAATAGTATTCATTTCTCTATTTTTTGTATGCCAATAAAGCCATATCGAAATAGTCATCATAATGTACAAAATAGTCCAAACAGGACCGAACACCCAGTCTGGTGGATTGAATATTGGTTTATTCAATAATGAATACCAAGGATTCATAAAATTAATTGTGGCCAAACCTCCAATCAAGGAAGCTGAAAAAGTAATGAGAAGAAACAATATAAATGTTAATAATTTATTTTTAATCATGTTAATAATACATAACAAAAAATGAGTAAAAAAACTATTTGGATAACTGGTGGTAGCACTGGAATTGGTAGAGCTTTAGCAATTAAATTTGCAAATAAAGGTTGGAATGTAGCTGTATCTGCAAGAAGAGTAGAATTATTAAGTGAGCTTTCAAATTCATATGAAAATATCTCTGCTTTTCCACTTGATGTGACAGACAAATATAAATGTAAAGAAGTATTTAATGAAATTAAAAATAAGTTTGAAAATATTGATATATGTTTTTTTTCAACTGGTACATGGAACCCTAAAAAAGAAAAAAATATAGATGTAGATCAAATTGAAAATGTATTTAAAGTAAACTTTTTTGGAACTGTAAATAGCATCAAGGCTGTAGAAGAATATTTCAAAAATAAAAAAAGTGGAATTATTACCATAGTGTCATCAATAGCAGGATACAGAGGACTGCCAAACTCAACTGGTTATGGCCCTTCCAAATCTGCTCTAAATAACTTAGCTGAAAGTTTATATTTTGATTTTAAAAGAGATAATGTTCGTGTTTGTTTAGTTTCTCCAGGTTTTATTAAAACGCCAATGACAGCTAAAAATGATTTTAAAATGCCATTTTTAAAAACACCAGAATATGCCGCCGATCAAATTTATGATGGGTTAATTAACAAAGATATATTTGAAATACATTTTCCAAAAGCATTAACAATCACATTAAAACTTTTAAGTTTTTTACCGAGTAAAATTTATTTTGGTTTAGTTGGCAGACTAACTAAATATCAGAAAAAATAATTAATCTTTTACAAATACAACAGTTAATTCAGCTACTTTAAATCCAAATTTTGTCATAGTAGCTCTATTAATTGCAACTCGGTCATCTTGTTTAAAAATCCAATCATCAAATGTGATTTTCATCTCCTTGCCTTTTACAGGTACTAATAAAACATATTCAAATTTAAAGGCTGGTCCATAAGAATAACCTTTTGCTTTTCCCACAACATCTCCTGCTGTACCTTCATAATTATTTTCATCTATTTTATTTATTGTCCATTCTCTATCTTGAACTTCTCCATCATCCCAATTAAATTTTTCTTTAAGAATTAATTTTTTTCCATCCCAAGTTCCATTTAAATCAGCAGAAAATTGTCTTGTAACTTTTCCAGATCTATTTTGTAATACACCCCAGGCCTTTACATTTCCTGTCATATATTCTTCAATGATTAATCTTGGCTCTTTATTTTTAAAATCTTCAGGTTTCATAGCACTATTATTTGAACAACTTGTAATTAAGAATATTGAAATTATCAATAAAATTGATCTAAATATATTTTTATGACGCATTAGTGTCTCCAGTATATGTTATTTGTTTTGAAGTGAGAATTGAATTAAGTCAATGTTTTTTGATTTGAATCCTGCTTCACAATATGAGAGATAAAATTCCCACATTCTTTTAAAGGTTAAATCAAAACCTTGATCTTTAATTAAACTCCACTTTTTGTTAAATTCATCTCTCCAAATTGCTAGTGTATCTGCATAATGGTCGGCATATGAAATATATGAATTAACACTAAGTCCATTCTTAGATACAAGTTTGTTTATAGTGTTTTTATTTGGCAAAAAACCTCCTGGAAAAATATACTTTTGGATGAAATCTTGTTTATTTTTGTATCTATCATAAAGACTATCATCAATTGTTATTGCTTGTATTGCAGCTTTACCACCGTCAGACAAATTGTCTTTTATAGTTTTAAAATAACTCTCTAGATAATTTTGACCCACTGCTTCAATCATTTCAATTGATGCAATCGAGTTATATTTACTGTTTAAATCTCTATAATCTTTAATTTCAATATTTACTTTTTCATTAAGTCCACAGTTATGAATTCTCTCTTTAGCATACTCAAATTGTTTTTTTGAAATAGTAATACAATCTAATTTAACATCATAATTTTTACCCAAATATTCAGCAAACCCACCCCATCCACAGCCTATCTCAAGAATTTTATCTCCATTGTTTGGCTGGATTAGATTAATTAATTTTTGATATTTATTGTTTTGAGCCTCTGCTAAATCTTTATTTTGTTCATCAAATATTGCACTTGAATATGTAAGAGTTTTATCAAGCCAAAGCGAAAAAAAATCATTTCCAAGATCATAATGTTTAGCGATATTTTCCTTACTTCTACTTTTTGTATTTTTGATGAATTTATTTTTAATAAAGTTTAAAAATTTTAAATCTAATATCCCTGCAAATTTATGCACAATATTAATATTTCGTGCTGCTAATTCAATTAGATTAGATAAGTTACTTGTCTCAAACTCGTTCTTCATATAACTTTCTGCTAGACCAACACTTCCACCTTTAATTAAATTATAGCTTAGAGCTGATGATTTAATTTTTAAATCTGCTTTGAGTTTGTCCTCATAATTTCCAAATTTTAAAAGCTCGCCAGATATTGAGGTAATTTCTAAATAGCCTACTCTTATCCTTTTAAGAATATTAAAAATAATTTTGTCAGCTATTCTATGTAAAATCATTAATTTTCAATTGTTATATTATTCTTAATTTTAATCTTTTTTTTAATAAACTTAATTCCTTTTGCCCATAATCTAAACGCTTCATAATGTATCGCTAATATAATTTTAAATGTCATTATTGGGTGTTTTAAGTAAGATTTAATTAAATATTTTGTGTTAAAATCACTTCTAATCCCATCTTGAGAAGCATATAGAATCTTATCTTCGCTATCATATTGATCAATTATAACTGAAATTTTATTACCCGGCTTTAATAATCTAAAAAAGTAATTACAATTCATTTCAATAAATGGTGAAACATGAAATTTTTTTGAACAATTATTTTGTATTAATTTTGTATCTTTTAATACTTTAAAAATATATGTGTGTTGTTCACCAAATGTATTTTTAACTTCATACAAAATTGAAATTAATTTATCCTCTAAGTTGTAGACGTAAAAGACACTTAATGGATTAAATACAAATCCAAAAATTCTTGGATAACATAAAATTTTAATTTTTATATCCGTGTTTTGGATGTTATTTTTTTCTAAGTTTTTTTGTACCCATAATTTTAGTGAACTTCCGTCTCTTTCACCATGATCTTTTTCATGAAAACTAATTAAATTAAATTTATTGAATGAAAAAAAATTAACTTTTTTATCTAATATTTCTAGTTCTGAAAGATCTAGCAAAAGAGAAAATACTTTATACTTAAAGTAGTGAACTTTTGGCTTAAATCTTTTGTGAATTACTTGTCCGTTATAAATAGCTGAATTAATCATTGATGGTTTTAAGCATTTCTATTGAAGATTTTATTCCATCTTCATGAAATCCGTAACCAAAATAACTTCCAGTAAATAAAGTATTATTAACATTTTGAATTGATTTTAAATTAGACTGATTTTGTAATGCATTATCATCATAATATGGATGGGTAAAATCAATTTCATTGAATATTTTATCCTGATCTATCTTGAAAAAAGGGTTTATCGTTAAGAATATATTATGTTTAATTTTAAGATTTTGTAATTGATTAAGCCAATAAGTGACTGACGATTGCTCCTTATTCTCAGGATTTAACGATGAATTCCATGAGCACCAAGCTTTCTTATTTTTTGGCATGGCACTTTCATCAGAATGAATAATTGCTTTATTTGGTTTATATTTAAAGTTACTTAAAATCTCTTTTTCCTCATTTGTACTATCTGAAATAATTTTTAAACTTTCATCTGCATGTGATGCTAACACAACTTTGTCATAATTAAAAAATTCACTGTCTGAACCATAATAAATTTGAACACCATTTTTGTTCCTAATAATCTTGTTAATTTCATAATTTTTAAAATATTCTCCACTTATTTTAGAAAGTATTTTATTAACATAAGTTTTACTTCGATTAGCAACCGTAAACCATTGAGGTCTATTTTTAAGTTTAAATAGTCCGTGATTTTTAAAAAAATTTAAAAAGAACACTAATGGCATTTGTGAAGCTTCATATGGAGGCATTGACCATATTGCTGAGACCATAGGTATTATGTGATAATCAATAAAATATTTAGATTTTCCAATTTTGTTTAAATATTCACCTAATGTAATTTTTTCAACTGAGTTTGAATTTAATTTTTCACAATTTTTATAAAAACTAATAATTTCAAAAAACATTTTTACAAACCTTGTATTAAACAAGTTGCCTCTATTAGAAAAAATACCATTTAAGCCTTTACCACAATACTCAATATTTGTGCCTTTAACGGTTACTGAAAATGACATGTCACTTTTTTCAATTTCAATTTCATTTTCTTTAAAAAAGTTGATTAAGTTTGGATATGTAACTTTATTAAAAACCATAAACCCAATATCGACAGCAACTTTTTCTTTATCATTAAGTTTAATATCTAAAGTGTATGAATGTCCTCCAAAACGATCTTGTTTCTCAAACAGATCAACTTTGTGTTTTTTTGAAAGATAATATGCTGAACTTAATCCAGATATACCTGACCCAATTACAGCAATTTTCATTAATAAGTTATTCTATGCAGCAGTATCTTTATATTCATCTATTGATGGACATGAACATACTAAGTTTTTATCTCCATACACATTATCAACTCTTGCAACTGGTGGCCAGTATTTAATCTGTTTTAAAAACTCAGAAGGATATGCCGCTTCCTCTCTTTCATACTTATGTTCCCACTTGTTTGCAATTAACTCGACATGAGTATGTGGTGAGTTTTTAATTGGATTATCAACTTTGTCGTATTCTCCCGACTCAACTTTATCAATTTCTTCTTTGATTTTTTTTAGAGTATTGCAGAACCTATCAATTTCCTGTAATCCTTCACTCTCTGTAGGTTCTATCATCATCGTACCTGCTACTGGCCATGACATAGTTGGAGCATGAAAACCAAAATCGATTAATCTTTTTGCAATATCTTCTTCTGTAATCCCTATTTCAGATTTTATTTTTCTAATATCAATGATGCACTCATGAGCAACATTTCCATTTTTACCTTTATATAATATAGGGAATGTGTCTTTTAATTTATGAGCCACATAATTTGCATTTAAAATTGCAACTTGTGAAGCTTTTTTAAGTCCTTCTGATCCCATCATTTTTATATACATCCAAGATATAGATAAAATACTAGAACTTCCCCAGGGAGCTGCGGAAACTGCACCCATACCTGTAACAGGTCCGCAATCTTTAATTACAGAATGATTTGGTAAATAAACTTCTAAATGTCTTTTACATGCAATTGGTCCCATTCCTGGTCCTCCTCCACCATGCGGAATACAGAAAGTTTTATGTAAATTAATATGACAAACATCTGGACCAAATTTTCCAGGTTTTGCAATTCCAACAAGGGCATTTAAATTTGCACCATCCATATAAACTTGACCTCCGTTTTCATGAATAAGTTCACATATTTCAGAAATTTTTTCTTCAAAAACTCCATGAGTAGATGGATAGGTAACCATTAATGCAGAAAGATTTTCTGAATGAGTTTTTGCTTTTTCTTTTAGATCTTCAATATCAACATTTCCATGCTCATCACATTTAATCACTACTACTTTCATACCTACCATTTGTGCACTAGCTGGGTTTGTTCCATGTGCTGAGCTTGGTATTAAACAAACGTTTCTATTTTTTTCTCCGTTGTTTTCATGGTATTTTTTTATAACCATTAAACCCGCAAATTCTCCCTGAGCACCAGCATTGGGTTGTAATGACACTCCTGAAAAACCTGTTATAGATCTAAGCCAATTCTTTAAATCAGTAAATAAAGTTCTATACCCCTCCATTTGTTCTACTGGAGCAAAAGGATGTGGTTCAGAAAACTCTCTCCATGTAACTGGTATCATTTCTGCAACTGCATTTAACTTCATAGTACATGAGCCTAAAGCAATCATTGATCTATTAAGTGCAATATCAGCATCCTCTAACTTTTTAAGGTATCTAAGCATATCTGTTTCTGAGTGATAACTGTTGAAAACAGGATGAGTTAAATACTCAGATGTTCTTAATAAATTTTTAGGTAAATTGTTTAGATTTTCATTTAAGTTCTCCTTAATTGCTTCTGAACAATTAAAAATTTTTAATAACTGATTAGCTCTGTAAACATTTTTTCTCTCATCAAATGCAACTGAAAGCATCTCAGAATTAACTTTTCTAATATTTACATTTTGTCGTAACGCATTTCTAAAAATTGAGTCTGTTTTATCTAAAGTCTTAATGGTTACTGTGTCAAAGAAATGATCTGAATATAGCTCATAACCAGATTGTTTAATTTTATCTGCAAAATTTTTTGCTAATTGAGAGGTATTTTCCGCAATTTTTCTCAAACCATCAGGGCCGTGATAAATTGCATAAGCAGCAGATACAATTGCAAGCAATGCTTGAGCTGTACATATGTTACTTGTCGCTTTGTCTCTTCTTATGTGTTGTTCTCTTGTTTGAAGAGAAAGTCTGTAAGCTTTGTTTCCATGTCTATCTACAGAGACACCAATAATACGACCTGGCATAGATCTTTTGTATTCATCTTTAGTTGCAAAGAAGCCAGCATGAGGACCTCCATATCCCATTGGAATTCCAAATCTTTGTGAACTTCCAACAGCAATATCTGCTCCTAATTCAGCTGGTGTTTTTAGTTTAGCTAAAGCCAATAAATCACAAACTAATACAGCTTTTCCATTATTTTTATGAATTTTACTTATTGCTTCACTTGGATCTTTAATATCACCAAGCGTTCCAGGATATTGTAAAATCCCACATACAATATCTTCTTTAATATCTGTTGCCTCATCTCCAATCACAACAGTTAAACCTAATGGCTCAGCTCTAGTTTTGATCACATCAATAGTTTGTGGATGACAATCTTTTGAAACAAAAACAATATTAGAGTCGTTTTTACAAATTCTATAACTTAACCCTACGGCTTCAGCTGCTGCTGTTCCTTCATCTAATAAAGATGCATTTGCGATATCCAAACCTGTAAAATCAATTATCATTTGTTGGAAATTCAAAAGCATCTCCAACCTTCCTTGTGCCACTTCTGGTTGATAAGGAGTATAAGAAGTATACCATCCAGGATTTTCTAAAATATTTCTTAAAATTACGTAAGGTGTATAAGTGCCGTAATAACCCATACCAATAAAGTTT
>CABXEK010000012.1 GCA_902511185.1 uncultured Pelagibacteraceae bacterium | reverse complement strand
ACCACATTATCAAAAAAGTTTATGCGCTGAACAGAAATGCGGTGAACAAGCTAACCAAGGGCTTATAGCGCTTTGGACTAGTTCTACTGCAAACTATGGTAATTTTGGATCAGAGTTAGCGATTTTTGATTTGCCATTTATATTCAAATCACTTGAAGATGCAAAAAGAATATCAGATGAATGGCTAGCTGAAAGACAATGTAAACTTGCCCTTGAAAATGCTGGTCATATTTGCCTTTCTGTATATTCAAGTGGTGGATTTAGACAGCTTGGGAACGCAACTAAACCAATTCATGTTCCAGGAGATATGAAGGGACTGAAATGGCGTACTACCAAGAGTCCAGTTGAGTTCATGCTAGTTAAAAATTGGGGCGCAACTCCAACACCTTATGACTGGAGCCAGTTATACTCAGGCCTACAGTCGGGTGTAGTTGAAGGTCAGTATGTTGCTAGTCCATGGCAGCACGTAGCAAAACTTCATGAAGTTGCGAAGTATTTCACTGAGATCGGAGGAATGTGGTCTGGAAATATTTTAGCAATGGATGCTAAACAGTATAATGCACTATCTGATCAACAGAGAAAATGGTTACACCAAGCAGCTGATGCTTATGGAGAAAAAGTCAACCAGTTAGACAACGCTTGGATTAAAAATGGTGAAGATGCAATTAAAGCATCTGCAAAAGAGTGGTATGTGCCATCTGAAGCAGAAATGTCTAAGTGGAGAGAAGGTGCAATTGGTGCTTGGTTAGATGCCAAAGGTACTTTTGAACCAGAGATAGCCAAAAGAGTGCTACTAGAACAAGGAATGGATGGATTTGTAGCTCAGTTAGAGAAAGCTGGAGCTCTGTAAATCGTTCAACGAAAAAATATGTAGAGATCATTTAGTTCAGTTTTTAGAACTAGATGATCTTTACTAAAAACAAATCATAACAAATAAACAACTATGGAAAGTATCATTCTACTCGTAGTACTCCTTCTTTTAATCTTATTGGGCGCTCCTATAGGTTTCATATTAATACTGATACCATTTGTTTATATTCTATTTACTGACGCTGTACCGCTTGTTTTGATCCCTAGCCAAATGTTTAATGCTATTGACTCAGTTCCATTAACTGCAATTGCGTTCTTTATGTTAACAGGTGAGTTAATGACAAGTGCAACGATTACTGACCGATTAGTAGCTTTGAGTAGAGCATTAATTGGACGTATTCGAGGAGGGTTGGCTCAAGTTAATGTTCTTGTGAGTATGTTTTTTGCTGGGATGAATGGTTCTGTCGTAGCAGATACAGCTACAGTTGGAGCATTAGTTTTACCAGCCATGAAAAAAGCTGGCTATCCTGCTGCATTTTCGGCTGCAGTTACAGGCGTAAGTTCTACTATTGGAGGGATAATTCCACCTAGTATTATGATGATTGTACTTGCTAACTCGACTGAGATTTCGATTGCAGCATTATTTGCAGCTGGGATTGTTCCGGGCGTGCTGATAGGCATTACGATTATGATAATCAATCATTACTTCGCAATTAAATATAACTTCGAACGAAGTGATGAACCATTTTCGATACGTCGAGCAGGTAAAGAATTATATCGATCCTCATTCGCCCTTTTAATACCTCTAGTTTTAGTGGGCTCAGTAATGGGTGGTGTGGCATCGGTTGTTGAGGCTGGTGCTATTACAGCAATGGTTGCATTATTTACAGGTGTTTTCGTTTATCGAACTATTAAATGGAAAGATTGTACTGGTGCTTTTCGTCGGGCATTCCGTAATTCAGCAATGGTTTTTATCATCATAGCTGCATCGGGACCCTTCAGTTGGTTGCTTACCTCTCTAGGTGCAATCGGTGATCTCGAACAATGGCTTCTAAGCTTAACAGAATCTCCGATTATTTTTATTTTAGCAGTTATTCTATTTATTTTTCTTCTTGGAACTGTAATGGACTCCGCGGTAAACATTATTATAGTTGGCCCAGTATTAGTTAATGTTATGGCACAAGCTGGCTTTCCTGAGGTTCAAGCAGCTATTGTTGTAATAGTTGGCTTCTTAATAGGATCAGTAACACCACCTGTTGGTGTCGCTTACTTTACTGCCGCAACAATAGCGCAAGTTCGTTTAGAAAAAGTAGCCATTGCACTAATTCCTTATCTAGTTGGGTTATTTTTACTTTTGTTTTTTATTCTCGTTGTCCCAGAGTTAACTATGTTCCTTCCAAACCTATTGAGTAATTAAAAATGTTAAAATTTTTAAACAACTTTGACCGTTTTATTCATCGTATGTTGGAAGCTATGTGTTCACTCTTTTTGGCTGCGATGGTTGGTTTCACTCTTTATAACGTTATTATGCGATATGTTTTCAATAACCCTCCTGTTTGGGGTGATCTACTAACAGTGTTAAGTAATATTTGGTTGATGTTTTTAGCACTTTCTCTGACAGCTAGAGATAATGAACACATAGCTTTAAATTTAATTTATGAAAAATTACCAAATAGACTTTCACTATATATACGCCAGTTCTGGAAAATTATGATTATGGTAATTGGTATAGTCTTGATGATTTATGGAGTTGAACTTGTAGAGGGTATGCGTGGAAAATATTGGGAGATGTGGTATTTTGAAATTAGTTTCCAAGGTATTGAATTCAAAGAGAATTATATGCCAAAGAAATACGCAGTTGCAATCTTGCCTTTAGCTGGATTTTTGACGACCATGGGTGCTATTATTTCTTTTGTGAAAAAGGTTTAGTTCTTTTGGATTAGTTATAAATAAAGTTGCTATTTATATTTAATTATATAGAAACTCAACAAATGCTAATACCTAGAACAAAAGTTCCTGATCTAAAATTTCCTCTAACAAACAATAGTGAATTTGATCTAGATAAAGAAAATCCAAAAAGCTTTAACTTAATAGTTTTTTATAGAGGATTACATTGTCCTTTATGCTTATTACAAATTAAAGAATTAGGAAGATTACAAAAAGAATATCAAGAAAAAGGTGTAGAAATTGTTGTTGTTTCATCGGATACTAAAGAAAGAGCTGGAGAGTTTGAGGCTAAAGTTGCCTTTCCTGATTTAAAATTTGGTTATGATTTAAACTTAGCAGATGCTAAAAAATGGGGTCTTTATATATCGGAAGGGATTGGTAAAACTTCTATCGGTATCAAAGAGCCTGCAAAATTTTCAGAACCAGGAATATTTTTAATCAAACCTGATAAAACGTTGTATTATGGTGCAACTCAAACCATGCCATTTGCAAGACCTTCTTTTGCAGAACTCCTAAAAGGTATTGAATTTTCAATTACCAAAAACTACCCAGCGCGTGGTGAGTATACTTCTGATTTATAAGTTAAAATTTTAGAAATTCTAAATAAATTCAAAAGATACGGTTATATATATATTTTATAACTTTATTTCCTTTGACTCACTTTGTTCATTCGCGTTAGACTAAATTTTTAAATTAATAGGAGAGAGATAATGAGAATAATTAAAACTACACTTGTAGCTGGATTAATTTCACTTTTTGCTACTTTTTCGACATTTGCTGAGAAGGTAAAAATTGGAGATCCAGGTTGGACAGGTGCAACAGCTATTGCAAACTTATTAGCTGCAGTTGTTATAGATAAAATGGGTGGAGAAGCAGAACTTGTTCCAGGAAACAACACTGCTATTTATGGTGCGATCGACAGAAGTAAAGGTGAGATTGAAGTTCACCCTGACATCTGGTTACCAAACCAACAAGCTTACACAAATGATTTGGTTCCAAAAGGAACTTTAAAATTAAGTAGCAAACCATATGAAGGAAACCAAGGTTATTGTGTTTCTCAACAATTTGCGAAAAAATTTAATATTACTGCAATTGAAGATTTAGGAAGACCTGAAGTTGTTAAAGCTATGGATAGTGATGGCAATGGTAAAGGTGAATTTTGGATTGGAGCAGATGGTTGGGCGTCAGCCAATGTTAATCAAGTTAAATTAAGAGATTATGGTTTATATGATGCAGGAATTGAGCCAATCAGAGCAGCAGAAGCTGTTAAAAATGCAAGAGTGCTTGACTCTATTAAAAAAGGCGAAGGTTATGCATTTTATTGTTACAAGCCACATGCAATTTGGGGAATGGCTGATGTAGTTATGTTGGAAGAGCCAAAATTTGATCCAGCTAAATACAAAATGGTACAACCAAAACAAGATGCTGACTGGTACAAAAAATCTTATGTTGCTTCGAAAGATGCGCTTAAACAGATTCAAATTGGTTGGGGTACTTCTTTAGAAAGTAAATCTCCAGCTATTGTTGAGTTTTTTAAGAACTTTCAATTAACAGCAGACGATGTATCGGCTATGGCTTATGCAATTTCAGTTGAGAAAAAACAACCAGCTGACGTAGCAAGAGCTTGGATGAAAGCTAACAAATCAACAGTTGATGGTTGGTTAGGTCTTTAATCTTAATAAAATAAATTATTTATACTCGGCAATTTTATATTGCCGGGTATATTTTCCTAAATAAAAGAGAGTTAAATGGATTCTTCTGGATCAGCAATTAAAATTGAAAATGTTTGGAAAGTGTTTGGTAACACTTCGAACGAAGCACTGGATGCTATCCAAAATAAAAAAATTTCTAAAAATGAAGCTTTGGAGAAATACAACTCAGTTATAGGTGTATCTGATGTTTCTTTTGATGTTAAGCAAGGTGAAATATTTTGTGTAATGGGCCTTTCAGGTAGTGGAAAATCAACATTAGTTAGGCATATTAATAGACTTCTAGAACCAACATCTGGCAAGATTTTAATCAACGGTCAGGATGTAATGACGCTTGATAGAGATAATTTACAAGAATTAAGAAATAAAAAAATTGGCATGGTATTTCAAAACTTTGCACTAATGCCTCATAGATCTGTTGTAGATAATATAGCGATGCCACTAGAAATTAGAGGGGTAAGTAAAAATGATAGATTGGATGCAGCAAATAAAATTTTAGAAATTGTTGAATTACAAGGTTGGGGGAATAAATTTGCACATGAATTATCAGGTGGTATGCAACAAAGAGTAGGGCTTGCAAGAGCCTTAGCTGCTGATCCAGATTTTTTATTAATGGATGAACCTTTTAGTGCATTAGATCCTTTAATAAGAAGACAACTTCAATCTGAGTTTATCAAACTTTCAAAACAAATGAAAAAAACAACTGTTTTTATTACTCATGATTTAGATGAAGCTGTAAGAGTAGGTCATCGAATTGCTATTATGAGAGATGGGAAAGTAATTCAAATTGGAACTCCGGAAGAAATCGTAGTAAGTCCAGCAGATGACTATGTTGCTGATTTTGTCAAAGGTATTTCTAGACTAAAAGTTGTTCAGGCTAAATCAATAATGCAAACTGTTGAAAATTTTGAAAATAAAAATGGAAAAATTACAAATGATTTAGAAATTGTTAATGAGAGTGATTTGTTGAGTAAACTTATCGAAACATCAGCATCTAGAGATAAGCCAATAATTGTAAATAATAATCAAAATAAAATTGTTGGTGTTATATCGCAGTCAGATCTTTTAAAAGCAGTGATTGAAGGAGAAGATAGTGAGTAAAGAACTTAACAACCCTTCAAGATCTCAGTTAATAACTGATTTTGTCAAAACAAATCCAGAATATTATATTGAGAAATTCCAACAAATAGGTAGTAAACCTACTTTTTCTTTTTCATTTAATTTATATGCAGCAATTCTTGGACCAATTTGGTTTGGAATGAGAAACATTTGGAATTGGGCTTTAACTTTTCTAATTATTGAAACTTTTTCTGTTGTTCAAATAATAAGAGGTTTATTTGGGAATATTACAAAAGATGCTATTCAAAAAATTGAACAGGTCCAATCAACAATTGCGTTTAGAAATAAGCAATTAGAAGCAGCTATTACAAATAATCCTGACAAAGTTGACGTCTATAAAAGAAATATCAAATCACTAGAAGACGCTATGCAAGGTTATATTGATGAAGTTAGTAGAATTGAAGCATCAGCCATCTGGATAACTATTTTTGGAATAGTACTTTTAGTTTCAATTAAGATTATTCAAGGTGTTCTTGCAAACTCTAAATTAGAAAAAAGATATTCTGAATGGTTATCTGACAAATCAATAAGCCCTGGTATGCAAACAAAAAACTATATTTTAAGTACAGTTTTTGCTTCTGTAATTATGTTCTTTTCAGTAGTGCACTACAGTTTTCCAGGTTTAATTGTAATTATGGATGAATTTCCAACCCATCCAGATATCAGATTAACCTCTATTGCCTGGGTAGAAAAAATTTTCAATTATGCTGTATTAAAAGGAGATGCGTTATTTACTGCAATTACAATTGGTATTAGATCTGTTTTAGATTTTTTAGAATTATTGTTTGTTAAAACACCCTGGATAGTAATTATTACAGCAATAGTTACATTAACAGGGTTATCTGCTGGCCCTAGAGCCGCAATCTATTCAGCTGGTTTTTTATGTTACATGGGTTTTTTAGGTTTTTGGGTTAAAGCAATGACAACACTAGCTTTACTTGGAACTGCAGCAATTTTAAGTATCGCAATTGGAATACCACTTGGGATTTTCTGCGCCAGACGACAAAGATTTTATTCAATGATAAGACCAATAATGGATTTTATGCAAACAATGCCAGCGTTTGTATTTATGATACCTGTAATTGCATTCTTTGGAACAGGGAAGGTTGCAGCAGTTATAATTACAATGATATTTGGTGGAACTCCTGTTGTTAGATTAACAGTACTTGGATTAAGAGGAGTTCCAGAGACAATCAGGGAAGCTGCAATAGCTTACGGTGCAACTAAATGGTATTTGCTAAGAAAGGTAGATTTACCTTTAGCTACTCCATCAATTTTAGCAGGTGTAAACCAAACTGTAATGTTAAGTTTAGCAATGGTTGTAGTTGCATCACTAATTGGTGCAAAAGGTTTAGGACAAGATGTATTAGAAGCTTTACAATATGCTAATGTTGGTCAAGGTATTCTTGCAGGTGTTGCGATATTATTTGTAGCATTAATTTTAGATAGAGTTGTTCAAGGTAAGAAAAGAGTTTAATAAACCCTAATGGAATTTCTGTTATTAGGTTTCTTTACTGGTTTAAGTCTTATTTTAGCTATTGGGGCTCAAAATATATTTGTAATAGAGCAGGGTTTAAAAAAACAATATGTTTTTATAGTTTGTTTAATTTGTTCAATATCAGATTTTATATTAATTTTTCTAGGAATTTTTCTTTTTCAGTATTTTGGTAATTTTTTTAACACAACAATAGAACTAATTTTAAATATTCTTTTATTTTTATTTTTAATTGACTTTATTTATGGAAAGATATCTATTCAAAATAAAAAAATAAGTTTTAATGAAGATATTGAGGATATCTCAGTAACATCCATAATAACAAAAACTCTTGCTTTTACTTATCTTAATCCTCATGTTTATTCAGATACAGTTTTCTTCTTAGGAAACTTTTCTAAAAACTTTATGGTAATTGATAAATATTATTTTGGTATTGGAGCCTCTATATCTTCTTTATTATTCTTTTTTGTAATTGGGTATCTATCAAAACTATTATCAAAATATCTACGGAGCGATTTGATTTGGAAAAGAATTAACTTATTTATAATAACATTTATGAGCATTATTGCTCTATATGTTCTTATAGAAATTATTAAATTTTTTTAAATTAAACTGTACAACTCATATCTTGACCACAACATAATGGAGACTTAATTTTTCCATGATCGTTGGGACATTTTGATATTTGCACTTCATTGCCATCATCTAATTTAAGCATATCATTTACCAATGGTTCGTTACACTTTCCACAAGTAGCATTAACTGACATTTCACATTTTGGACATTCATAAGTAGCCATAATAACTCCTTTATTTGAATTGTTTGAGTTCATACTATATTACATTATTTTATTATGAAAAAAATTTATATTGATGACGTTGGTAGTGGTTTTCCATTAGTTTTGGTACATGGTTACCTTGGATCATCAGAAATGTGGTGCAATCAAAGAGATTATTTTTCAAAATCTTGCAGAGTTATATCACCGGCATTACCTGGTTTTGGAGAAAGTAGTAGTGCCCAATCTTTAGACTCAATCAATAAAATGGCTCAATTTGTTATTGATATTCTTGAAGAAAAAAAAATACAGAAATTTAATTTATTAGGTCACTCAATGGGTGGGATGATAGTTCAAGAAATAACCAAAATTATAGGGGATAGAGTTAATAAACTAATTTGTTTTGCAACAGGATCAATAGGAGAGATACCTGGAAGGTTTGAAACTATAGATGAAACTAGAAATAAATTAAAAAAAGATGGTATTGATATTTCATTTTCAAGAGTACCTATGAAGTGGTTTGTAAAAGGTGATCAAGATAAAAATTATTATTTATGTAAAAATGCAGTTAAAGGTGTTTCGTTGGAAGCAGCAGATAATGCTCTAATAGCGATGAAAAATTGGTCAGGGATTGATAATTTAAAAAATATTAAAAATGAAACATTAATAGTCTGGGGTGATAAAGATACTTCATATAATTTTGATCAAGTCGATACTCTTAATAAGAATATTAAGAATAGTAGGTTGGAAATTTTTGAAAATTGTAGTCATAATGTTCATCTAGAAAAACCAAATGAATTTAATATTTTAGTTAAAAAATTTACAAATTAGTAAAAAATTTTTTTTTTATTAAGCTTTTTAATTATCTTATAAGCACCTTTAAATTTTTGATGTTTATGTAATTTTCCAGGAAATGCGACACATCTAATTTTTGCTTTCAAAGCTGATTTCATACTTTCCTCTGTATCTTCTATTGCTAAGCATTCTTTGGATCTTATATTTAGCTTTTTAAGAGCAATCTTATATATATCAGGATAAGGTTTTTTTCTTAATATAAGTTTATCATTACCAATAAAATTAAAATCTTTTTTACTAATAGTATTTTTCAAAGTAAAAAAAATTGAATTTATATTATTTGCTGTAGTAGATGTTGCAAAACCTAATTTAATATTATTTTTTTTACAAAAATTTATAATATTTAAAACTCCATCTCTTGGCTTTATTTCATTTTTTTTTAAGTAATCATTAAAAAATTTAGTTTTTAAGTCCCTAAGTTTTTTGGTGTTAATCTTAATATTTTTTTTATTTGCATAACTAGATAATCTATTTTCACCACCTGATTTTTTTAATAATTTTTTATATTCTGTTGGACTCCAGTACCAATCTAATCCAAATTCTTTAAATGCTTTATTGAATGATTTTCTTTGAATATTTGAAGTTTCTACTATTGTGCCAATAGCTCCAAATATTACCGCTTTATACTTTATCAACCTTTCACAGCTCCAGCAGTCAAACCACTTATTACTTGTTTTTGAAAAAACATTACTAATAAGAATAAAGGTGCAGTAGCAGAAACTACTGCAGAAACTGCCCACATCAAATTACCCTCGTGTTGATTGGTTCCAAGATAACTCTGAATTTTAGGAACCATTGTATGATTTTCTTGATTAAGTAATAAGGCTGTTACAGTAAAATCGTTGTATGCTAGCATTAAACTAAACAATCCAGCTGTTATAACTCCTGGCCACATCACAGGCATAATTATATGTCTGAATGTTTGAAAGTATGTACATCCATCTATTAGCGCACTTTCGTCAAGTTCTTTTGGAACAGTTTTAAAAAAAGAGTAAAGTAGCCAAAGTGTAAATGGTTGATTAATTGCTATTAACACTACAATTGTTGTAGGTAGAATTCCCCAAATTTGTAATTGAAAAAAAGGAAATAAGTAACCAGAAACTAAAGTTATATGAGGCATAGCTCTAAATACTAATGCAATAATTAAAATCCAAAATGCATAATTTTTTGTAGATCTTGATAAAGCGTAAGCTCCTAAGGTTCCAAGAAACAAAGAAACAGAAACCACACTTACAGTTACTATTATCGTGTTTCTTGATGCTTTCCAAAACTCACCTTCAAACCATGCGCCACTATAAGCTTCAGTTGTAAAACTTTTACCAGTTTCTAATAATGTGTTGAAGGCTGTTATTGCATACCACCAATCAGCTCTTGAAAAAAAGTCTGCTCTAACTTTAAAAGAACCCCAAAAAGTCCAAATAAATGGAAAACATGCTATCAATAACCAAACAACTATAAACATAGTATTGAAGGTTTTTAAACTATTTGATTTTTTATCTAATCCGTAATCCATTATTATCTATTTGTTCTAAATTCTCTCCAAGTTCTTATTAAAACTGGCGTTAGTATTATTGCTATTCCAATTATTGTCATTATTGAAGTTGCGGCTGCTGAGCCAAATAAAATAACCTCTTCATTAACTAAATTATCATATATCAACCAAGACAATGATTGAGCACTACCCTGGGCGCTAAAACCAATGATAGGTTCAAATACTCTAAAGTTATCCATTAAGGAAATCAAAGCTACAAATGTTACGACAGGATAAATATGAGGCAAAACAATATGCTTTACTCTCTGAAATCTTGAAGCGCCATCAATAATAGAAGCCTCTAATGGTTCCTGAGGAACTGTTTGTAAAGCTGCATAGAATACTACAAAGGCAAAAGGGGAGTGATGCCATATACCATAAATAATAATTGTGATCCAAGTCAGTGTTTTAGAAGATTTAACTGATAGATAAGGATCATTCATTAATATTTGTAAGTTTGCTCCAATAATTCCTTCTGCATCTACCATCCAAAATAAAACTAAAGAACCAACTAATGGAGTTACTATCATTGGTAAAATTGTACCAAAGATTAAGGCACCTCTTATTTTTCTAGAAATTGAATTTAAACTAAGGGCAATGACAAATCCTAATAATAGAACACAAGGTGTAACAATAATACAATAAGTAAAAGTAAAAATTAATGCTTTATAAAAAGGTAGATTGCCTACTTTAGTTAAAAACTCTCCAGTTGAATTGCTCTCATTCCAAAAATTAGATAATTGGTCGGTTGCTAAATGATTTCTGTCTATATAAGTTCCAAATCCATTAAATTTTCCGAGTGGCTTTTCTTCCCTAATTTTTGAAGATGCCTCTTGATCAATTTGTACCGAAACCTTACAGCCAAATGGATCACATTTTTTAACTTCTTTTAAAATCTGATCGTGTTGAGCATAAAAAGACTGAACACCTGTTGATATAATAGGTAATCCAATGAATAAAATCATTGCTAAACCGGTTGGTAAAAAAAACCAAAAAAAACTTTTATTAGGCATGAATTTTAGTTAAGTGGGGAATAAATCCCCACTTAAAGATACTTAGATATTATAGGAAACCTTGTTCTTTTGCTTTAGTATTATAAGCAGCCTCAACATCTTTTAACGCTTGTTCAGCTGACTCATTTCCTTGCAAAAATTCAACAATTTCATTACCCAAGGCACCGTGCATTAGTCCCATTTGAGGTAACATTGGATAAGGTTTTGCTCCCATTTTAACTGCTTCAATAACACCAACAGATTTTGGTCCTGGAACAAATCCTTCAACCAACCAAACAGCTTGGTCTGAAGCTTTTGCTACCATTTCTTTTGAAGAAGCAGCATGAGCCATTGCTCTAAAAGAAGCTTCTGCATCTGCATCTGGTCTATTTTTAGCAAGTGTAAATCCATCCCACCAAAGTGTTGCAGCAGGAATGTTTCCACCACCAACAGTTGCTGGTGCAACTAGTTTAGTAGCTGCAGTGATTTTAGCATCACCTTCATCATCTAAAAGAGTTCCAGATCTTGAAGCCCACAATGTCATAATGGCAACATTTCCAGCTTCCCATTCAACTTTAATTGCTTCACTATCATGTGTTAAATAGTCAGGATTACTTAAATCAGCTAATTTTTTTAACATATTAAGAGTTGCTACACCTTTAGCGTTATTGATACTTGGTTTTGCTGATCCAGCTTCAAAAAATTCACCACCATGACCAATGTACATGTTTACAAATTCTTCAGCTAAGTTCCAGCCAGCTTTATAAGCTGCAGCGTAAGGATATTTCATTTTTCCTGCTGCTCTTATTTTTTCAGATGCTGCAACAACTTCTTCATAAGTTTTAGGAATTGCAATACCATTAGCTTTTAAAACATCTGTTCTTACATATAAATGTTGAGTATTAGCCATAAATGCTACAGCCATAACTTTTCCATCAATAGTAATTAACTGAGAGTCTTGAATGCCTTTTCCATATTTTTTAACTAGATCATTCATAGGTCTAATTAAATCACTGTTCATTAATGGAACAATTGAACTGTTCGCTGCTACTCTAACAGAAAATTCTGAAGGGTTAGCTGTTAATGCTGGCACAGCAATTTTGTTATGCTCTGCTGAATGTGTTACTTTAAAGTCTGCACTTCCTTTACATTCTTTAGCAGTATCAACAAGAGTTCTTAGTGCTGGAAAATCATTAGCTAAAATATTGATTGATCCAGATTTAATATTACAGTCTGCATTAGCATAAGTACCAAATACTAAAAATGATAATGCGATTAATATTTTTTTCATAGTTATTACCTTTCTTTAAATTAAGAGACTAAACTCTATCAAATACTTAAAAGTATTTATAAGGACATTTTGTCGTTTTTTTAAATATTTTTAAAGAAAAAAATTAAATAGTTTTTGATGCTAATTCAGTACCTATTACAAGAGACTCTAATTTTTTATAAACTATGTTTTCGTCAACATTTCCAAATCCAGCAAAAGTACTAAATCCACAATCAGTACCTGCCATTAATTGATCTTTGTTAACTACTTTTGAAAACTGAATAAGTCTATTTTTTACAACCTCTGGGTGTTCTATAAAATTAGTAGTAGAGTCGATCACACCTGGAGCTATAATTTTATCTTGAGGCAATTTGATGCCTTCAAATGCTTGCCATTCATGAGAATGTCTTGGGTTTGATGACTCTAGCAAATATGTTCCAACATTTGCTTTTAAAATTAAAGGTAAAATTTTATCTAAAGAAATATCATGTGAATGAGGTCCTTCATAATTACCCCAGCAAATATGCATTCTAATCTTAGATTGTGGAATATTTTCTAAAGACTGATTAAGAAATTCAATTTGCTTCTCTGCTCTTTTTAAAAATTCATCTTCTGACAAATCTTTAAATGTCATGTGTCTAGCTAAAGCAAGATCAGGGCAATCTAGCTGTAAATGTATTCCATTAGAAACAATTTCCTCATACTCCTGTTTCATAAGCTTTGATAAAGAGTTTAAATACTCATCATCATTTTTATAAAATTTATTTGGTAAGAAAGCAGAAATTACCCCAGGAGAAGCTGCATTCATAAATGCTTGATTGTGATTATTCTCTTTAAGAGCATCTTTAAAATTATTGATATCTTTAGTTAAAGATAAAGTGTCTTTAATTTTTAGTTCATGTGTACAACAAGGTCTTGTATAAGTTGGTGTTCCGCCCGATCTAGCAATTCGTTCTTTAAATGTTGGAAAATCATCAAGATCTCTAGGAGCTTTTCTTTCACTTTCCCCTGAAAAACCATCTATTCTATCTTTTACATACGTTGCATAACTAATCTTAGACATTTCTCCATCACTTATAAAATCAACACCTAAATCAATCTGTTTTTTTACAATTTTTTTTACATCTTTTTTAACTACCGCATCAAAATTATCTAAATCTATTTTCTCTTTTTTATCTTTTTTAAAAAGAAGATCAGAAAGTTCATCTGATCTTGGTAAGCTTCCAACATGTGTTGTTTTAATTATAGTCATTTAATTATTATTCATTAGAATTTGTTTCCAGATTGCAACTTCATCAAATAATACCCATTCTCTTATCACTCCGTCTTGATTTAACTCTACATGATTTATTCCCATAATAAATAATTTAGAATTTGTTTTTTTACCATAGTTTTCACTATCTTCTGAGTGTATACCTTCTAAAAACCATCTAATTGATGCCCTTGGGTTTTTGTTAGACTCATCTAAATATCCAACATGTTCAATGGTAAATTTAATATCAGTAAAAATATCTTTTAAAGAGTTCCAAAATTTTGAAATATCTTCTCTTCCATGACCCAATTTGTTTCCTGGCCAATAAATACTGGAAGCTCTATTGTAATCGTTAAAATCGTAACCTTCTGCAAAAACTTTACTTAATATTTCTGAATATTTTTGACCCGCAGAGTCTTTTTTTATTTTCTCTGGTTGATAATCTGATGGCTTGATATCATTTTTATCAAAAAGTTTTTTAGCTTTTTCTAATCCACCCTCCTTATCAATCATTATTTGAGCAAATTCTTTTGGAGTATAGCCAATTTGTCTTACCATTGCTCCTTGATCTCTTACAATCCATTCATCGTACACTTGATTACCTTTACAAGCACAATCTGCTATTACTCTATAATAAATATCTTTACCAGTTGGTTTGCCATAAAATCCATCTCCTAAATGTGTTCCTTTGCTTAAAATCCTATGTGAGGAATGATAGCCATTAATATCATTTCCATTCCAGATAACGTCTTCACCAAGTAATTGTCTATTTGGAAATTCTTTTAGGGTATTATAAGTTGCCTCTATAACAGGTTTGTTACCATAAGTTATTCCAAAAGGAGACCTAACTGGAATGTTGTCAGTATAAAATTCACCAATTGAATCTACATCTTTTCCTTCCCAAATTTGTTTTGTAATCTTTAAAATATAGTCAGGAAAATCTTTATATTTTTTATCAAAGCCCTTCATCAAGCTTTACTAACACAATTTAAAAAACATTCTTCATTATTGTCAATAGAAATACTAACTTTAGTATTTAACGGAAGGGAAAAAGTATCTTTTGAATTAATATTAAATTCATCTTTTTCAATTTTAACTTTCCAGGTTCCTTTTTGTGAGAATAAAATAGTTGGTTTATCAAAGATTAAATCTTCAATTAGACCTTTTTTAGCTTTTAAAATACTTAGATTAAAACCAGTATTATGATTAATTAAATGATCATATTTATTGCTGGAAAAATTACCTCCAATAATCTGAATTAATTTAATTCCATTCTTTAGATCAATCTCATGATTAGTTTGATTTTTAAATCTACAAATAAACTTTTCAATTTCATTTATTTGGTAATTATCAAACTTTTGAAGCATTTCATTTGTAATGGGCTCTAATAGTTTTCTATTTGGAGGTATTTCACTTTCTTTTAGATCAATTAATGAGTTATCATCCAATAATGCTAGCCCAGTCTCTTTTGCTTTAATCAAAACATTTGGAACCCATGTTATTATTCCTGGATCATCATTACCCAACACAACAAAAATTAAACCTTCTTCATCACCGGCATTTTCAAAACCTCTAAACATATTTGTTGGCATTGAAATAATATCGCCTTTACTTAAAATTATTTCATTTCTACCATCTGCCCCCCAATAAAATCTCCAGCTACCTGAATAAATTAAAAAAACTTCAGCAGTTGTATGACTGTGAAGTCCAGAACCATTTTTTGGGTTAGCACTAACAGCACCAAGGTTATAACCATGAGGTTCAGATATCTTAACTGATTGTTGACTATCTTCTGCGACACCTGGCCCTACAATTGAATAATTTTTTCTTTCTTTGTGACCTTCAATTCTTCCTTCTACAAAAGGTAAAGTGCTAGGAGTGAGTTCATTAAATCTTGCAATTCTTTCAGTCATAATATTTATTGTCTTTTTATTAAATATAATTGTTTTATATATGAAAATTGAAAATTTTGACACAGGACTTAAAGGGCAAGAAGACGTAGAAAATATTATTATTACCCCTGAAGAAAATTATGAAAACAAGCAAAAAGTAAAAAATTATTTAACAGATATAGTTCATTCTGGAAAATCTAATCTAGATGATAATTTAAACAAATATTTTTCTAAAGATATAAAGGTTAATTGTTTTCACCCTGTTAATGAGTTTAGTGGTCTTGATAAATTTAAAGATAATTATTGGTTACCATTATTTGAGTCTTTCCCTGATTTAGAAAGAAGAACACAACTAATAATCGGTGGATCTTTTAGAGATAAAATACAAGTTGCTTCAATCTCTACACTTTCTGGAGTTTTTAAAAAAGATTGGCTTGGTATTAGACCTAATAATAAGATGGTTAATTTAAGATGTTGTGAAATACACGAACTTAAAAATGACAAAATAGTTGAAAGCCATATCTTAATAGATGTTATCGACTTAATATTTCAAACAGAAGTTTTTCCTATTCATAAATCAAGAGGTGCTGAGGGCAATTGGTTAAATCCAATAAATACTGATGGTGTAAATTTCTTTGAAAAAGATACTAATATTTCAAAATTAAATTTAGAACAAGCTTTGATCATGCAAAGAAGTCTAAATATTAAACCTGAACTAGATACAAATTCAGATGAAGATTTAAAATTAAAACTAATTGATCATCCACAAGCAGAGTTTTGGCATGATAAAATGATTTGGTATGGACCAAGCGGAATAGGAACTGCAAGATCTTTAGAAGGCTTTGTGGATAATCATCAACTTCCTTTTAGAAAAACCTTCAAAGAAAGAAATTACTGGAAACTGGGCCATTATTCAGAACTAGGAGATGGAAAGTTTTCTTTAACTGCAGGATGGCACAGTATTCAAGCAACTTATGGTTCAAATGATTGGTTAGGATATCCTCCAAACAATAAAAATGTTACAATGAGAGTAATGGATTTTTATCATCATGATGAAGGAAAAATTAGAGAGAACTGGGTTCCAATTGACATAGCCCATATTTTAAACCAAATTGGTGTTGATATTTTTGAACTAATTAAGAAATTATAATGTCTAATATAAAATTTACTAACATTCATAAATCATTTGGAACTAATAAGATTATAAATAATTTTAATCTTGAGGGTAAAGAAGATGAGTTTTTAGTTTTAGTTGGACCTTCAGGTTGTGGAAAATCAACTTTATTAAGAATGATTGCAGGATTGGAACAAATTGATGAGGGTGAAATATTTATTAATGATCAATTGGTTAATGAGCTGCACCCATCAAAAAGAGAAACTGCAATGGTTTTTCAATCTTATGCATTGTACCCACATATGAATGTTTATGAAAATATGTCTTTTGGTCTAAAAATTGAAAAAAGACCTAAAGAGGAAATTGAACAAAAAGTTATGCAGGCTGCAAAAATTTTAAAAATTGAGGAACTATTAGAGAGAAAACCTAAACAACTTTCTGGTGGTCAAAGACAAAGAGTTGCTATTGGAAGAGCTATTACAAGAAACCCCAAAATTTTTTTGTTTGATGAGCCTTTATCAAATCTTGATGCAGCATTAAGAGCTGAAATGAGGGTTGAGATCTCAAAACTTCACAACCAAATTAAAACTAATATGATTTATGTAACACACGATCAGGTTGAAGCTATGACTTTAGCTGACAGAATAGTTATTTTAAATCATGGAAATATTGAGCAAGTCGGAACTCCTGATGAAATATACAGCAATCCTTCAAACATTTTTGTTGCCCAATTTATTGGAACACCAAAAATGAATATTTTAAAAATTACTGACGATAATATTATTTCAAATAATGAAATTAAATTTCTAGGAAATACAATTAAAATTGATGGGATAAATTTTTCTAAGAAAGACTATTATTTGGGTTTAAGACCTGAGCATTTAAGTATTTCAGAAAATAGTGAATATAAGTTCAATCCAAAAGTAGATTTAATTGAAAATTTAGGTAATGAAAAAATTGTCTATATCAAAATGGATCTACATGAAATAAGTGCAAAAATACCTAGCCATCACACTATTGAAAATAGTATTGGCTTTAATTCAAAAGATATTTTTGTATTTGATGAAAATGGAAACAGGGTCAAATCTTAGTTAGAAAAACCATACTTTCTTAATCTTACATCACCAGTTCTTGCGTGAGCTTCCATTCCTTCGTATCTTGAAATTCTAGCACAAGCAGCTCCAACTGTTTTAGTTGCCTCTTTAGACATTCTTTGGAAACTTAATGTTTTAATGAATTTTCCAACAAAAAGTCCACCAGTATATCTTCCAGCACCTTTTGTAGGTAAAATATGGTTTGTTCCAGAGCACTTATCACCATAAGCAACAGTTGTTTCTTCCCCAATAAATAATGACCCATAATTTTTTAGTCTTTTATGAAACCAATCTAAATTTTGTGTTTGTACTTCTAAATGTTCAGGAGCGTATTCATCACTGATTGTTGCCATTTCTTCATCAGTATCACAAAGAATTACTTCCCCATAATCTCTCCATGCTGCACCTGCGTTTTCTCTTGGTAATTCTGGAAGCTCAGCAATTAGTTCTGGTACTCTTTTAATTACATAATCAGCAACTCTCTTACTTGTTGTATATAACCATGCTGGTGAATTATAACCATGTTCTGCTTGACCAACTAAGTCAACTGCAACCAACTCTTCATCAGCTTTATCATCTGCAATTACAGCTATTTCAGTTGGACCCGCAAATAAATCAATTCCAACTTTACCAAATAACATTCTTTTTGCTTCAGCAACAAATTGGTTACCTGGACCAACTAGTATATCAGCTGGTGCATTACCAAATAAACCATTAGTCATTGCTGCTATACCTTGAACGCCACCTAAGTTTAAAATTGAATCTGCACCACAAAGGTCGGCAGTATAAACAATTGAGGGATGAACACCCACACCTGGTTTTGGTGAACTTGCTACAATAATATTTTTTACACCTGCAACTTTAGCAGTTGTTACACTCATAACAGCTGAAGCTATATGTGCATATCTACCAGCTGGCACATAACAACCTGCTGTATTAACAGGAATTAGTTTTTGTCCTGCAAACAATCCTTCAGATAATTCAACTTCAAAATCTTGACCATAATTTTTTAACTGCGCTTCAGCAAATTTTCTAACTCTTTCGTGAGAAAACTGAATATCATCTTTTGTTTTTTGATCTAAATTTTTTTTAATTTCTTCAATTTTTTCTTTTGAAACGACTACATCACCCTCATATTTATCTAATTTTTTTGAATATTCTTTACATCCTTCTTCTTTAGATTTCTCAATATCTTTAAGAATGTTTTCAACTATTTCTCTTGTCTTAGTATCGTCTGTTGAAGATGTTTTGGGTGATTTTTTTAAATATTGTATAGCCATTGATAATTTCCTTTATTTTAAGATGTTCTTAATAAAGTAAAAATAGATTTTATTCAATGATTTAAAAATATAATCTGTAACCAATATTAACACTTACAACACATATGATAATAACTAAAAAATATAAACTTATATAGTCAAAAGGTTTCATGTGTTTAATTTAGAATTAATCTAAAGCAACTACTGCAGCTGCAATGGATGCTAATCTTGCTTGAGCTTCATCAGATCTACTTGTGATTACAACTGGAACTTTGCCACCAACCACAACTCCTGCAGCACATGCACCCATAAAATAGATCATCATCTTAACTAATCCATTTCCAGTCTCAACACTTGGTACCAATAATACATCAGCTTCACCTGCTACTGCATTTTTAATCCCTTTTATAGCAGCAGATTTTTTTGAAATACTATTGTCAAATGCAAGTGGTCCAAAAACATCAGCTTCTAAATTTTCTTCTTTTGCTAACTTAGATAGTTCAGCTGCATCTAAAGAGCTTGGAACACTCTCTAGAACTTCTTCAGTAGCTGATAAAACAGCAACTTTTGGTCTTGATATTCCTATTCTATTTGAAAAATTAATTACATTTTTAAGAATATGCATCTTAGTTTTTACATTTGGTAAAACATTTAATGCACCATCTGTAATAATTAATGGCTTTCCATCTTTTTCAACTGACATATGCCAAATGTGACTTAATCGAGTTTTACCTAGTAAATTATACTCTCTTTTAAGAACTTCTTTCATTAATACATCAGTATGAATATGACCTTTGACAATAATTTTTATTTTATCTTTACTAGCAAGTTTAGCGGCAATTTTTGCAGTATTGTTCTCCACTGGTTCGTCAATAATTTCATATTTTGAAACATCCCATTTCAAATCTTCTGCACATTTTAAAATTTCTTTTTTGTCACCAATGAAAATAGGTTCAATTAAATTTTCATTTACTGCATCTTGAACAGAAAGCATGGGTAATGGTTTACCAGCATTAACAACTGCAACTTTTACACCTTTTTTTTTATGCGCTTCATCTAAAAGGTTATTAGGGCAGACAATTTCTTTATTTGAAAGCATAAACAATGATTATAAATAATAATTAAAATGTATATAGTTGTTTTTATAATTATTTATTACAAAATAAGACAAAATGATTAAAGATTTTAAAATTAATGTATCAGACGATCAGATTTCTAACATTAATTCAAAAATAAAGAATTATCCGTGGTCTTCAATCGAAGATATGGATGGCTGGATTCATGGTACTAACAAGAACTATTTAAAAGAGTTGTGTGAATATTGGGTCTCTGATTTTGATTGGAAAAAACATGAAAATTTAATCAATAGTTTTTCAAATTTTAAGACCAATGTTGACGGTATTGATATTCATTTTATAAAGGAAAATGGAAGTGGAACAAATCCAAAGCCATTGTTATTAATGCACGGTTGGCCAGGTTCAGTTGTTGAATTTTTAGAGATTATAAAACCCTTAGCTCACCCTGAGGAGTTTGGTGGTAATGCAGAAGATGCATTTACAGTTATATCTCCATCTTTACCAGGTTTTGGTTTTTCTGGAGCATCTAAAAAACCTATTGGCCCAAGAAAAATAGCTGAAATTCTAAATAAATTGATGACTGAAAATTTAAAATTCAAACAGTACGTTGCCCAAGGAGGAGACTGGGGTGCAACTATAGCTAATTGGTTAGGCTATGATCAATTTGATAATTGTAAAGCCATTCATATTAATTGTTTAACTATGAGACATCCTGATGGCCCACATACTGATGAAGAAAAGACCTGGCAAAATAAGTTTGATAATGATCAAATTATTCAAGATGGATATAGAACTCAACAAGCAACAAAACCTCAAACATTAAGTTATTCAATGATTGATAGTCCTGTTGGAATTGCAGCATGGATTACTGAGAAGATGCATGGTTGGTCAGATCTAAAAGACAATAATATTGAAAGTGTTTATTCAAAAGATGTTCTTTTAGCAAACATCATGGTTTACGTTTTAACCAATACTTTTAATACAGCATCATGGATATATTTTGGTAGACGTGAAGAAGGTGGTCGCTATTTTCCAAAAGATTTTAAGAAAATTAATATTCCGACTGGTATAGCAATGTTTCCAAAAGAAATGTCTGAATGGCCTCCAAGTTCATACATTGAAAGGATTTTTAACGTTAAACACTTAAATAAAATGGATGCTGGTGGTCACTTTCCAGCATTAGAAAAACCTAGACTTTTAATTGAAGATATTAGAAAGTTCTTTAAAGATATTATTATATAATTCAAAGAGTAATAAATTATGGAGATTGTAACTAAGATTGCGCCAATTTGTTTAGTGTTAATTATGCTTGGACTAGGTCTTGGCCTTTCAATTAAAGATTTTACTAAAATATTAAGAGCTCCCAAAGATTTTTTTGTAGGATTTTTTTCTCAATTGGTAATTTTACCAATAGTTGCTTTAGGTATCGCTTTAATATTAAATCTTTCAGCTCCAATAGCAGTTGGTTTAATGATAATTGCAGCAGCACCAGGTGGAGTTACCTCAAACGTATTAACTAAATTTGCAGATGGAGATGTTGCTCTATCAATCTCGTTAACTGCAATTGTAAGCCTAATAAGTATAATATCAGTCCCATTTGTTGTCATTAACTCAGCCGAATTTTTAGGAGTTATCATTTCAAAAGATATTTCAATTACAGGAATTGCATTGAAGATGGCATTAGTTGTAACAGTACCAGTTATTATTGGAATGATTATCAGAGGTTTTGCTGAAAACTTTATTTCATCTAAAATTAATATTATTAATAAATTAACTGGCTGGTTATTTATAATTGTCTTTGCTGCAATTTGGATTGAAGAAAAAGATAATATTTTAAATTATCTTGCTCAAGCAGGTTTAGCTGTTTTAATTTTAAACGTAGTAATGATATTGATAGCATATTTTATAGCTAAAAAATTTGTATCAGGAATAGCTCAACAAAAATGTATCGCATTAGAGTGTGGTTTACAAAATGGAACTTTAGCAGTGTTTGTTGCAACATTAATGTTTGATGATATTGCCTATGTGATACCAACCGCAGCTTATGCACTTACTATGTATATAACTGGTTTTATCTTTATTTATATTTTAAAGAAATCTAATTAGTATTTATAACCTTAATTTGGTTAAAAATTCTATGCAACATATTACTTAAACCTATCATATTTTTATCTTGCACCTTCTGAGCTATACTTAAACTTGAACCTTTTATGTTCATTGTGATAAGTTTTTTTTCATCAATATGTAAAAAATCAGATTTAATTAATCTTTTTAACTTTCTAACAACTGTAGGTCTAGGAATACCTGTTATATCCGATAAAGACATGGCATTAACTCCCACATCATCAGCTCCCTGAGCTAACTTTGTCCAATATTTCATATTTAAATCTTTTACTTTAAAACTTTTATTACCTATTGTATTTAAAAGAACCACCAACCCAATAGTCAAACTTTCTAAGTCAGATAAAGCGCTTCTCATACGCTTGGTATAGTTAAATAGAAATTTATAAAATTGATACCAACAAAAAGAAAAATTAGTTTTAATTGACTCTGAAATTTCATTAGTATCAAATATATTATTGGTAACCTTTTCCTCCACTAATATTTCATTAAACTTACTAATTAAGATACTTAATTCTTTTAAAGTTTGTTCTGCTTTTGCAGTTATAAAGGCAGATCTATCTACAAAAATCTTTTTTCCAGTTTTTTTAATTACTCCTGATTTCTCTAATTCTTGAAGTTTACGTCTTACACTTTCTTTAGGTATATGAAGATCACTTGAGATATCACTAATATTTATTTTTGGAATTTCTATTGATTTATCTTTATAAAATGCATCGTAACCAATCACTAATCCATTTTTTCTAAAGAATATTAAATCTTTATTAATGAAGTAGATTAAAATTATGAATTTATCGATGTCTTGAAAAACATTGTATGAACGAATAAGCCAACTACTTATTAATTCAAACCAATAGGGTGCTATTTTACTGAAATTTTTACTGATAATTTTAAAGATTACATCTTCATTAATTTCATTGGATATACTTGGTATTTTTTTCATACTTCTTAAAAAACCCAATTTGAACAATTAAAAACAATGAGTCAACCCATTTTGGACAACGGTAGCATATCTAACTTAATCAATACATGATTTATTGCTATTAATGAGTACAGAAAGCTTAAATAGAACATCCGTTGTTATAGAGACCCCTAGAGTTAACGTTGATGTTCTAAAGCAAAGATTAGCAGTTCAAAAAAGAAAAGATAAATTAAAAAAAACAATTATTTTTTCTACTGTTTGTGTTTCTTTAGGTGCTCTTACGCTTTTAGCTAATTAGATCTTCTAAATCTTTTTTAATTATATCTGGTATTGAAATTTCTTTTTTAAGATTTTGTTTGTATCGATTAAACTTATTTTGTCCTGGATACATTATTTCTTTTACACCTTTTATTTTAGGAAGTTTTTTAATCGTTTTAATATTATCTTTTATTCTTTGATTATAGTTTTTTTGAAATAAATTTGCCTTAAATGCTATAAATAAATGTCCAATATTTTGTGGTCCAGAGAAATCATCAAAAGGATCTTTAACACGACCCGCATGATTTCCACCTGTGAGTACCCCACTTAAAATATCTACCATCCAAGCAAGTCCAGATCCTCTAAATCCTGCAATTGGAAGCTGAACACCTTCTAAAGCTTTTTTAGCATCAATAGTTGGTTTACCAAATTTATCTAAAGCAACACCTTCAGGAATTTTTTGATTGTTTCTTGCAGCAACTCTAATCTTTCCTCTATTGATCATTGAAATAGATGTATCCAAAATAAAAGGAATTTTAGAACCTGTTGGAGTTCCAAAGCAAACTGGGTTTGTTCCAAACAAAGTTTTTAAAGCTCCATGAGGTGCAACAGCAGGAGGAGCATTAGTATATATCATTGTTATTAAATTTTTCTTAACGGCTTGTTCCGAGTAATAACCTGACAATCCATAGTGACCACTATTTTTAACAGCAACCATTCCAATCCCAGTTTTTTGAGCATGTTTAATTGCAGTTTTAATTCCAAGATCAGCTGCAACAAAACCAATACTATTATTTGCATCAATATGAGAAATTGATTGAGAAATTTTTTTTATTTTAATTTTTGGTTTAGGGTTAATTACTTTCTTAGAAATTCGATCACAATACATTTTCAGTCTTGATAAACCATGTCCATAGGCTCCAACTAATTCTGCATTAATCAATGCATTAGCAGAAATTAAAGCATGATCTTTACTGAGACCATATTTTTGAAAGATTTTAATAATTTCTTTTTTAAGAATTGGGGTTTTCACTATTACCCTTTACCACGCCATGGAATATATTTGTCTATAAGTTTTCTTAAAGTTACATCAAACAATAAACCTAACATTCCCATAACAAAAATAGTGATCCAGATAACTTCATATTGGAAGTACTTTTTAGCAACGTTTTCAACAAAACCTATACCAGTTGTTCCTGCTAAAAATTCAGCAGCAACTAATGTCCCCCAACACATACCAATTGCAACTCTAACACCAGTTAAAATTTCAGGTAATGAATTTGGAAATATTACATATCTTAGTATTTGCCATTTAGAAGCACCTAGTGAGTGAGAAGCATGGATTTTAGATAATTGAGTTCCAGATGCTCCAGCTCTAGCTGAAATAATCATGATAGAAAACGATACCATAAATAGCAAAAACACTTTTCCAACGTTATCGATACCTAATACAGATATAATAAGTGGAGCCCAAGCAAGTGGTGGAACTGGTCTGTATAATTCGATTAATGGATCAAAAAATCCTTTTGCAAATCTATTAAGACCCATAAATAGTCCAAGTGGTACTCCTAAAATAATTCCAATAACTAAACCTAATAAAACCCTTAAAAAAGAGTCCCATATGTGTCCCATCGGTACTGGAATTTTAAACAAGCTAAACTCTCCAGTTACAACACTTAAAACCTTACTTTTAAAGTTTGGTTCAACAACCCCACTTTGGTTGTGAACAGGATAATCACCTGGAACAATATCTGCAATCCAGTCGGGTAAAATAAACCCAACTATTTTACTAACATCCATCATTTCAAACCAAAGTAGTGGAATATTTTTAAATCCAACACTTGGTTTTGATAAAAGAATGAATTTATCTAATGTATCAGATGGTTTTGGTAACCATCTACCCGAACCTTGTTCAGAACAATTTGGACCACTTGATACAATTGTACCAGCTGGAAATAAAAGCATATCTACATATTTTAAAGAACCTTGCTCTTTTTTTTGAACTTCATCAAAAGATATGATTGCTCCTTGCAAATCATTTAAAGTCTTAGGAGGAAAAATACTTGCATATTCAATTCTTCTGGCAATTTTAAGGATATCTTTTGCCAATGTTGAAGCAACTTCTTCACTATCGCTAGCCTCTTTTCTAAATGATTTAACATCATCTTTAATTTCTTTTATAACTGATTTGTATTGAAAGTTATGGTTTCTTAATTTAAAGAATTCGTCACTAATTACTTTAAGCTCTTGTGCTGCTGCATCAAATTTTAAACCTTTATCAGTTTTAGGAATAGTGGGTATTTCGACTGTATTTTCTACAGCTGTTCCAGATGCTCCCCAGCCACCTTCAGCTTGAGCCTCTATTAATCTTTTGTTTCTTTGTTCTAAAGTTTCATAGGGGTAATCTTTTTTTTTAAATTCAGAAGATAATTGGTCAATTTTACCCACAAGTTCAAAAATTTTAACTTTTGTTTGATTATCCAGTAGCGCTTCATTAGTTAATAATGGAATAGTTGATTTAGTTTTGTCAATTAACCCAAACAGGATTGTTCTGTGTTGCTCACTAATTTCACTTGAGTTTTGAATTTCATTTCTAAGTTTAGCTATATTTTTATTTTCAGCTTTAATAATTGATGTGCTTTTGAACTCTCTTTCTTCAATAGGGAACAGATATTTTAAAGATAATAAAGAGTCATTTACTTTACCAACTTGACATAGCTCATTTGCTGATTGAGGATAAAAAGATTTTGCAATATCCCATGAATAATAAAGCCAAGTTAATAAAATGACACTACTACCAACAATGATCCAATGTGTGCCGCCTTTGGCCCTTTCTGGATTCCCAAAAACAGCATCTACTTTTTCATTTCTAATAAGTTTTCTGCCGTACATTATACAGCCAATAATGGCTACAATAATTCCAAATGTGATAATTTGAGTAAACATTCTATGCGTCCTTACCCATTATCTCTTCTTCCATGTTCCAAATCATAGTTAGGATTTCTTCTCTTTTACTTGTAAAATCCTTCAAGTTTTTAATGTCTCTTAAATCTTCTTTTAAACCCATTGATGCAAATGGAAGATTATACTCTTTATGAATTCTGCCAGGTCTTGGTGCCATTACATACAATCTTTCACCAAGCAATAAAGCTTCTTCAACAGAGTGAGTGATCAAAATAATTGTTTTTCCAGTTTCTTTCCAAATTTTTAAAACTAAAGACTGCATTTTTTCTCTTGTTAAAGCATCTAGTGCTCCCAAAGGCTCATCCATTAAAATTAAATCTGGATCATTAATTAAACATCTTGCAAGAGCAACTCTTTGCTGCATACCACCAGACAATTGATAAGTAGGAGTATTTCCAAAACCCTGAAGGCCAACAATTTCCAACCATTCTTCAACTTTTTTTGCTGTCTTAATTGGATCTTCTTTTTTCATTCTTAATCCAAAATTGACATTTTCTGCAACTGTTAACCATTCAAATAATGCACCTTGTTGAAATACCATTCCTCTTTCAACACCAGGCCCATTAATTTCATTATTGCCTAATGTTATTTGACCTGAGGTTGGTCTTAAAAATCCAGCAGTAATATTTAATAAAGTTGTTTTTCCGCAACCTGATGGACCAAGAACTGTTAAAAGTTCTCCTTTTTTAAGAGTAAAATTTACATCTTTTAATGCGTGAACTGTTTCTCCTTTAGGAGTTTTAAAAATCATGTTTAGATTTTGTGAAACCAAATCACTCATAAGATTACTTTATACTAGAATATTTTAAAAAAATAGGCACCAACTATTTCTAATTGGCGCCTATTAAAATTTATTTTACTCTCTAATTAAAGAGGTAAAAAACTTGTGTCCACTGCTCCGTTAGGAGTGTCCATTCCTTTTAAGAAACCAGCAAGGTTTCCAGAAGTCATAGATTTTTCAGTTTCTGCAGGTGTAAGAAATTTAAATCCACCGATTGTTTCTTTCATATCACCAAGTTTCATTTCAGCATCTTTTGCTATTACATTCATGTCTGATTTACCAGCAGCGTATCTAGCATTTGCTTCATGAGTAACTTCGATGAAAGTTCTTAACATTCCTGGATTTTCTTTCATGAACTTGTCAGTTACAGATGTAATATCAATACCTAAGATACCAGCATCTCTAGCTTCTTGAACAGTTAAAAGTCTTGATCCAACTGCAGTTGCAGCTTTGATAGAGTTACCACCAAATAGACAAGCCATAACAACGTCACCACTTACTAATGCAGCAGCACCTTCTTCTGGATCCATCTGAATAACATCCATTTTAGATCTGTCAGCTCCAACAACTTTCATACTTTCATCAAAAACGTATTCAGCCATTGTTCC
>CABXEK010000011.1 GCA_902511185.1 uncultured Pelagibacteraceae bacterium | reverse complement strand
ATTTAGTAAAAAGTCCTGATCCATCAGGTATTAATTTAATATTTTGAATGCCCATCTTTTTTGCCCATGCATTCATTACGTATGAATCGTTAACAGAACAACAATAAATCTCATCAACTCCTAAATCTTTTAATTTAGAATAATTTTTTTCAAATCCAGGTAACTGTTGAGAAGAACATGTCGGGGTAAAAGCACCTGGTAAACTAAAAATAACAACTTTTTTATTTTTAAAATAGTCATCTGTAGTTTTGTCTACCCACTTTCCTCCAATAGCACAAAATTCATCACTTAATGAAGTGTCTCCTTCTCTTATTTTAAAAACAACATTTGGAATTTTAAATCCTTTAATCATAGTAAAATATTTTTTTTGTGCCCAAAACCATTATTTAGAAAAGGGTAAAGATTCTAAGAGAAAGACCTTGAGCACAATCATTAAAAAGAAAAATATATCAATATTTAAAGGGAGAAATGAGATCAGCAACATCTTCATCTTTAATATCTGATAATTTTCTATTATTTATTTTACTTTTAATCTTTTCACATTCTGACGAGCATGGCTCACATGTTATCTGACCCCCAAGTGAGCCTCTCGCATCAGAAGAATTACTTAAATCAAAATTAAATAAATTCTTTTTCACTGTTAATTACTTCCAATTAGCTGCTAACATACACTCTAATGCTGTAGCTTGGTTTTTTCCATAATTAACAACTTTAGTTTTTAAATCTTGATTGTATCCAAGACCCATTTGCTTAACTAAATCATGTGGCTCAACACCATCAATCATTGGATATTCAAACGTATTATTAACTATATGTTCTTGTGCTTCTTTAGTTAATAAAAACTCAAGTAATTTTTTTGCGTTATCAGCGTTTGGTGCAGTCTTTAAGATTCCACCACCACTAATGTTCATGTGAGTTCCTCTATCCTGTTGATTAGGAAAGAAAGGCATCACTTTTTTTGCAGCAGCTTGCTGTTCAGCCCCTTTTTTTCCAGATAACATCAATGCATAATAATATGTATTGGCTACAGCTAAATCAGCTTCACCCGCAGCTACAGCTAAAATTTGAGCTCTATCATTTCCTTTAGAGTCTCTAGCCATGTTTGAAACAACACCTTTTGCCCATGAACAAGTTTTTGTTTTACCAACATTTTTAACTAGTGATGCTACAAGTGATTGGTTGTAAATGTTATTAGATTTTCTTATAACAACTCTACCTTTCCATTTAGGATCAGCAAGACCTTCATAGGTCATACCATTTAGCTCATTAGCACTTACTCTCTCTGGAGAGTAGTACATAATTCTTGCTCTCTTAGCTATCCCAGTCCAATTTGTAGATCTGAAGTTTTTTGGAACAGCAGCTTTAATTGCTGGTGTCAATGAGTTTTGAAACATCCCTTTTGCATCAAACGCTCCTAATCTTCCCGCATCTGCAGTAATATAAATGTCTGCTTTAGAGTCTGATCCTTCCTCAGTTATTCTTTTTTGAAGAGCTTTATCTTTTCCTGATACAACATTTACCTTAATTCCTGTTTTTGCAGTGAATTTTTCATAAAGTTGAATATCTGAATCATAATGTCTTGCACTAAATACGTTCACCTCTGCTGCAAAAGCAATATTTGCAAATAAGGTCAATATAAGTGAAACTATTCCTATTTTTTTCATTTTTACCTTGTTTTTATTTGTTATTTTGCGAATGAGAATTATTCTCAATGCGAATGATTATCAATCGCATATATTGTCGCAGTTGTAAAGGATTATTTAATATGAAAGTTAAAAATTAATTAAGAAATTTTTTATTTCCAGTCACCAATTTTACTGAACAGGAAGTTTCTAAAGGCCTGAACTCTAGCAGTATTTTTTAAAGACTGAGGATATACGAAATGTGCCTCTGTAATTGGACCTTCAGATTTAGGTAATACTTTTATAATGTTAGATGAATTTGACACCAAGTACTCTGGTAATGCAGCTAACCCCACCCCAGATTCTACAGCTAAAAGTAAACCCATAACACTATTTACTTTCATTACAGTTTTTCTTTTTTTACCGTCATGCATTCCAAGTTTTAATGCCCAATCAGGATTATATACTGGTGACGGAGCACCTTTTCCAAAAGAAATAAACTTATGTTTGTTTAAATCAGCAATTGTTTTTGGCATTCCAAATTTTTCTAAATATTTATTAGAGCCATAAACATAATATTTGATATCCACTAGTTTTTTTTGAATATAGTTCAATTGTTTTGGTCTTCTCATAAAAATACCAATATCAGCCTGACGAGTACTTAAGTCTAACTCTTTATCATCAAACACTAATTCAATTTCTATTTCAGGGTTTAGCCTCATAAATTCTTGTATTCTAGGTGTTAACCAGTGCGTTCCAAAACTTCTAACAGTTGTAATTGTTAATTTTCCTGTTGGCTTATTTTTTTGATCTCCTAAAGATGTTTCCACCTCTTTTAGTTTGCTAATTACCTCATGAGCAGTTTTAAAAACATATTCACCATTTTCAGTAAGAGTTAATCCTCTTGCATGTCTTTCAAAAAGTTGAACTTTTAAATCATTTTCTAGTGCTTGAATTTGTCGACTGATAGCAGATTGACTTAAATTTAGATTGACTGTTGCGTTAGTGAAACTACCAGCCTCAGCTACTGCATGAAAAATTTTTAGTTTATCCCAATCCATTATTTATTTAAATCAACTATCACTCTACCAGAAATTTCACCTTTTAAGATTTTTGGATAAGTTACAATCAATTCTTCTAAACTAACTGTTAAAATTGATTTTTCCAGTAAATCAAAATCAATTAATTTAGAAGCTTCTGACCATATAAATTCTCTTCTTTTTATGCTGCAATTTGCTGAGTCCATTCCCCAAAGTTTAATTCCTCGTAACATAAAAGGAATTACGCTTGTATTTAATTCATTATTATTTGCATTGCCACATACTGCTATAATACCATTTGGTTTTGTTTGAACTATTGCATTTGCTAAAATTTTTCCTCCCACAGTATCTACAACACCATCCCATAAACCTTTATCAATTAACCTTGGATCTTTGTCAAATTCAGACCTATTTACAACAGTTTTTGCACCTAATGATTTTAAATAATCTGCTTTAGAATCTTTACCTGTAACAGCAGTAACATTATAACCTAATTTTGTTAAAGCCATCACCGCAACACTCCCTACTCCACCAGTAGCACCTGTCACTAAAACATCATTAACTTTTTCTCCTAATAAAATACTTTCTCTTGCTTGAATTGCAAAAGCACTCATTAAAGAGGTAAATCCAGCAGTCCCTAAAATCATTGCTTGTCTACTTGTTAAATTTTTTGGTTTTTTAACTAAAAAATCTGCATTAACTTTTGCTACTTGAGAATATCCGCCAAAAAATACCTCCCCTACTCTAAAGCCTGTTAAGATAACTTCATCACCTTCTTTAAATTTTGAGTTTTCACTTTCTATAACTGTGCCTGAAAAATCTATACCTGGAATATGAGGAAACTCTTTTACTAATCTTCCTCCATTTTTTAGAATCATTCCATCTTTAAAATTAAGATCAGAATAATCTACTTTTATTGTGACATCACCATGTTTTAAAAAACTTTTATCAATTGATTTTACTTCTCTAGAAAAATTATCACCCTCTTGATTGATAATTAATGCTTTAAATTGATCTGACACTTTAATCTTTTGCTATACTAATGAATCTTAAGTATCTATTTTGAAAACTCAGATCTTCTTTAAATTGTCCCAAATAATAATTTGTAACTGTAGATGCTTGTTCTTTTTTTATTCCTCTCATAGTCATACATTGGTGTGTTGAGTCAATTGTTACTGCTACACCTTTAGCATCTAATGATTCCATTAAAGTTTTAGCAACCTGCATTGTAAGTCTTTCTTGAGTTTGTAGTCTCTTTGAAAAAACTTCAACAATTCTTGCGAGTTTACTTAAGCCAACTACTCTTTCTTTTGGAATATATGCAACGTGAGCTTTACCAATAATTGGAGCCATATGGTGTTCACAGTGACTTTGAATAGAAATATTTTTTTGTATCACCATGTCATCATAGCCATCAACATCTCCAAAAGTTTTATCTAAAATTTTACTTGGATCAACTTTGTAACCAGAAAAATACTCTTTATATGCTTTCATCACTCTTTTAGGTGTTTCTAATAATCCTTCTCTATTAGGATCTTCACCCAACCAAGTTAAAATAGTTTTAAAAGCTTCCTCAGCTTCTTTATCAGAAACTTTATTTACATCTAATATTTTATCTTCTGCGTCTTTAACTAATTTCATAGCGCCTTTTTATACAGTAATTCCTTATTTTTAAAAATATTTAATATATCTAAATATATGCTAAATAATCACACCATATGTTCAAAAAAAGAGAAAATGTAGAAGAAATTGAAGAAGGAAACCTTCTTTCTCCAAAGTTTGATAATGATGGTCTGATACCTGTGATTACAATGTGCTCTAAAACTAAAGATGTTTTAATGCACGGGTACATGAATGTTGAGGCATTAAAAAAGACTATCGAGACAAAAGAAGCTCATTATTTTAGTAGATCAAGAAAAGCTATTTGGCATAAAGGTAAAACAAGTGGATTTACACAAAAAGTAATCGAACTAAGAATAGATGATGATCAAGATTCTGTTTGGATGACAGTTGATATTGGGGATGGTTCAAGTTGTCATGTAGGATATAGATCTTGTTTTTACAGATCAATTCCAATGGGGCCAATAGACAATGGTAGAGAAATAAAAATGAAATTTGAAGAAAAAGAAAAATCTTTTGACCCAGAAAAAGTTTACAAAGGTGAACCAAATCCTACAAAAATATAGATAAAAATAAAAAACAAAGAAAATTAGTTTATGGATAATAATAAGCAAAAGAATGTTCTAGGTGAAGATTTAGAAGAATGTTCAAATAATCCTTTAACTGGTTGGTATCGTGATGGCTGTTGCAACACAGATGAAAATGATCATGGTGTTCATACTGTTTGTGCAAAAGTTACAACTGAATTTTTAGAATGGTTAAAAATTGCAGGTAATGATTTAATTACTCCTCATCCTGAATTTGGATTTCCAGGTTTAAAAGATGGTGATGGATGGTGTGTTTGCGCAAGTTGGTATGCAAAAGCAGTTGAGGCTGGCAAAGGATGTCCAGTATTTTTGAAAAGAACTCATAAAAATACTTTAAAACATGTGCCTATTGAAACTTTAAAAAAGTTTGCAATAGACTTATCTTAACTTACATATTTCCATATTTAGGTCCACCACTACCTTCTGGTGTAACCCAAGTAATATTTTGAGATGGCTCTTTAATATCACAAGTTTTACAATGAATACAATTTTGAGAATTAATCACAAATTTATTTTGATCGTTTTCTTTTTGGACTTCATAAACTCCTGCTGGACAATATCGTTGAGCAGGTTCATCAAATTTCTCTAAAGTATAATTTATTGGTAAATTAGGATCCTTAAGTTTTAAGTGAACAGGTTGATTTTCTGCGTGATTTGTACCTGTTAGATAAACTGAGCTTGTTTTATCAAAAGTGATAACATTATCATATTTTGGATATTCTATTTTCGGCATCTCATTTGCGGGTTTTAGTGTTTCATGATCAGCATGCTTGTGTTTTAGAGTAAAAGGTAGTTTTCCTTTAAATAAAATTTGGTCAATACCAGTAAAAATTATTCCAAGTATTAATCCCCAACTAAAGCTAGGTTTTACATTACGAGCTGCATGAAGTTCTTCATAAACCCAACTCTTTTTAAATTTTTCCTCATAATTAGATAAATTTTTATTTTCTTTAATATTTTCAAATATTGTCTCAGCAGCAATCATTCCACTTTTCATAGCAGTATGAGATCCTTTGATTTTTGGCATATTCAGTGTTCCTGCATCACAACCAACTAGTAGTGCTCCTGGCATAAACATTTTAGGCAGACTTTGAAGACCTCCTTCAATTAATGCTCGCGCTCCATAAGAAATCCTTTTTCCACCCTCAATTATTTTTTTTATAGATGGATGTGTTTTAAACCTTTGAAACTCATCATATGGAGATAGATGAGGGTTTCTGTAATCTAAACCAATAACATATCCTAAAAATACTTGTTTATTTTCAGCATGATATACGAAGCTACCTCCATAAGTGCTGTTATCTAATGGCCATCCAGCAGTATGCATCACCATTCCTTCTTCATGATTTTTATCTTCTATTTCCCAAATTTCTTTAAAACCAATTCCATATTGTTGAGGATCTTTATCTTTTGAGAGATTAAATTTTTCAATTAATTGTTTTCCTAAATGACCCCTACAACCTTCTGCAAATACAGTTACTTTTCCTAATAATTCTATACCGGGTTCAAAACTATCTTTTTGATTTCCTTCTTTATCAATGCCCATATCTTGAGTAGCAACACCCTTAACAGATCCATCTTCATTATATAAAATTTCACTCGCTGGAAATCCTGGAAATATTTCAACTCCTAAAGCTTCGGCCTGTTCTGCTAACCATCTACATAAATTTGCTAAACTAATTATATAGTTGTTATGATTTTGTTGAACTTTAGGAAGCAACCAAGTTGGCCAACTTAAAGACTTAGTTTTACTTAAAAATAAAAATTTTTCTTTAGATACTTTAGTTTTAATTGGAGAGTTAAGTTCTTTCCAATTGGGTATTAGCTCATCTAATGCTCGTGTTTCAAAAACATTCCCACTTAAAATATGAGCACCAATTTCAGATGCTTTTTCTAACAAGCAAACGTTTAAATTTGGATCAAGTTGTTTGAGTTTAATAGCTGTAGATAATCCAGAGGGACCTCCTCCAATGATAACAACATCATACTCCATCGACTCTCTACCCATATGATATTTTTATCTTTAAGAATTATTTTTGTATAGTGTTTAATTTGTTCAGCTCTTCTAAGAACTGTGGCAAAGCTTCAAATAGATCTGCTTCTAAACCATAATCTGCAACACTAAAAATTGGCGCTTCTCCATCTTTATTAATTGCAACTATCACTTTGCTTTCTTTCATTCCTGCTAGGTGTTGAATGGCTCCTGAAATTCCAACAGCAATATATAAATCTGGAACAACTACTTTGCCAGTTTGACCGACTTGGTGGTCATTACTTATATATCCTGCATCGACTGCTGCTCTTGAAGCACCTATTGCTGCATTTAATTTATCTGCAATGGAAGTAATCAATTTAAAGTTGTCTCCACTTTGCATCCCCCTTCCACCCGATACTACTATTCTTGCTGTACCAAGTTCAGGTCTATCAGACTTTATTTCTTCCCTTTTAACAAATTTAGTTAATGAAAATTCTTCCCCTGCCTCAGCAGTTTCAATTGGCGCTGAACCACCTGAACTTTCACATGGATCAAAAGATGTTGGTCTAATAGTAATACATTTTTTTGCATCAGTACTTTTAACTGTTGCAAAAGCATTTCCTGCATAAATAGGTCTTACAAAAGTGTCTTGAGACTCTACTTTAATAATATCACTTACCTGTGATGTATCTAATTTGGCAGCTATTCTTGGCATTAAATTTTTACCAAATGTATTTGCTGAACAAACTATGTGTGAATAATTATCTGCAAGTTTAGTTACTACTGGAGCAAAATTTTCCGCTAAAAAATTTTCATAGTGTGCAGCCTCTACCGTGATCACCTTTTTAACTAGAGGTAATTCTGATGCAGCTTTTGCAGCATCACCACAATTATTTCCAATCACTAATGCATGAACGTCACTATCTATTTGGGATGCTGCTGTTACTGCATTTAAAGTAAATGATTTAAGTTCTTTATTATTATGCTCTGCTATCAATAAAACTGACATTAAATTACTTTCGCCTCATTTTTTAATTTTTGAACCAATTCAGCAACACTTGAAACTTTAATTCCAGCTTTACGTTTTGGTGGTTCTTCAACTTTTATCTGTTCTATTTTAGGAGCGATATCAACCCCAAGATCTGAAGCACTCATTTGTTCAATTGGTTTTTTCTTTGCTTTCATAATATTTGGTAATGAAGCATATCTCGGTTCATTTAATCTTAGATCACATGTAACAATTGCCGGTGTATTTATCTCAATAGTTTCTAAACCCTCATCAATCTCTCTAACAACTTCAAGTTTTCCGTCCTTTACATCTATTTTTGAAGCAAAAGTTGCCTGAGGCCAATCTAATAATGAACTCAACATTTGTCCTGTTTGATTGCAGTCATCATCTATTGCTTGTTTACCCATAAAAACTAAATCAGGTTTTTCTTTATCTACAACTTTTTGCAAAATTTTTGAAACTGCTAAAGGCTCTATTACACCTTCTGCTTTAATATGAATTCCTCTATCTGCTCCAACAGCTAATGCTTTTCTTACAGTTTCTTGCGCTTTTTCTTCACCGATTGTGACAGCAATTACTTCTGTTGCTTTTCCGCTCTCTTTTATCTTAACTGCTTCTTCGATAGCATTATCATCAGGTGGATTTGTTGACATCTTAACATTATCCGTGACAACACCTGTTCCATCTTCTTTAACTCTTATTTGAACGTTGTAATCAATAACTCTTTTAACAGCGACTAAAATTTTCATTAAGCTCTCAATAAATTATTTTCTGTATCATAAGGACTCTCTTCTAATACAGTAGCCTCATACATTTCACCTAAAATATCAACTTGTAATTTGTCGCCTACATTAGCGTGCTCTGGTTTAACCATTGCTAGAGCAATTGATTTATCTAATCTAAAACCAAATTCACCCCCTGTTGCTCTTCCAACAACTTTATTATCTTTATAAATTGGATTATTTCCTAAAACGTCCGCATCTTTAGTGTTATGAACCTCGAGGGTAATAAGCTTGTTATCGAAACCTTTTTCTCTCCATTTGTTAAGTGCTTCTAATCCTATAAAATTACCTTTGTTGGGGTGTACAAATCTATCTAATCCAGACTCGTAAGGTGAATATTCAATTGAAAGTTCTGTACCAACTAGTTTGTATGATTTTTCTAATCTTAAACTATTCATTGCTCTTATTCCAAAAGGCTTAATTCCCAAATCTTTACCAGCTTCCATTAACTTATCAAAAATATGGTTTTGATATTCAATTGGATGATGAAGTTCCCACCCTAGCTCACCAACAAAGTTTACTCTCATTGCATTTACAGGAGCGTATCCAATATTTACATCTTGAGCAGTCAACCATTTGAAATTTTCATTTGAAAAATCATCAGTTGATATTTTTTTTAATAATTCTCTTGATTTAGGGCCAGCAACAACGAGTACACCTGTGCTATTAGTCAGATCTTCAAAAGTAACGCCTTCATCTGGCATCCATTTTTTAACCCAATCATGATCCAATCTTAAGTTTGCTCCAGCTGAAACTAAATAAAAACTATCTTCAGCCTCTCTCATAATTGTAAATTCTGAGTGAACACCACCTTTAGTGTTTAAAGCGTGACATAATCCAATTCTTCCAATTTTTTTTGGAAGTTTATTTGCAACTAAATGATCTAAAAATTCTTCAGCCTTAGGACCCTTAATTCTACATTTTGCAAAAGCAGTCATATCTAAAAGTCCAACATTATCTTTTACGTTTTGACATTCTTTCTTAATAGCATCAAACCACTTAGATCTTCTAAAAGACCAATCATCTTTTTGTTCCATGCCATCTGTTGCAAAAAAGTTAGGTCTTTCCCATCCAAATTTTTGACCAAAAACTGCGCCTAAATCTTTCATTCTTTCATAACAGGGTGAAGTTTTTAAAGGTCTTGCAGCTGGTCTTTCTTCATCAGGATAATGAGTTATAAATACATGACTGTAAGCTTCCTCGTTTTTAGCTTTTAAATAAGATTTAGTTGCGTAATCTCCGTAACGTCTGGGCTCAACTCCAAGCATATCAATAGTTGGTTCACCATCAACAATCCATTCAGCTAGTTGCCATCCCGCTCCGCCTGCTGCTGTAATTCCAAAACTATGTCCTTCATTAATCCAAAAGTTTTTTAATCCCCATGCGGGTCCAACAATTGGATTACCATCCGGTGTATAACAAATTGCACCGTTATAAACTTTTTTAACGCCCACTTCTCCAAATGCAGGAACACGGTGAATTGCTCCTTCAATGTGTGGTGCTAATCTATCTAAATCTTCTTGAAACAATTCATACTCTGAATCTTTTGACGGTCCATTAACATAACAAGCTGGTGCGCCATCTTCGTATGGACCTAAAATTAATCCACCTGCTTCTTCTCTCATGTACCATCTACTATCACTATCTCTCAGTACTCCCATTTCTGGTAAGCCATCTTTTTTTCTTTTTTGGATTTCAGGATGAGGTTCTGTTACAATGTATTGATGTTCAACTGGAATTACAGGAATATCTAAGCCAACCATTTTACCAGTTTGTCTTGCAAAGTTTCCTGAACAAGAAATAATATGTTCACACTCAATAGAACCTTTGTCAGTTTCAACCACCCAACCATCTTTAGTTTGTTTCATTGAGAGTACACTTGTGTTTCTATAAATTTCAGCACCCATATTTCTTGCACCCGTTGCCATTGCTTGAGTTAAATCAGCAGGTTGAATATACCCATCTTCTGGGTGTTGGATTGCACCAACTAAATCTTCCGTATGACATAAAGGCCAAATTTCTTTTACTTGATCTGGTGTTAAAAATTTAACATCAACACCAATAGTTTGGGCCACACCAGCATACTGATGGTACTCATCCATTCTATCTTTAGTACTTGCTAAACGAATATTTGATACAACACTAAAGCCAACATTTTTTCCAGTTTCCTCTTCTAATTTTTTATAAAGATCAACTGCGTATTTATGAAGTTGTCCAACTGAATAACTCATATTAAATAAAGGTAATAATCCTGCTGCATGCCAAGTAGATCCTGATGTTAATTCTTTTCGCTCAACAAGAACAACATCTGACCAACCTTTTTTTGCTAAATGGTAAAGAGCACTTACGCCTACTACTCCACCACCAACTACCACAACTTTAGTTTTTGTTTTCATTCGCGATTCCTACTAAATTTTTTGAAATAACGAAACAAAATTGTATCTGTGGATAATTAAATTGAACTACCAAGTGGGATCGGATTTGATACCATGGTAGTCAGCCAACAATCCTTTAACGATCCATCAAGCAAGTACTTTTCGACTTGCCAATTGAACTTATGATAGATTTTATCTTTATCTAAAATTATCACCTCAAATTGAGCCCATTTGTCACTACTTCCAAGCTCAGTAATTGTATGGCTAAGGTGGTTCAGCATCATTTGGTAAGCATCTCCTTTTATCATCCTTTTAAAATTGGGTAAGGGCCCAGTGACCTTTTTATTGTTTGGATGAGCAAAATTCCAAGTTTGCTCAATACCACTATCTTTAAAATCTAGGTCATTTTCTTGAAGACCAATAAGCTGTATTTTGACAACCTCAGATGGCTTTATATCGCTTTTAGGTTTAAGAATTTCTGCATTTGTTGGAGATAAAAAAATTGAAAAAAAAATTAAGGCTTTAAATATTATTTGCAGTTTTCTTAACATCTTCCAAAAATTCTTTTCTTTTTGCATCACTTACAAATGGTACTGCAAAATATCTTCTATAGACAATGTTATATATGCCACACATATGGAACACTCCTCTTTTTAATCTTCTAATAGGTAGATTTAAAAAGAAGGTTGTAATTGCTAGTCTCGGTGAACCATAGGTACAAAAAATAATAGCTTTTTTATCTTTTAAATTTCCAATTGGATAACCATAATTTCCAACTAATTTTTTAAATGTATAAGCCCAAGGAGGAGATAAAACTTTATCTATCCAACCTTCTACTATTGCTGGCATTCTAAAATTCCAAATTGGAGCAATTAAAACAATTGTCTCACAATTTTCAATTCTTTTTCTATGATCAAGAACTTCATCGTCTGGTTTTTCTCCAGCAAACACTGGATTAAATTTATCTTTATATAAATCTACAACATCGACTGAATGTCCTTTTTCTTCTGCTGTTTTTTTAAAAGTATCCCTAATTGCAGCGTTAAAAGAATTTTGACTATAATGACCAAAAACTAAAAAAATTTTACTCATAAATTTTAAATATATTTTAAGAACTTAATTTAAAAAATTTTACCGAATAAAAACCAACAAACATAGCAACAACAAATGTAATAGAGTTTATATTCAATAATGCAATAGATGATATAGCTGGACCAGGACAAAGTCCTCCAAGCCCCCAACCTACTCCAAATAAAGAAGATCCTATAATTAGTCTATTATTTATATCTTTATTTTTCGAATAATTAAAACTATCAGTAAACAAAGGTTTTTTATTATTTTTTATTAAATGAAACATTGGCGAAGAAACAATTAGAGCTCCTATCATTACAAAAGCTAATGATGGATCCCAATTTCCAAATAAATCTAAAAAACTTAAAACTTTTTCAGGATTAATCATTTCTGAAATAACCAACCCAATACCAAAAATTATACCCGCAAGTAGAGAAATAAATTTATTCATATATAATTTTTGATTAACACGGTTAATATTCCAACAATCATAAATGTAATTGTTGCAATAATAGATCTTAAGGAAAATCTTCCTACACCACTAATTCCATGACCGCTAGTACAGCCGCCACTAATTCTTGTTCCAATTCCAACTAATAAGCCAGCAATTATTAATAAAATTAATGAATTTGAAATTGTGATGTTGATCTCTTTATTGGTGAAAAGTGTATAAAATATAGGACCTATTACTAAACCAATTAAAAAAAATAAATTATCAAATCTATTATTTTTTTCTGACAATGCATTAGCAGCTATTCCACTGATACCAATCAATCTTCCATTAAATAAAAAAAACATAACAACAGCTAGACCTATAATCATCCCTCCAACAGTTGCTGTTATTGGTGTAAAATTAACTATGTTCATTTAACTATTTAAAACAGGAAATGCTTGTCTTTTTTTTAAAAAATGTTTTTGATATTCCATTTTAGTGCATTTATTTTCTACATACTTAATATTATTTTTCTCTACTAGTTCTTTTGCATTTTTATCATTTATACCAAGCTGTAACCATAAAACTTTTGCACCAATTTTTACTGTATCCTCTGCTATATCATATGCTTCTTTTGAAGGTCTAAAAACATCTACTATCTCAACTCGTTCTTTAATATCTGTTATTTTTTCAAATACTTCTTCACCTAAAATTTTTTCACCTTTTGCTCTTGGATTAACTGGGATAACTTTAAATCCATATTTTTGCATATACTTCATGACAATTGTTGATGGTTTGGTAGGATCTTTGCTAACACCTATCATTGCAATAGTTTTGTATTTTGAGAGAATATCTTTTACCTCAGACATGAATTATTTATTTTTTTTTATTTGATCTTCACAAAATTTTCGAGCTTCATCTAAATCTGTAATTTTAGACTCTGATAATTTCTGACTACCTGCAAGACAAGCATCTACTGCTCTTTTAAAATTATGATCATTAAAACTCATGATAAAATACATTCCTGCAATAATAAATATGAAAATTAAAATATTTTTTTTATTTAACATTATTTATTTTTCCAATTGGGTTTACGTTTTTCCAAAAATGCTGATATTCCTTCTTTAGCATCCATTGCCATCATGTTTATTGTCATCATTTTACTAGTATAAGCATAAGCTTTTTTTAATGGCATTTCTAATTGTTTATAAAAAGCTTGTTTACCAATTTTAATTGTTAAATTTGATTTTGAGGCAATGGTTTTTGCAACTTTTAATACTTCGCTATTTAATTTTGATTTTAAATAACAATCATTAATTAATCCAATTTCTTTTGCATAATTTGCTTTAATTGGCTCACCTGTAAGCAACATTTTCATCATCGGTTTTCTATTAATTTTTCTACTAACAGCAACCATAGGAGTACTACAAAATAACCCAATGTTTACTCCTGGTGTTGCAAACAAAGCATCATTAGTGCTGTATGCCAAATCACAACTTGCAACTAACTGACATCCAGCGGCAAATGCAGCTCCATGAACTTTAGCAATTACTGGTTTTCTTCCCTCAACAATTTGAAGCATTACTTTTGAACAAAGATTAAATAACTTTTGATACTTATCTCTTTTTTTTAATCCTCTAACTTCTTTTAAATTGTGTCCAGCGCTAAAGCCTTTACCGGCACCCTCTAAAATAATAACTTTTATTTTTTTATCTGTATCAAGTTTTTTAAGGGCTTTCAGCAGATCAGTTAAATTTTTAAACGATAATGAGTTATAAGTTTTTTGCTCATCAATTATAATTGATGCAATTTCATTAGTTATTTTCTTTATTTTAATATTACTTGTCATATCAATCAGCTAAACCATCAGATCTAGCTTGATTTCTTTCTATATGAATTGGCAGAACTTTTCCATAAATAGCTTCTGAATGCTCAGGAGTATTAACTCTCCATGGATCTAATACAAAAGCTGGTATACAAAGATATCTTGGTTTTTTTCCTTTTACTTTTGTAACTCTATGCAATGTAAATCTACCCTTAAATATTTGTAAATCTCCAGGTTCTAATTTTAATTGTCGAACTTTTGTTCTGTCGCCATCTAGTACCTTTTTAACTTCTTCAAAATTTTCATTTCCTGGCTCTCTAATAAATGGACAATATTCAAAAATTCCACCCTCATCAGGTTTTTGTATCATTATACTAAGTGTAAACTCACAGCTGTCGAAATGCCAAGGAAGAATTCCTTCTGGTCTCATTACATTATATGCATGACAAGCTAATGGGTCAGCCCATCTATATATTGGTGATATTCCTAAACAAGCAGAGACAAATTTTAAAAGCTCTTCTTGCTCATATAAGAATTTCATCTCAGAATTTTTATCAAATAAATCTGAGTTTAAATACCCATTGTCTCTTTCTAAAAATGTTCTTTTAGGATGTTTTATAGAGAGAGATGGGTCATCCTTTGAATTAAGATAGGGATTGATACTTTTTTTTGACATAAAAACTTTATCAATTTTTTTCTCTAATTCAAAATTCATAATCTTGATTGATTTTGGTAGGATAAAATTTGGAATAGTAGAGCAGCTGAACTGATCTAAGTCATCTTTACATTTTTTAACTATTTTTTGTATTTTTCTGGAAGATAAATCGTGAATTGGATAATTTTCTAAATCAACAATAGTTTTTAATCTATCATTCATTAAAATTTATTTTAATTTTCCTTCTTCTCTCATCTTTGCTCTAATTTTAGTAGCAGAAATTTCTTGAATTTCTTTCGAAAGTTCAATTTCTTCAATTTTATAGCCAACACCACGACCGTAACAAATATTAGTAATATTTGGCACCATCATTACTTTAAATTGACCCTCAAATTCAGGATTTAGCCTATCTTCAATATTCTTCTTAACTGTTTCAAAATCAAAAGGATTATCATCAACTCCTTGTACATCTCTAATTTGAATACAAACCTGACCTGTTTTTTTTATAATTTCTTTAAACAAAGTATAGTGACCATCATGAAATGGTTGCCATCTTCCTAACATTTGTGCAGTTGGTTTTTTGTTATCCCATTTGTAAGCCATTATTTTATCTCCTTTATTATTTTAGGTGCCCAATTTTTAGCATCTTGTGTAGTTACATGATAGTTATACTTATCTGGCTTAACAAACATCTTATTAGTGTCATCAAATCTTCCTTCTGTAATTGTATCAACCCAAATAATGTAATCTGCAGGAAACAAAGCTCTAGCTTCTGGCGTAGGGCAAATAAAATCTGCTACAACAAAATTACCCTCTTTTTTTAACTTTATAGCAAAATCTGCCATTCTTTTTGCTTGTCTTTTTCTGCCTTCTTCAGAAAAGTCCCAGTCATTTGCTTCTTTTCTCACTTCGTCTGCATTTAATCTTTTTGCATTAAGCATTGGTGCTAATTCTTCTGCTAATGTTGTTTTTCCAGAGCCTGGTAATCCCATTATTAAAATAATTTTCATTTTTATAATAAACTATTTGCTACCCATTTATGAAATTGATGAGTTGGCTGATCCATAACTGGTGAAAAGTTTCCACCGTTATAAATTGGTGAACCTCTTCCTTCCTGCATTCCTTCGATTGCACTTATATCTTCCAACATTACATCTTTCCAAAACCTTGCGTTTTCTTTTCTTAATTCTTTAAGTTCTTCGCCGATTGCACTTTTTTCACCAATATAATACATTTGCATATGTTCTTTTGTTTTATTTGTTGCAAGTGGTTCCAGCCAAAATACATAAAAATGATCGATGTGCAAACCAATCATTACATTTGGAAATAAAGCAATATACTCTGAATTTTTGATAGATTTTTTGTCCCAATTATTAAATGTATCAAACTTTTTATTTCCTTTAATTGGTTGTTCATATTTTTCACTACCTTGCCCAGCGAATCTATTTGGTAACCCTTGAATATGATAATGATCATTAATATCTGAAACTTTATTTAGCTCTGGATGAATAGTAGGTAAATGATAGCTTTCACAATAATTCTCAATTGCAAATTTCCAATTAGATTTAACCTCTAAATCAAAATAACCATAATCATTAGAATGGATTAATAATTTTTGATCATCATGATTAATAAATTTAGACCATCTGTCTTCTAGGGGTTTAATATATTCTTCAAAGTCAATTTCATTAGAATTAATATTTACAAAAATTATATCCATCCATACTTTAGATCTAACTTCTTTTAGTTTGCTCTGATTCTTTTTAAATTGATCTGAATTATGAATATTTAGACCCCCTATATGAGGAGTGGCCACCAGGTTTCCAGTAAAGTCATAAGACCAGGAATGATAAGGGCATCTAATTACATTTTTTAAAGCGCAGGGTTTGTCTATTAATTTAAAACCTCTATGGCTGCAGACATTATGAAATACCCTAATATTAAGATCTCTGTCTCTGACTATGATTAAAGGAATCCCGAGTAGATTGTACGGTATGGCATCCCCAACATTTGGTATGGAGCTTGCAACTCCAATTACTGTCCATTTATCACAAAAAATCTTATCTCTTTCATATTCTAAATATTGTTCGCTAGTGTAACACTCGTTTGGAAGTCCATTTGCACTCTCAATGGGTCTGTCTACATTCATTAATTTCTTGATATCTAGTATCTCTGAGAGGGGTTTATTTTTATTATTTTGATCCACAAAAAAAATTACCATGGTCATAATTTTTGGCAACAAAATTGCTATTTTTGGTCATGCTGAATTTCTTTGACAGCTTTTTCAAATAAGATAATGATCGGGAAAAAATGAATTTTTCATTGGAAATTGGTCCACATACTGACCTTGAAACTTTACCTCCTGTAAAGGATGTGTACGTTACAATGTTACCTGGTGGGGATTATAAAGATACTGCTGATAAATCTGGAGACCTTGTAAAAAAAGGTTTTAATCCTGTTCCGCACTTTCCAGCTAGATCGATAAACAATGAAGAAGAATTAAAAGAATACGTTTCAAGATGCAAAGATCAAGGTGTTAAACAAGCTTTAGTCATTGGTGGAAGTAGAGAGCCAATTGGAAAATTTGATAGCTCATATCAAATTTTAGAAACAGGTTTTTTTGAGGGAATTAGAATTGGTATTGCAGGACATCCTGAAGGAAGTCCAGATATACCAGAACAAAATTTAGAAAAAGCAATGATAGATAAGAAGCCTTATGCTGATTACATAGTAACTCAATGGTTATTAGATAGTCAGCCTATTATTGATTTCATTTCTAAACAAAGCGTACCAGTGCATGTGGGTATTACTGGGCCAATGAAAATATCTAGCTTAATAAAATTTGCTAATATTGTCGGGGCGAAAAATTCCATTAATTTTCTTAAATCTAATTTTAGTAAGGCGTTAGATTTATTGAAACCTAAAGACCCTAATGATTTAATTGGGAAAGTTAAATCGCATACTGATAACTTCCACATTTATACATTCGGCGGCTTGAAGGAAACTAACAAGTGGTTGAAGGAGAATAGTTATGTCTAATGAATTTGACTATACTAAACTAAAACATGTTACTTCAGTTGATCAATCAGATCGTGCAGTACCATACAATTTAAGACAAAGTGGGCCAACTAAAGTTGAAATGCTTATCTCAACAAGAGTAAGAAAATCACCTTATTGGCATTTATCAATGCAGGCAGGTTGCTGGAGAGCAACCGTTTACAATCGTATTTATCACCCAAGAGGTTATGTAAAACCAGAGGATGGTGGAGCAATGGTTGAGTATGATGCAATTGTAAATCACGTTACTATGTGGAACGTTGCTGTTGAAAGACAAATCAGAGTTAAGGGTCCAGATGCAGAAAAATTTACTGACTATGTAATAACTAGGGATGCAACAAAAATTTCTCCTATGAGAGCAAGATATGTAATCTTGTGTAACGCATATGGTGGAGTTTTAAACGATCCAATTCTTCTAAGAATTTCAGAAGATGAGTTTTGGTTCTCATTATCAGACTCTGATATTGGTATGTACCTTCAAGGAGTTAATGCTGATGGAAGGTTTGACTGTACTATTGAAGAGATTGATGTCAGTCCAGTGCAAATACAGGGACCAAAATCAAAAGCTTTAATGAAAGACTTATGTGGAGATCAAGTTGATTTTGATAATATGCCTTTTTACGGTCTAGCAGAAGTTAAGGTGGGTGGAAGAAGTTGTGTAATTTCTCAGTCCGGTTTCTCTGGAGAAGCTGGATACGAAATCTACTTAAGAGACTCTACTTTATATGCTGAAGATATGTGGAATGCTGTTCTTGAAGCAGGTAAAAAACATAGCCTAATGGTTATTGCTCCTGCTCACCATAGAAGAATTCAAGCTGGAATTCTTTCATGGGGTCAAGATATGGATCAACAGCATAATCCTTTTCAGTGTAACTTAGGTTATCAAGTTTCATTATCTGGAAAAGGTGAATGGGCTAAAAAAGGAGACTATGTAGGTAAAGCCGCATTAGAAAAAATGGGTGCAGAACTTAAAGATGGTAAAAAACCATATAAGCTTCAATTAGTTGGGCTTGAGTTAGGTGGAAAACCAATTGAAGAGTATGCTCCTGATTTTTGGCTAGTATCACCTGAGAAAGGTGGAGATCCAGTAGGATTTATCACCTCTCCTTGGTATCACCCAGAGAAAAAACAAAACATTGCTATGGGATATGTGCCATTTGGTGGAACATTAAACTCTAATGGCTTTCCAAAAGGTACTGTTGGAACTAAGTATAAAGTTCATCTGCCTGAAAAATACTCTGAAACACCAGGAACACCTGTTGATGCAGTAGTAGTGGATATTCCATTTAAAGAGTCTTTCAACGCTAATACAAGAGAAGTTGTAAAAGGCTAAATCTATTTTGGGGGAGTAATATTAAAACTCCCCCATTTTCTCAATGACTAAAAGTTTTTTAATCGTAATTTGCATTATCATTGCGATTGCTTTAATAATATTTCCATTATTAGTTTCATACAGAGCACAAAAAAATAGAAAGAATAAAAATTAATGTTTGGTGAATTTTTAAATATAATTTTTAAATCAATAAAGTTAGATAAATCTCTTTATACAGATAATAAAAATTTTGGAGAAGCTTCGGTTTATTTTGCTGGACTTATAATGATCTTAGATGGAATTGCAGGTGCTGTTGCTGCAAACACAGTAATTAAAACTGCTGTTGCAATGTCTGGACTTACCTCAATACTGACTTGGTTGGTGTGGGCTATCTTTATTTATGTAATTGGTGTCAAACTTTTTCCTGATAAGAAAACGAAAGTTCCTTTTAAGAAAGTGTTGACTGCAGTTGGTTTTGCTCACGCACCTGGTTTACTTAGATTTTTTGCAGTAACACCTAACATGATGATACCAATTATTTTTCTAACACAATTTTGGATTTTTGCAGGATTAATTATTTCTACTAAACATGTGTTAGGTTTAAAATCTAATATTAAATCTTTTGGAATAGTATTTTTATCTTTTTTAATAATAGCTTTTTTATCTATTTCTTTTGTAATGAGCAGAATGAATATGCTGCCTGTAAATCAGATTAGCTAAATTGGAAAAATAGTCTTTGAAACTCTACAAGATGAACATAATTTATAACTAGTTAAAATTAAATTTTGAGAAACACTTTCGTCTTCTTTCTTACATTCTTCACAAATATTATTTAATTCATTGGCAATTTCTTCACTATATTTCTTCTCTGATTTGTCAGTCATTATCTGTAAGTCCTGCCCCAGCAGCACCTTGCTTTAAACTTTCACTTTCTTCCACAAAAGTATTCTCCGCTAATTTATAGAGGCTATTCCAATCTGAATCACTAAAATTATCTTTATTATTTATAAATTTAATCTTAATTTCTTTAGCGAATTCAGGAATTTCTTGATTTAAAAAATTTGAAGAAATATTCACATTTAAATTAAGTAACATTTCATTTTGATCAAATATAGCATATATTTTTTTTCCACTAATTTCTGATGCTCTACTTAAAAATGATAAAAAAATAACTGGATAGGCAATTTTTTTAAATTTAATTGTTTTAAAATTTTCTACTGATTTAATTTGATCTAAAAAACTAATACCAAGTATTACTGGACAATAGGCATCTAATGAAGACTCATTTGTCTCACGAATTAAATTTAAATCTTCAAATTTTTTTGTAGCTTTGTCCTTATAATACTTGTTTAAATTTTTAATTCCCTGCAACCCAAACAGCTCCAACTGACGTATAGATTTTCCAACTTCTTCAGAGTTACCCCATGAAAAACCAACTGCTCTACTTGCTCTTTTAACTGCAGTTTCAATTTCGCTTAAAGATCTCATAATTAATTTATTGTTTTATACACCCATTGCTCATCATAATTTTTTAACTCATTTGGCAATGGTGCTCCTTGGAACATACAAATTCTTAACCATTTATCTGATCTTGGGTCAAACTTTAATGCACCAAAAAAAGATAGTTTAAGTCTAAGCATATCAATAGGTACAATATTTTTACTGATTGTATTGTCTTGAATTTCAGAATATGGAAATTTTTCTATGATAAAAGCTCTTCTTACAACATGTCTTAGTTCTGAATTAACACTTAAAAATTGAGCAATAGTTAAATTATCTTTTATGGACAACAGTTTTTCATATAATTTTTTTATGTCTCTTGCAATCGCAAGTGGTTGCTCAAGTTCAGATCCATGCTCCTCAAATCTATCTGCTAGTCTAGGCTCTTCTTTATTTTTTGAAATAAACCAAAAATTTTGATAATTTTCTTTTTGATCAAAATTAATTTTCAAAATTTTTGAATACCTAGTTCCAATAATATCTTTTAATTCATTTGTTGTTCGATTAGTTGGGATATTAAAATATTTATCTTCATCAGCACTCATATTAGCAACTAAAGGCTTTATTATATCGTTATAAGGTTCCATCATAATGGAAACAATATATTCAATACATTCTTCACATGAATTTTTTTCTAACCACAGATATATTTTGTTAAAAGGATGTTCGGTTTTAAAATCAAATTCATTTTCAATATATTCTATAAATTGTTCAACATCCTTTAATAATGATTTAATCTTTATTTGCTGATACTCACTATCAGTATTCCAGCTAGTAATATTTTTTAAGGATCGCTTTACACAATCTTTAAAAAGTTCACTTTCTTCTTTTTTCACAACTTTAATTTCTCTAATTTTTTTTAAAGCTGTTTCTCTGCTTAATATCCAATTATTTAATAATGTTGGGTGATTTACAATAAAAGGAGCCATACCAAGACCAGTAGAATTTCCAATACCTAAATTTTTACAAATTTGTTTATCTAATTTAACTGCTTTTTTGGGGTTTTTGTAATGGGCCACATGATTAACCTGATCAAAAGTAAATTGTCTTACTAAATACACCAACATCATTTCCAATCTAAAAGGACCATTAATTTCCTCTCTATTTTTAATTCTAAATCTATCAGCCAGACCAAATTTTCCAGATCCATACACTGCAGTAGTTCTATATAAATAACCAACTTTTGATAACAAATCTAAATCAGGCTGATTACCTTCACTTAAACTTTCCACCACATGATTAAAAACTCTTACAGATTTATTGGCTCTTGATAAGGTCAACTCTTTAAATGAAAGTCTGCCAATTTCTTGTTTTGGAACTTCATCTTTTAGTCTTTTAATATCATCAGAACTTGGAATACCATCATGCAACGTAAACGCTGCATCCCATTTAGTAGCAATTACTCTATCAGACCTTTCCTCATCTTTAATTTCATTGGCAAAACAAACTAATGAATAAACTCTATCTTTTTTTTTAAAAGAGTAGACTGCTTCTCCATATCCATTTTGGTCAAGATTAAATAAATCTCTTTTATAATCCCAATCTTTAAACTCACTTAAAAAACTTCTTAAAAATGATAATTTTGATTGATGAAACGATCCTAGTCTTGATAGCTTCATTATTTTATTTGGATCTCTTAATTCAATTTGCATAATTAAATTGATTTATAAAAATTATACCAGTTATTTCCTAGTATTCCTTGTGTCTCACTGTCAGAAAAGCCTATTTTTTTTAGGCCAATTTCAATATTTTTAAATCCTCTAGCGTCCTTAAACCATTCAGGTTGTTTGGGAAAACCAGGTTTATTTTTAGATCCCTCTCCATAATTTTTACTTTTTGACCATGTGCCATTTCTCATCCATTCAACAACAGTATCTGGTTGATCCAAACAAAGATCTGAACCTATACCAATGTTTTTTAAATCCATAATTTCAACTGTTCTAGCTACCATCTCACAAAAACTCTCAATTGTGCAATTAGTGTTATCTTTTAAATGATGGGGATATAAGGATAGCCCCAACATACCACCACTTTCACTTAATGTTTTTAAAAGATCATTAGATTTATTTCTTTTTGCTGCATGCCAAAATGTAGGATTTGCATGAGTGATTGCGATTGGTTTCTCGCTTAATTCAATTGCATCAAATGTGCTTTTTTCTGCTGAATGAGACATGTCAATAACTATACCCACTCTATTCATTTCTTTAATCGCTTCGCGACCAAAATTTGTAACTCCACTATCAACTTTTTCATAACAACCCGTTGCTAACAAAGATTGATTGTTATAAGTAAGCTGCATAAATCTACATCCTAATTCGTGAACTTTTTCGATTAAATTTATGTCATCTTCAATTGGTGAGCAGTTTTGAAATCCAAAAAAAATTGCTGTTTTCTTTTCAGTATTTGCTTTTTGAATATCTTTGTAATCTCTTCCTAGAAATATGAGATCAGAGTTTTCTAAAAAAAGTGCTTCCCATTTTTTAATTTCATCTAAAAACTCATGATAATCTTCATGATAAACAATTGTCACATGAACTGCATCTAGTCCAGCAGATCTATTATATTCAAAAATTTTTCTGGACCAATTACAATATTGCAAGTTATCAATTTTAAAATTCATATAATAGGTAACTTTAATCAAAATGGTTTTTAAATACTATTAATTTTATTGAAATTTTAAGCTAATTTTGAAATAAGACTTTTAGTATTTTTCATGAAAAAAAATAAAAGTTTAAAAGTCTCAATAGTAATGGGTAGTCAATCAGACTATAAAACCATGCAACTTGCTGAAAAAACTCTTAAAAAAATTGGTATTTCATATGAGACAAAAATCATATCAGCTCATAGAACTCCAAAAAGAATGTATGAGTATGCTGCAGCAGCTAAAACAAATAATATTGGTGTGATTATTGCTGGAGCTGGTGGATCTGCGCATTTACCAGGAATGATCTCAGCAATTACGTCATTACCAGTTTTGGGGGTACCAATAGAAAGCAAGAAACTAAAAGGGCTAGATAGCTTGTTGTCGATCGCACAAATGCCAAAAGGAATTCCAGTTGGAACACTAGCAATCGGTGAAGATGGTGCAATTAATGCAGCGTTGTTAGCTGCATCAATTATAGCTAACAACAACTCTTTAGTTAAAAAGAATCTAAATAACTGGAGATTAGCTCAAACAAAATCTGTAAAAAAAAATCCCAAGAAATAATGTCAGAGATTACACTTGGCATAATTGGTGGTGGACAACTTGGCAGCATGATGGCCATCGCAGCAAAAAAATTAAATATTAAAACAATAATTTTTTGTGATGATGTTGATGCTCCAGCACAAAATTTTTGTAATAGATTTATTAATGGAAATTATGATGATAAAGAAAAGATTAATGAATTTATAGATCTTGTAAATATTGTAACTTATGAGTTCGAAAATATTCCTTACGAAACTCTTAATGAAATAAATAAACTTAAGCCTGTTTTGCCCAAACCATCTGTTAATAGATTGATACAACACAGATTGGCTGAAAAAGACTTTATTAATAGGCTTAATATTAGAACTACAAGATACGTTTCGATTGAAAAAAAATCAGATATTGAAGCACTTGAAGATTTTTTGCCAGGTATTTTAAAGACAACTACGCTTGGTTATGATGGAAAAGGACAACATCCAATTAAGTCTATTAAAGAATTTAACTCACTTAATTTAGATTTTTCAAAAGAGTATATTTTAGAAAAATTGGTTAAGTTAAAAAAAGAGATATCAATTATAATTACAAGATTTGCTTCACACAAATATGAAATATATGAACCAATAGAAAATACACATGAGGATCAAATATTAAAACATTCAAAAATTCCTGCTGAGATAGATGAAAATATTTTTAATCAATCAAAAGAATGGGCCAAGTTGATTTCTGAAGAATTAAAATATGTTGGAACTTTATGTGTAGAATTTTTTATTGATAGAAATAATAATTTATATGTAAATGAAATCGCTCCTAGAGTTCATAATTCTGGGCACTTAACAATTAATGCATATAATGTCAGTCAATTTGAAAATCATATTAGAGCTGTATGTGCGTTAGATCAAATACCTCTAAAAAAATTATCCAATGCAAAGATGGTTAATCTTATTGGTGATCAGATATCTTACCATAGAAAATCACCTAAATTTAAGGATAATGAATTCTTCTTCGATTATCTTAAAAAAGAAATTAAAGAGAAAAGAAAAATGGGCCACATCACAACTTTATTATAAATGTTAAAATCAATAGAAGGAAATTTTGAAAATAAAGAAGTTCATGAGCTTCTTACAAAACATTTTATTGAATTAAGAGCTGCTTCACCTAAAGGAAGTGCCCATGTTTTGGATATACCTGGGTTAAAAGTTCCTTCAATAAAATTTTGGAGTTTATGGCAAAAAGATATGTTGCTAGGCTGTGGAGCTTTAAAGTTTTTAGATAAAACTCATGGCGAATTTAAGTCTATAAGGATACATGATGATTTCAGAAGAAAAGGTAATGGAATCAACGTAATTAATCATTTAATTAACGAAGCTAAGAAACTTGATATATTAAGACTAAGTATAGAAACTGGCGCAGGAGATTTTTTTAAACCAGCAAGAAACCTATTCAAACAGTGTGGTTTTAATGAATGCGAACCATTTGCACACTATAAAGAAGATGTTAATTCAGTTTATTTAACTAGATTAATAAACAACAATAACAGTAATTAATTGTTTTTTTTATCTATTTTGTTGACAAAACTCTAGAAAATCTAAACAAAGCCGGAATTACTTAATTATAAGTAATAAATTAATATAACGAAAAGTAAGAAGATAAATATGAGTCTACAAGGAAAAGTAAAATGGTTCAATCCAACTAAAGGTTTTGGTTTTATTGAAAGAGAAGACAAAGAAAAAGATGTGTTTGTACATGTTTCAGCTGTAAGAGATGCTGGTATGAACGGTTTAGATGAGGGTCAAGCTTTGACTTTCGATGTTGAAGATGGTCCCAAAGGTCCTTCAGCAGTTAACTTAAAAACTGCATAATATTCACACTTCCTATTGGCTGAAAAATTAATGTTCAATCTTGAGATTGAAATATTAAAATTCAGCCAATACCAAAATCCTCTTAAAATATTTTTTAAACAGAATTTACAAATACTGAATTTTAATAGTACAATATAAATTATTAATATGAGTAACAGATTTGTAAAAAACATTAGAGATCTGGAATTTAAACCATTTGATAACTATGGTGAGCCAGTTAAAGGCATGAGCTGGCATAAAATAAGTTATGATAAAAAAAATGGTGGCTTTGGAACTTACATACTTAAGATGGACCCAGGTGCTAAAAGTTTACCACATATCCATCAAGGATTTGAAGAATTTTATATAATAGATGGAGAGTTAAAGGATGCTGATGGTAAGATTTTTAAAAAAGGTGATTTTGTAACCTTTGAACCTGGAAGTACCCATAACTCTCATACGAAAAATGGTTGCCTCCTTATTGTTTTTATGAGAGGTATTAACAAACCAATCTAATATAAATTATTCAAAAAAAATATGATCGGCATTTTAGGTGGAATGGGAACTCAAGCAGGTTTAGATTTTTGTAATAAACTTGCAATTTTAAATAGAGGTAAAATTGACCAAGAGTATCCGTTATTTATACTTTATAATAAATCCAATATACCTGGTAGACCAGAGTCTATAGGTGTTCAAACTGGAAATTTATCAAATAAATCTTCAGATAATACCAGTAAAAAAAAATATAACCTTGTTTTAAAAAGTTTACTTCAGGGATGTAGATTGCTTGAAAAGAATAAATGTAGATTTATTGTTATCCCATGTAATACAGCTCATTACTGGTTTGATGATTTACAGAGAAAAATTAATATTCCAATCGTAAATATGCCTCAAGAAGTTTTTAAATTTACAAAAAAAAATTGTAAAAAAAATTCAAAAGTAGGTTTGTTAGCTACTGAAGGAACTTTAAAAACTGGAGTTTATGATAAGATTTTTAATAAAAATTATAGATTAATAAAGCCATCTCAAAATCTACAAAAAAAGTCAGTAAACAAAGCAATAAAATTTGTTAAAATGGGTAACGTTAAGGCGGCTGCAAAAGTAATCAAGCCTGCAATTAACGAATTAATTAAAATGAAATGTAAAAAGATAATATTAGGTTGCACAGAACTTCCAATCGCAATTTTTGCATTTAAATCATTTAAAAATATAAAATCTTCAAAAATTTTTTTAGATCCAAACCTAATTCTAGCTAATTCAGCTATGGCTAAACATAATAGATAATTTATGCCGTTAGATACTGATAAGCCTTACGTACTTAGAGTTGCTGAATTAATATATTCTAAAATTACTAAAATCAAAAAAGAAAATTCTGAAATGACAAACATAGAAGCTTTTGAAGTTTTTATGGCAACAAAAGATTATGATATAATTAGCACAGGTGAATTCCATGACCAATGGTTTTTAGAATTAAAGAATAATGAATTTATAGATAAAATTACTAATAAAAAAATTAATGATGAAACTATGAGACTTTTAGAAATTCAAAGAGACTCGATGGTCAAGTTTTTGATGAAAATACCTAAATTATATTATGCAAAAAGCCATTTCCCATTAGAAATATCTCAAAGAGCATTTGATCATCTTTGGAGAGTTTGCGAAAGCTATGAAATGTGGTGCAAAGAAACTAAACAGCAAAATTTAATAACTTTAAAAATTTTAGATTAGTTTGATTTCAACTGCTTCTTGTAAATGTTCTAAAGTGTCTTTACCAGTCTCATTTTTTATGGCTGTATTAGCACCATATTGAAATCCTGCTTGAAGAACGTTTCCAGTTGCTGCCACAGTCATACCTGGTCCTAATAAGGCAGTAGATTGTAAACAGCCATTTAAAAAAATAAGAGAAAAAAATATAAAAGATACTTTTAAAAATTTCATAAACTTATAATAATTAATACATATCTGATTCTTCAACTCAAGCTAGAAATAGCTCAATTTAGGTATTTTTATAAGATAAAAAATCCTATTTTAAACTATAAACCAAAAATGATAAAAATTTTTCCATTCGTATTTGTTTTGTTATGGTCTTCAGCGTTCATTACTACAAAACCAATAATTGATAATAGTGATCCATTTTCAGCACTTGCTTTTAGATTTTCAATCGTAGCTATAGGTTTTTTTTTATTTTCTATTTATTCAAAGCAAGTAATTTTAATAAATAAAAAAAACTTTTTTGAGTCATTTTTTAGCGGAGTTCTTTTTCATGGATTCTATTTGGGTGGAGTTTTTTTTTCAATTTCAAAAGG
>CABXEK010000010.1 GCA_902511185.1 uncultured Pelagibacteraceae bacterium | reverse complement strand
GTTTTAATATTCTCATTTTTTATACAGTATATAATATAATCTACTTCAGGTATCTTTTTTATATTGATTATATTTTTGTGAATATAATTTATCTTAATATGCTGAAATTTTTTTTTTTTTAAAATTTTACTTCTTGAAATAATATAAATTTCATTAATTTTATGTTTAATTAATTTTCTATGAATTCCACAATCAACAATAGATTTACCAAAAAAACCACTTCCACCAATAACTAAAAGCTTTTTCAACTATTCATCCTATTTATCTTGGACCAAACTTTTTTAATAAATATTCATTTGACCCAACTTCATTGATCACATTACTATTTATGTATTTTGATTTTATTGTAGTTTTAATATCTGTATCATTTATACATTCTTTTATCCAAGATCCAAAACCACCATCATAAAAATGGTCTTCGACTGTTATGATTTCTTTAAATTTTTTAATTGTTTGTCTTGCAAAATTTTTTGCTTTCATACCCCATAGTGGCATTGAGTATATTGAATAATTTTTATACTTTTTTAATATATTATTTCTAGCTATATCCTGAACACATCCAGTTGTTAAAATTATTTTTTTTGGATTACCATTAATTAATTTTATAAATTTTCCAGGCTTTATAATTATTTTTTTTGGTTTAATTGTTTTATGCTCATTCTTATCCAATCTTAAATACGAAGGTTGAGGATTTTTTTTAATATATTTTAGTATGGATATTAGTTCATCATTATTGCCAGGTGATAATATCAGCATATTTGGAAAACTTCTCATTAATGAGTAGTCTTGAAGTGCATGATGAGTATATCCTAAATTTCCATATCCAACTCCAGATCCAACTGAAACAATAGTTACAGGTAAATTATGATAGTCAATGTCATTTCTAATTTGTTCTGCACATCTAAAAGTTGAAAAATTTGCAATTGAGTAAACAAAAACATTACATTTTTCTGAAGCAATTCCAGCTGCCATACCCATCATATTTTGCTCTGATACACCTGCATTAAAAATTCTATTAGGGAATTTATCTTTAAATGGTTCAATAACACTAAAACCTAAATCATTAATAATTAAATAAATCTTTTTATTATTATTTAATTTAATTAGTTCTTTTATGAATAATTTACGCATATTTTTTTTTTATTTCATCTAACCCTAATTTTAGTTGATCTAGTGTTGGGTTTTTGTAGTGCCATAAATTATCATTTTCCATAAAACTGATTCCTTTACCTTTAATCGTATGGGCAATGATTATTTTCGGTTTATTTTTATTTTTTTTATTTAATGCGTTTGTTAAAGATATGATATTATGACCATTAACTTCATCAACATTGCAGCCAAAAGCTATTAGTTTTGATTTTAAAGGCTCAATATTGATAACTTTTTTTACAAAATCCATACTCTGAATTTTGTTATAATCTATAATGACACTTAAATTATCCAACTTATGGTGACTAGCAAAAAGCAAACTTTCCCATGTAGTGCCTTCATTCATTTCTCCATCACTTAATAAAACGAACACTTTATTATTTTCTTTATTTATTTTAAATTTGAGTGCCTTCCCAACTGCTATGGGTAAACCATGACCTAAAGATCCTGTAGAAAATTCTACTCCATTAACTTTATGACTCACATGATTCATCAAAATAGTTTTATTTGAGCCAAATGTATTTAATGTTTTTAACGAGATTAATTTTTTTTCGTAAAGCGTTGAATATAATGCTAATGCAGCATGACCTTTACTTAAGATGAATCTATCTTTTTTTTTTAAAATTTTATTATATAAAGTGAATAATATTTCAACAATAGACAAACAACTTCCAATATGCGATGATTGAGCTTTATAAGTTAGTTTAAGAATATTTGTTCTTATATTTTTAATAGTTTTATTCACTAAATCTTTTTTTTTTAAAATTTAATATTACGCTATGGATATAATTGATTTCTTTAGCTGATAAGCCTTGATGACAGCCTATTAACAAACCATATTTCATTATGTAATCTGAATTTTTATATTGATTCAATTTATTTCTCTTATTTATCAAATTTGAAAATGCAGGGTGCCTCAATGTATTACCAGTGAATATTGGTCTAGTTTGTATGTTGTGTTTTTCTAAATATATTTGAAGTTCTTTTCTTGTAAATTTTGAATTATCTTTCAAAATAATAGGGTAGGCTAAAAAATTTGTTTTAACATTTTTTTCAATTTTAGGAACTATGAAATGTTTGTTTAATTTTTGAAAAAAATTTTGATGTAATTTAAAGTTTCTATTTCTTAGCATATTAAATTTTCTAAATTTATTTAATTGGACAAGTCCAAAAGAAGCTCCAATCTCTGATGGTTCAAAATTATATCCAGCTTCCGAGAAAACAAACTTTCTATCATAGTCAAAACCTTTAAGTTTAATTCCAAGTCTTTTATTAATATTTTCAGAATCTTTAATGAGTGTTGACATTCTTCCCCAACTTCTCAAAACTTTTGCTTTGGTAAAAAATTTTTTATTGTTAGTTAGAAGCATCCCTCCATTACCAGCGCAACTAATTATATGCGACCCATAAAAACTTGTTATTGATATGTCGCTATATATGCCGCTTGGTTTATTATTGATAGTAGCACCCAATGTATCAGCCGAGTCTTCAATTACTAATAATTTATGTTTATTTGCAATTTGTCTTATTTTTTTCCAATTTGGAAGATTGCCTATTAAATTAGGTATTAAAAGTGCTTTCGTTTTACTAGTAATTTTAGACTCAATCTTGTTTATATCTATTTGCAAGGTGTCAATTTCACAGTCAACAAAAATAGGAATAAGGTTTGATAAGGTTATTGAAGAAATAGCTGTACCAAAATTTAGGCAAGGCACTATAATTTCACTTCCCTTTTTAAAATTCATTACCTTAAGTGCCAAAATTAAAGCTGATGAGCCAGAATTAACCATTAAGCCAAATTTTTTTGCAAATAATTTAGAAATTTTATTTTCAAAATCATTTACTGATTTACCCATTTGAGTAGATTTTTTTAGAGTTTTAAGTACAGCGCTTATTTCTTTTTTATCATAAACGTTTTTACCGTATGGAATTTTATTTGTTATATTTTTCATAAATTATTTCATTTTTAAGTTTGCAATAAATTGATCCTCACAAATTTTTCTTACAGAATTACCTTTTTTTTCTAAATTGTTCCATTCTATAGTTTTATTTAAAGTATCTCTTATACTTAATTTTGATGACCATCCGAGAACTTTTTTTGCTTTTGTGCTATTTAATTTTAAAACTTCTGTTTCTTTGTAATATTTACTAACTTTAACATTATAATTAAATTTGTTAATTTTTTTAATGTAATTAACTATATCAATTACCTTTTTGAAACTTTTTTTATCAGGACCAAAATTCCAACAATTATTTGAGTCTTTTATTTTACCTTTGTACTGTTTTTCAGCTAAGCGCATATAACCCATAAGCGGATCCAAAACATGTTGCCAAGGTCTTATTTGGTTTGGATTTCTTATTATAAGTTTTTTATTATTATTAATGGCATTGATTATGTCAGGCACCAGTCTATTTTTTGAAAAATCTCCACCTCCGATTACATTTCCTGCTCTAGCAGTTGAAATTTTATATTTTAAATTTGTTTTGTTAAAAAATGATTTTATATAGCTATTTACAATAATTTCAGCACCTACTTTGGATGTACTATATGGATCAAAACCCCCGAGTTGATTGAGCTCATTATATTCAATATTTTTTTTGTTAATTTTGTAAACTTTATCTGTAGTAATGATTACTACTGATTTAATAGATTTAATCTCTTTAATTGACTCAAGTAGATTTACAGTTCCAATCATGTTAGTTGAAAATGTTTCTAAAGGTTTTTTGTAAGACTCTATAACTAGTGGTTGTGCAGCTAGATGAAATATAATTTCTGGCTTTGCTTTTTTAAGTGCTTTTTTTAATTTTATAATATTGTTTATGTCTGAGAAATGGTTTGAAGATAAGTTTTTTAATATTTTGGATTTATTAAATAGACTATTTTTTTCAGGCCTTAAAGAATATCCAATAATTTTTGAACCCAAATGATTTAATATCATACATAACCAAGATCCCTTAAAACCAGTGTGCCCAGTTATAAACACTCTCTTTTTTTTCCAAAATTTTTTGAGGTCTCTTATACTTTCCATGGAGATTTTTTTTTAGCATTATATAGTTTGTTAAAATCATTTTTATCTTTAAGAGTATCAAGGCTCTTCCAGAAACCTTCATGTTTAAATGCATGTAGTTGCTTTTTCTTTGCAAAAAAATTAAGCGGTTCTTGTTCCCAATAAGTACTGCTCTTCTTTATCTTTTTTATTGCAGATTTATCTATTATAAAAAACCCACCATTAACATATGTATCAGTGCTTCTATTCTCATTATCAAAGTTTGTAATTTTATTATTTTTAATTTTTAAAACACCATATCTTTGTTTGGGTCTGACAGCTGTAAGAGTAACTTTGGATTTATTTTTGTAATGAAATTTAACAAGTTTTTTTACAGAAATATTACTAAGACCATCTCCATAAGTCATCATAATATCTTCATTAAGATTTAATTGATTGTATGCTTTTTTTATTCTCCCTCCTGTACCAGTTTTTAATCCAGTATAAATTAAAGTACCTTTAAAACTTAAATTTTTAGAATTATAAGTAAATTCTATATTAGATTTCTTATTATATATTTTTTTTGAAAAAATATTTTTTTCTTTTAAAAAATAGTTAATGATTGTTCGAGATTTATGACCTAAACAAAAAACAAAGTCATTATATCCCTGGTTACAATAGTTTTTAATTATATGCATTAATATCGGGTCGGGACCTATTCTTACCATGGGTTTAGCGATTAATGTTCCTTCATAATCCAACCTAGTTCCAAAACCTCCACATAAAATAAAAACTTTCATTTTAAATAAGACTTTCTCTCATTGTATTGTCAAAATCCTTTAATGGTAATCCTTTTTTTACTAATTTTACAAAGTCTGGATTTGCAAGAATTGCTCTACCCCAAGTTATCATATCTAAATTTCCTTCTGCAATTTCATTTTCGGCTTCAGTAATTGTGAGTGATGCGCCACCAATTAGTAAATGTGGCCATTGTTTTTTAATTAATTTAATAACTTTACCAGAAGTTTCGAAGTAACTTGAATTTGCACAACTTATATCTAATTGACGTAAACCATAAAAGTCAAATTCTTTTAGCAATTTTTTTAAAACATTCATCATATCAGGCCACTCATATAATCCCCCCATAAATCTTGATGGTGATATCCTGACCATAATTTTTTCATTACCTATATTTCTTATTAATGAGTCTAACAATTCAATAGCAAATCTTATTCTATTTTCGATTGTTCCACCGTAAATATCTTGGCGGTCATTAATATTAGCATCTAAAAATTGGTCAACAAGATAACCATGACCCATATGTATTTGAACTCCATCAAAGCCAGCCTCTAATGCCAGTTCAGCAGAATGATTAAACATATCATAAATATTTTTCATTTCATTTAATTTTAAGGCCCTGGGTTTTCCAAATGGTTTCTGATTTTGACGGTTTATACCTGTGGCCTGATTGCTAGTAGAGCTAACTGGTTCAAGACCTCCTGTATAATCATTATGGGAAATCCTGCCGCAATGCCACAGTTGAGCATATATTTTTGTTTTATACTTATGTACTGCTTCGACAACTTTTTTCCAACTCAACATCTGCTCTCTAGTAAATAAGTGAGGCACATTATTATAACCATCTGCAGAAGGATGAATAATAATTCCCTCAGTTATTATTAATCCAACATCACTTTTGGCCCTTCTTTCATAGTAATTTAAAATATCTTTTGTAGCACAATGATTATTGTCAGCAAATCCTCTTGTCATTGCAGACATAACAACTCTATTTTGAAATGTTATAATCTTATTAATTTTAATTTCTGAAAGAAGTTTTTTTGTCATAAAATAAATTCTTAAAATATGGTTTTGACAAATACTCTTTTAAACCTAACTTCCAATTTCTTTGTCTATCTAAATTTTCTTCTTTAAGTCTATTGTTATTCATTATTACAGATAAAGGTCTTCTTGCAACATCTCTTTTTTCTAAAATTTTTGCACTAATACAACTAATTGTTAATTTATTTTTAATGTTTAGTATTTCTAATAATTCACTGGTTAATTCAAAAAAAGAGCAGGAGCCATGAGAAGCCATATTATATTTTCCACTTTTATTATTAGCTAGCAAGATTAAAGAATTATATGCAAGATCATCTGTAAAAGTAGGTTGCCAAACTCTATCACCTATTTTCATATTTTTTATATCTTGCTTAATTAATTCTGATATTTGAGATGTTATTTTTCCAACAAAATTAGTATCTTTTTCTTCACCACCAAAAAACCCACCCATACGAACAGAGATAGAATTATTGGACTGATCCAATAAAATATTTTCTGACTCAAGTTTTAAATTACCATATTCTGATAATGGTTTTGGTATAGTGTTTTCATCAACTATATCATTTGTATCATTATAAATTAAAAAAGATTGTGGATAAAAAATTTTAGAATTATTGATTTTAGCAAAATTAATTATATTTTTTGTTCCATTTAAAATATTAGATTTACCTTTATTTTTGTCTTTTTCACATAAGTCGGCATTAACCAGTGCTGCACAATGAATTATAAAATCTGGTTTTAAATTAACATACTTTTTAAAAGAGTCTTTATTAGAAACATCAAGTTCAAGTTTGTTAAAACAAAAAATTTTTGGGTTTTTAACGTGAATTTTTATTTGATTTAAAAAAGAATTTCCAAGCATACCCTTACAACCAGTTATTAAAAACTTTTTATTTGAAAGGTTTTTTAAGTAAACTTGATCTTCTTTATAAACACTTGTCATTACTTTGTTTTAATTCTTATTTTTTAAAAAATTTATATGATGAAAAACTATTGCAGCACTATTTGATATATTAAGACTTTCAATATCTTTGTTTATATTTATTCTAACAAAAAAATCTGCATATTTTCCTGTGTGTTCTCTCATACCAAATCCTTCAGAACCAAATAAAAGAACATTTTTTCCTTCCCATTTAACATCAGTAAAATCCTTATCACCTTTAGCGTCAAAGCCATAAACCCAAAAATTTTTTTCTCTTAAATTTTTAAGTGTAGAGTTTATGTTTGAAACTTGAAATATATTTAAATGTTCCACACATCCACTTGCCGATTTATACATAAGCTTACTATCTTTTGGAAATTGTCTTTCTTTAATGATTAATCCATCAATATTAAATGACGAAGCGCTCCTGATTAGTGAGCCAATATTTCTTGGATCGGTTACTTCATCTAAACAAACAAAAGTGCAATTCTTTTTTTCTTTAATAAATTCTTTTAAATCAGGATTATCAAGATGTTCAATTTCTGCAACATACCCACCATGCATCAATTGTTCTTTTGAAGTATATTTGTCTAATTCTTTTTTTGATTTAAAATAAATTTTAACATCTTCTAAAACATTTTTTTTTGGATTTTTTCTATGTATATTTTTCTTGGCGTCTTCAGTTAAAAACACTCTTAAAACTTTTCTTTTAGGGTTTCTGAGAGCTTCTATAACCGCATGTTGACCAGCAATAAAAAAAGATGATTTATTCATAAATTTTAATGAGTTTTACACGCTTTTTTGGATATTTGCCTATTAAATCTCGTGTTGCAATTGCATAAATAAAATATATAAAACGCATGTTGTTTGAAGCTTTATTGAACAGGGGACACTTCCCCAAAAGGAGGGGTTCCAGAGCGGTCAAATGGGGCGGGCTGTAAACCCGTTGACTTCGGTCTTCGAAAGTTCGAATCTTTCCCCCTCCACCATTCAATAAAATTTTGAGTAGCATGGAGTGTTACTCTTGGGGTTGTGCGGGTGTAGTTCAATGGTAGAACGCTAGCCTTCCAAGCTGGATGTAAGGGTTCGATTCCCTTTACCCGCTCCAAGAAAAAAAATTATTAACGAAAACAAAAACTGAGGTAAAAAAGTAATGTCAAAAGAAAAATTTGTAAGAACTAAACCCCACTGTAACATTGGGACTATTGGTCATGTCGACCACGGCAAAACAACTCTTACTGCGGCTATCACAATTACATTGGCTGAAGCAGGTGGAGCAGCAGCAGTAGCTTACGATCAAATCGATAAAGCTCCTGAAGAAAAAGAAAGAGGAATTACAATTTCAACTGCGCACGTTGAATATGAAACTGAAAAAAGACATTATGCTCACGTAGATTGTCCTGGTCACGCTGACTATGTTAAAAACATGATCACTGGTGCTGCACAAATGGATGGAGCTATCTTAGTAGTTAACGCTGCAGATGGTCCAATGCCTCAAACTAGAGAACATATTCTTTTAGGAAGACAAGTTGGAATTCCAGCTATTGTAGTTTACTTAAATAAAGTAGACCAAGTTGATGATAAAGATATGATTGAACTTGTCGAAGAAGAGATTAGAGAACTTTTAACTTCTTATAAATATCCTGGAGATAAAACTCCAATTGTTAAAGGTTCAGCTTTAGCAGCAGTAGAAAAAAGAGATGATGAAATTGGAAAAAATTCAATTTTAGAATTAATGAAAGCTGTTGACGAACATATTCCACAACCAGCAAGAGATGTTGACAAACCATTCTTGATGCCTGTTGAGGATGTATTTTCAATTTCTGGAAGAGGAACAGTTGCAACTGGTAGAATTGAATCAGGTGTAATTAAAACTGGTGAAGAAGTTGAAATCGTTGGTATTAAAGAAACTAAAAAATCAGTTTGTACTGGAGTTGAAATGTTTAGAAAACTTTTAGACTCGGGTGAAGCTGGTGATAACGTAGGAATTTTATTGAGAGGGATTGAAAGAACTGACATTGAAAGAGGTCAAGTTCTTTGTAAATCTGGATCAATAACTCCACATACTAAATTTGAAGCTCAGGCTTATGTACTTAAAAAAGATGAGGGTGGAAGACACACTCCTTTCTTTACTAAATACAGACCACAGTTTTACTTTAGAACAACAGACGTAACAGGAGAAGTAGAATTACCAGCAGGTACAGAAATGGTTATGCCAGGTGATGATGCTAAATTTACTGTTAAACTAATTACACCGATTGCTATGTCAGAACAACTTAACTTTGCTATTAGAGAAGGTGGAAGAACTGTTGGAGCAGGAGTAGTAACTAAAATTATAGAGTAACTCTATAAATAGGAGTGTAGCTCAATTGGTAGAGCGCCGGTCTCCAAAACCGGAGGCTGAGGGTTCGAGTCCCTCCGCTCCTGCCAATTAGAGCTAAATTATTATGAGAAACCCGATTAGATTTTTACAAGAAGTAAAACAAGAAGCTTTCAAAGTTTCTTGGCCAACATGGAAAGAGACCATTCAAGGTGCTTTAATGGTTTTTGCAATGGCTGTTGTAATGTCATTGTTTTTTCTTCTTCTAGATCAAGTTTTGAAGTTTTTCTTAGAACTATTACTTAAAGTGAGTATTTAATGAAAAATTGGTTTATTGTTCAATCTCATTCAAACTTTGAAAATAAGGTTTCGGGTTTAATTAAAGAAGAGGCAGAAAAAGCTAAAATTTCTGATAAATTTGAAGAAATTATTGTTCCAACACATGATGTAACTGAAGTTAAAAGGGGTAAGAGAATTCAAAGAAAAAAGAAGTATTTTCCTGGATATGTATTGGTTAAGTGTGAAATGGACAATGATATTTATCATATGATCAAAAATATTAAGAGAGTTAGTGGATTTCTTGGATCAAAAGGGATACCCGTTCCTGTATCTGATAAAGAAATAGAAAAGATTTTAGGACAAATAAAAGATGGTGTGGCTCAGCCAAAATCTGGTATAGAGTACAGCGTTGGTGAAAAAGTTCAAGTAGTCGATGGCCCTTTTGCATCATTCAGTGGAATGGTTGAAGATATAGATGAAGAAAAATCTAGACTTAAGGTCTCTGTTTCTATATTTGGACGTCCAACACCAGTAGATTTAGAATATAACCAAGTTGAGAAAGCAAGTTAATGGCAAAAGAAATTAGTGGATTTATAAAGTTACAAATTAAAGGTGGTCAAGCAAACCCAGCTCCTCCTGTTGGCCCTGCACTCGGCCAACGTGGTGTTAACATCATGGAATTTTGTAAGGCATTTAATGACAAAACTAAATCAATGGCTGGCAAACCTGTTCCAGTTGAAATTACAGTTTATAAAGATAAAAAATTTGATTTTAAAATTAAATCACCACCAGCATCTTTTTTTATTAAAGAAGCGGTAAAACTAAAAGGTGGTTCCAAAGAACCTGGTAGAAATATTGTTGCATCAATTTCAAAAAAACAATTAGAAGAAATTGCAAAACAAAAAATGAATGATTTAAATGCCCATGATTTAGAAGAAGCAGTAAAAATTATTGGGGGATCTGCTAGATCTATGGGGATAGAGGTGAAAGAATAATGCCATCTAAGAGATTTAAAAAATTACCTGAAAAAACTAAAGATTTAAATGCTGAGGTAATTGAAAAATTATTACCTGAGGTTAAAAAAAATTGCACAACTAAATTTGATGAGTCTTTAGATTTAAGTTTTCAAATAAATAACAAACAAAAAAAGAGTGAAGTTAATATTAGAACAGTAGTTAATTTACCTGGTGGCTCTGGAAAAAAAGTTAAAGTTGCTGTTGTTTGTGAAGATAGTAAAGCACAAGAAGCTAAAGATGCTGGTGCTGACATTGTTGGTAGCGATGAATTTGTTGAAAAAATTAAAGGTGGAGAGTTAAATTTTGAAAAATTAATTTGTACGCCTGGTATGATGATTAAACTTTCAAAATTAGGTAAAGTTTTAGGACCAAAGGGTTTAATGCCAAATCCAAAACTTGGCTCTGTATCTGAAAACATAAAAGAAGCTGTAACAAATGCTAAATCAGGTCAAGCTGAAATTCGAAATGATAAAGATGGAAATATAGGTGTGAGTATTGGAAAAAAATCATTTCATGATGATCAGTTATTAAAAAATTTCCATGCTATACTTGATGCTTTAGAAAAAGAAAAATCTAACAATACATTAAAAGGTGACTTAATTAAAAATACTTTTATAACATCTTCAATGGGTGTTTCTTATAAAGTTAAATTAGGAAAGTCGATATAGAGATGCTAACAAAAGATCAAAAAAAAAATTATATTTTAAAAATGACTGAACAGTTTGAAAACAGTAAAGCTGTTATGGTTACTCATTATCAAGGATTAACAATGACTCAATTAGATGAGTTAAGAGCTAAAATGAGAGAACATGGTATAATTTTTAAAATAACCAAAAATAGAATAACTAAATTAGCTTTAGAAAAAACTAAATGCAAAGATTTATCAAATCTATTCACTGGACCAACAGCTGTAGCCTTTGGTGAAGATGCTATAATGTCTGCAAGGATTCTATCAAAATTTTCAAAAGATAATGAAAATTTAAAATTAATTGGTGGAATTATGAATGATGAGATTTTAGATCAAGCTGGCGTCCAAAATGTAGCTAGTTTACCTACTTTAAATGAAGCAAGAGCCAATATAGTTGGTATTTTAAATGCACCAGCATCAAAATTAGTGAGTATTTTGCTTGCATACTCAGAAAAAATGAGTAATTTGGCGGCAGAAAATTCTGAAACACAACCCAAAGAGTAAAATTATGCCTGACCTAAATAAAATTATAGAAGACCTTTCAAGTTTAACAGTTGCAGAGGCGGCTGATCTTTCAAAACAATTAGAGGAAAAATGGGGTGTAACTCCAATGGCAGCAGCAGCTCCAGCAGCAGCTGGTGGTGCAGCTCCCGCAGAAGATAAAGATGATTTTACAATTATGCTTGTATCAGCTGGTGATAAAAAAATTAATGTTATCAAAGAAGTAAGAGCTGCAACTTCATTAGGATTAAAAGAAGCTAAGGATCTTGTTGAAGGTGCACCTAAAGAAGTAAAATCTGGTGTTAATAAAAAAGAAGCTGAAGAAATTAAAGCTAAGTTAGAAGCAGCAGGCGCTAAAGTAGAACTTAAATAAATTAATAAGAAAGAATTCAAATACTGATTAATATTAATCAGTATTATTTAATATAGATGCAATTATCTTTTACTGAAAAGAAAAATATTAGAAAAAGTTTTGGAAAACTTAAAGAAAGTTTATCTATCCCCAATCTAATTGAAGTACAAAAAAATTCATACAAGGAATTGACTGAATTTGAAACTGAAACTGAACTTACTAAAGGTTTTGACAGAGTTTTTAAAAGTATATTTCCAATTGAAGATCTTAACGATAAAGCAACTTTAGAATATGTTTCTTATAGACTAGACAAACCTAAATTTGATGTTGATGAGTGTATTACAAGGGGTTTAACTTATTCTTCTGCTTTAAAATGCACTTTAAGACTAGTTGTTTATGAAATAGATCAAGAGAACAACACTAAGGATATTTTATCAGCTAAAGAACAAGAAGTTTATATGGGCGAAGTTCCTATGATGACTAACAGTGGAACGTTTATTACTAATGGTGTTCAAAGAGTAGTTGTAAATCAAATGCATAGAAGTCCTGGTGTATTTTTTGATCATGACAAAGGTAAGACTCATGCTAGTGGTAAATTATTATTTAACTGTAGAGTAATTCCTAACAGAGGATCTTGGTTGGATTTAGAATATGATGTAAAAGATTTTTTATATTTTAAGATTGATAGAAAAAAGAAAATTTTTGTATCAACTTTATTAATGGCATTAGGGTATTCCAAGCCAGAAATTGCTGATGAGTTTTATTCAAGTGAATTATATAATTTTGATTCTAAAACTGAAAAATGGAAAACTAAATTTAATCCAGAAAACTATAAGGCTAAAAACTTTTCAGAAGAGGTAATAGATGCTAAAACTGGTGAAGTCGTTATCAAACTAGGTGATAAGATCAACTTCTTGAATGCAAAGAAATTGGCAAATGATGGACTTAATGAAATTTTAGTTTCAAGAGAGTCATTGTTTGGTAAATTTTTACATGCAGACGTTAAAGTAAGTGATGATGAAGAAGAAGGTACATTTAAAATTGGAACTGAATTAAATGACACAATAATTCAACAAATTTTAGACGCGAACATCCAATCTTTAAAAATTTCAGTTACAAATTCAATAAATAAAGGTCCTTATCTACTGACAACAATTTTAGCAGATAAAAATAATACTAAAGATGATGCAATCACAGAAGTTTATAAAATGCTAAGACCTGGCGAACCACCAACAATTGAGATCGCAACACAAATTTTTAATAATCTTTTTTTTAGTTCTGATAGATATGATTTATCTGATGTCGGTAGAGTTAAAATGAATTCGCGATTAGAACAAGAATGTTCAGATAAAATAACAATACTCAGAAATGATGACATTATAGCTATAGTACATAAAATGCTTGATCTTAGAGATGGTAAAGAAGATGTTGATGATATTGACCACCTTGGAAACAGAAGAGTTCGTTCTGTTGGTGAGTTAGTTGAAAATCAAGCACGTATCGGCGTCTATAGAATGGAAAGAGCTATTAAGGAAAAAATGACAACACTTGATGTTGAGTCGGCTATGCCACAAGACTTAATAAATGCCAAGCCATTGACTGTGTCATTAAAAGATTTCTTTGCAAGTTCACAACTTTCACAATTTATGGATCAAACAAATCCATTATCAGAAATTACTCACAAAAGAAGAGTCTCAGCCCTGGGTCCTGGAGGACTAACTAGAGAAAGAGCTGGTTTTGAAGTACGTGATGTTCATCCAACACATTATGGAAGAATTTGCCCGATTGAAACACCAGAGGGACCTAATATTGGTTTAATAAATAGCTTATCAACTTATGCAAAGATAAATAAATACGGATTTATAGAAAGTCCTTATAAAAGAGTTAAAGAAGGTATCGTTCAAGATAAAGTTGAATATCTTTCTGCAATGGAAGAAACAAAATATACCATTGCTCAAGCAAATGCAAAGATTGATAAAAATGGAAAAATTTTAGAAGAACTAGTACCATGTAGAGAAAACTTAAACTTTGTTTTATCTAATCCTAAGAATATAGATTACATAGATGTTTCTCCCAAACAACTAGTGTCAGTTGCTGCTTCATTAATACCTTTTTTAGAAAATGATGATGCAAACAGAGCTCTTATGGGTTCTAATATGATGAGACAGGCAGTTCCTTTATTAAAACCAGAGTCCCCTCTTGTAGGTACGGGTATTGAAAGTGATGTTGCTTTAGATTCAGGAGTAACTATTGTTGCTAAGCGTGATGGTAGCGTTGACAAAATTGATGGTAAAAGAATTGTAATTAAAGCTACTGAGGAAACTGATTTTTCTAAGTCGGGGGTTGATATTTACAATTTACAAAAATTTAAAAGATCAAATCAAAATACATGTATTAACCAAAAACCCTTAGTTAGAGTTGGCGATAAAGTAAAAACAGGAGATATTATTGCAGACGGTCCATCAACTAAATTAGGTGAATTAGCTTTAGGTAAAAATGTAACTGTAGCATTTATGCCTTGGCAAGGATATAATTTTGAAGATTCAATTTTAATTTCTGAAAGATGTGTTACTGATGATGTTTTTACATCTGTTCATATTGTTGAATATGAAATCATGGCAAGAGACACAAAATTGGGTGAAGAAGATATAACAAGAGATATACCTAACGTTAATGAAGAAGCTTTAAAAAATCTAGACGAATCTGGAGTTGTTTATATAGGAGCAGAAGTTAATGCTGGTGATATACTTGTGGGTAAAGTCACACCTAAAGGTGATTCAGCATCAGGACCTGAGGAAAAATTGTTACGATCAATTTTTGGTGAAAAAGCTATTGATGTAACAGATACATCTTTAAGAATGTCTAGAGGAAGTAGTGGAACTGTTGTTGATGTGAGAGTATTTAATAGGCATGGTATTGAAAAAGATGAGAGATCAATAACTATTGAAAGAGCAGAAATCGAACAAGTTCAACAAGATAAAATAGTTGAAGAGGAAATTTTAGAAAGAAGTATAAAGCAAAGAGCTTCTCAATTCTTAGCAGGATCTTCTTTATCTAAAAAGGTAAAAGATTTATCTGAAGGTACTAAATTGGATTTTGAAAAAATAGATAATTTGTCTATTAATGATGTGTTTAAAATTACAGTTGGCAATGTTAATGATGAAGCAACATTAGCCCAACTGAAAGATCAATATAATAAAGCCAAACAAGATATTACAGAGAGATTTGAAGATAAAGTTTTAAAAATTAGAAGTGGTGATGATTTACTACCAAGTGTAATGAAAATGGTTAAAGTTTTTGTTGCGATAAAAAGAAGATTAAGACCAGGAGATAAGATGTCTGGTAGGCACGGTAACAAGGGAGTTGTAAGTAAAATTGTTCCAGTTGAAGACATGCCATATAGAGAAGATGGAAGACCTGTAGATATAGTTTTAAATCCATTAGGTGTGCCAAGTCGTATGAATGTAGGTCAAATACTCGAGACTCACTTAGGATGGGCATGCAAAGAATTTGGTGAAGAAGTTAAGAGACTAGTTAATGAGAATAATAAAAAAATTGAAAAAACTGAAAAGATATCAAAATTTTTAAAATCTGTTTATGGACAAGAAATTTTTGATGATAAAGTTGAAAAATTAAGTAAGCCAGAATTTAAAGACTTAGTTGAAACATTGCAAGATGGTATAGCTATATCAACACCAGTATTTGATGGTGCAAAAGAAAAAAATGTTACAGAGATGCTTGAACTTGCTAAATTACCAGGTTCAGGACAAACTTTTTTATGGGATGGAAGAACAGGCGAAAAATTTGATAGACCTGTAACAGTAGGCATTATTTATATGTTAAAACTTCATCACTTAGTTGAAGATAAGATTCATGCAAGATCTACTGGACCTTACAGTTTGGTGACACAACAACCATTAGGTGGTAAGGCACAGCTTGGTGGTCAAAGATTTGGTGAAATGGAAGTGTGGGCATTAGAGGCTTATGGTGCATCATATACACTTCAAGAAATATTAACTGTCAAATCAGATGATGTTGCAGGAAGAGTAAAAGTGTACGAAACTATTGTTAAAGGTGAAGAAAATTTTGAGTCAGGTATACCAGAGTCATTTAACGTATTAGTTAAAGAAATTAAATCATTAGCATTAAACGTGGAGCTTAATTAAAAATGAAAAAAGAATTAACAGATTTATTTAAAAACACTGAGATTTCTGAAGCTCAAAATTTTAATAGTATTAAAATAACATTAGCTAGTCCTGAAAAAATTAAATCATGGACTTTTGGAGAAATTAAAAAACCAGAAACCATAAATTACAGAACTTTTAGACCTGAAAAAGATGGATTGTTCTGTGCTAGAATTTTTGGACCAATCAAAGATTATGAGTGCTTGTGTGGAAAATATAAGCGAATGAAATTTAGAGGTATTATTTGTGAAAAATGTGGTGTTGAAGTAACTAAATCAAATGTTCGTAGAGAACGAATGGGTCATATTAATCTTGCGACACCAGTTGCTCATATTTGGTTTTTAAAATCTTTGCCAAGCAGAATTGCTTTAGCAGTTGATATGAAACTTAAAGAAATTGAAAGAGTACTTTATTTTGAAAACTTTATAGTAATTGAACCTGGATTAACTGGACTTCAAAAAAATCAACTTCTTAATGAAGAAGAATTAGCAAAATATCAAGATGAGTTTGGTGAAGAATCTTTTGAGGCAGGTATTGGAGCTGAAGCTGTTCTTGAAATGTTAAAAAATTTAGATTTAGAATTAGAAAGAAAAAACCTTGTTAACTTTATTAAAGAAACAAAATCAAAAGTTAATGAAGAAAGAGCTATCAAGAGATTAAAATTAGTTGAGTCGTTTATTGAAACTGGTCAAAAACCAGAATGGATGATTTTAACAGTTGTACCTGTAATACCACCTGAATTAAGACCTTTAGTTCCATTAGATGGTGGAAGATTTGCTACATCTGATTTAAATGATCTTTATAGAAGAGTTATAAATAGAAATAACAGATTAAAGAGATTAATGGATCTTAAGGCTCCCGATATCATTGTAAGAAATGAAAAGCGTATGCTTCAAGAATCAGTAGATGCTTTATTTGATAATGGTAGAAGAGGCAGAGTAATTACTGGTACTGGTAAGAGACCACTTAAATCTTTGGCTGAAATGCTAAAAGGAAAACAAGGTAGATTTAGACAAAACTTATTGGGTAAAAGAGTTGACTATTCAGGTAGATCTGTAATTGTTGTTGGTCCAGACTTAAAACTTCATGAGTGTGGTCTACCAAAAAAAATGGCTTTAGAATTATTCAAACCATTTCTTTATGCAAGATTAAATAAACTAGGATTAGCTTCAACTATTAAACAAGCTAAAAAATTAGTAGAAAAAGAAACGAATGCTGTATGGGACGCTCTTGAGTTAATAGTTAGAGAACATCCTGTAATTTTAAATAGAGCTCCAACTCTTCATAGATTAGGTGTTCAAGCATTTGAACCAAAATTAATTGAAGGTGATGCTATTGAACTACATCCATTAACTTGTGCTGCATTTAATGCTGACTTTGATGGTGATCAAATGGCGGTACATGTTCCGCTTAGTTTAGAGGCTCAATTAGAAGCTAGAATATTAATGTTATCTACAAATAATATTTTATCACCATCTAATGGTAAGCCAATTATTGTGCCAAGTCAGGATATGATTTTAGGTATTTATTACCTTTCTCAAGAACCTATTACTGAAAGTTCAAGTGGATATTTCGTAGACGTTGATGCGATAGAGTTTGCTTTAGCGTCAGACCAGATAAAAGTCCATAGCACTATTATATCAAGAATTGAAACAGTTGATGAAAATGGAAACAAAAAATATGAAAAATATACTTCAACAGCTGGAAGATTTCTTCTTGCAAACTTGCTTCCAAAAAATAATAACATCAAATTTTCTTTGGTAGATAGATTGCTACCTAAAAAAATTGTATCTGAAATAATTGATATTGTTTTTAGATTTTGTGGTCAAAAATCTACTGTAATTTTTTGTGATAAATTAAAAGATTTAGGTTTTAAACATGCATTTAAAGCCGGTATATCATTTGGTAAAGATGATCTTGTAATACCAGCAAGTAAAAATCAACTTATTGAAGATACAAAAGGATTGATAGCAGATTATGAAACCCAATATTCGGAAGGTTTAATCACTAGAGGAGAGAAATATAACAAGGTAGTAGACGCCTGGTCAAAATGTACTGACAAAGTTGCTGGTGAAATGATGAAAGGAATTTCAGCTACTGAAAAAACTCCTGATGGTCTTAAGATTAACTCTGTTTATATGATGGCTGATAGTGGTGCTAGGGGATCTGCTGCTCAAATGAAACAATTGGCAGGTATGAGAGGTTTGATAGCCAAACCTTCTGGTGAAATTATTGAAACACCAATTATATCAAATTTTAAAGAAGGATTAACAGCACTTGAATACTTTAACTCTACTCATGGAGCTAGAAAAGGTTTAGCTGATACTGCACTTAAAACTGCAAGTTCAGGATATTTGACAAGAAGACTTTGTGATGTGGCCCAAGATTTAACTATTTCAAAAGTACAGTGTGATGATCCTGGTTTTATTGAACTTTCTGAAATTCTAGAGGGTGGTAATATTGTTGTTAGTTTATCAGAAAGAGCTCTTGGTAGAGTGGCAGCTTATGATGTTAAAAATCCATTAACTGGAGAAATTGTAATTAAGAAATCAGAAATGATTGATGAAGCTGGTTGTGATCTAATAGACGCAGCTGGTGTTAAGTCAATAAAAGTTTACTCTGTAATGACTTGTAGCTCTAAAGAAGGTGTTTGTTCAACGTGTTATGGCAGAGATCTATCGAGGGGTAAAATGGTACATGTTGGTGAAGCAATTGGTATGATTTCAGCACAATCAATCGGTGAGCCAGGTACACAGTTAACTATGAGAACGTTCCACGTTGGTGGTACAGCTTCTGTAAAACAAGATTCTCAAATTGTAAGTAAAAATGAAGGAACGCTTAAGATATTAAATTCAAACATATTAGAAGACTCTAAAAAAAATCTAATCGTAATGGGAAGAAACACTCAGCTTTCAGTTGAAGATGATAACGGAGTTCAAATAGCAGTTTATAAAGTAGGTTATGGATCTAAATTATTCTTTAACAATGGTGATAAAATTAAAGCAAATACTAAAATTTGTGAGTGGGATCCTTATACAACACCAGTAATTGCTGAAAAAAGTGGTACTGCAAGTTTTGTTGATTTAATAGATGGGGTATCAATTCAAGAAACTACTGATGATGCTACAGGTATTTCTTCTAAATCAGTAATAGATTGGAGAGCTCAATCAAAAAGTACTGATTTGAAACCAAGAATTACTTTAAGAGATGATAAAGGAAATGTAATTAAAAAAGCAGATGATAATGAAGCTAGATATTACTTAGTGCCTGATTCAATTCTTTCAATAAAAGATGGTCAAAAAGTTTTTGCAGGCGATGTAATAGCCAGACTTCCAAAAGAAACAACGAAAACTAAAGATATTACTGGTGGTTTACCAAGAGTAGCAGAGTTGTTTGAAGCTAGAAAAGCTAAAGATAGTGCAATTATCGCTGAAAACGATGGACAGGTTGTTTTTGGAAAAGAAGTGAGGGGTAAACAAAAAGTTTCAATTGTCCCTGAAGATGGAGCCGAACCTTCAAATTATTTAATTCCAAAAGGCAAACACATTAACTTTAATCCTGGTGAAAAGATTCAAAAAGGTGAATATTTATTAGATGGTCAGCCATTACCACATGATATTTTAAGAATTTTAGGAATTAAAGAGTTAACTGAATATTTTGTAAACCAAGTTCAAGAAGTTTATAGATTACAAGGTGTAATTATAAATGATAAACACATAGAAACTATATTAAGACAAATGCTTAAAAAAGTTGAAGTTAAAGTTTCTGGTGATTCTAATTATTTACCAGGTGAAGTAATTGATAGAATTAAATTTGATATCACTAATGAAAAACTTATAGCAGATGGAAAAAATCCAGCTGTTGGTGAAAGAGTGTTGATGGGTATTACAAAAGCTTCATTGCAAACAGAGTCTTTTATTTCTGCTGCTTCATTTCAAGAAACTACAAGAGTTTTAACAGATGCAGCAATCAAGGGTAAGGTAGATCCATTAAATGGCTTAAAAGAGAATGTTATTGTTGGTAGATTGGTACCTGCAGGTACTGGAAATATCAAAAATAAATGGAACAAAAAAGCATTGGATGATGATAATAATTTTATCGCTGAACAAGATAAAATTGAAACGTCCGAGCCTTCAGAAACACCCGTAAATCAGTAGATTTATCACCATATAATTGAAATTTTAGTTTGACAAAGTCAGATTAATAAGTATTTTGGCGGTGTTTTTGGTTGGAATGTAGTACCTACTAATAGTACTAAACGCTGCCACAAAATAACCTGTCAGTTATTTTCTTCTAAAAATAAATTAATTAATTTTAAAAAATTTATGCCAACTATTAATCAGTTGTTAAGAAAAAAAAGAGTTAAACAAGTTACAAGGAACAAAGTTCCTGCATTACAAAAACAACCTTTAAAAAGAGGTGTTTGCGTAAAAGTTTACACAACTACTCCCAAAAAACCAAATTCTGCATTAAGAAAAGTTGCAAGAGTAAGACTATCTAACGGTTTTGAGGTAACAGCTTATATTGGCGGAGAAGGTCACAACCTTCAAGAACACTCTGTAGTATTAATTAGAGGTGGAAGAGTAAAAGATTTGCCTGGTGTCCGTTATCATATTTTAAGAGGTAATTTAGATACCCAAGGTGTTGCCAACAGAAAAAAAAGAAGATCATTATATGGAACAAAAAAAGGTAAATAATGTCTAGAAAAAAAACTCAACCAAAAAAAAAAGTTGTTCCAGATCCAAAGTTTAATTCAACAATAATTCCAAAACTAATTAACAACATAATGTATGATGGCAAAAGAGGTGTTGCAGCAAAAATAGTTTATGATGCTATAGATAAAATCAAGACTAAAACTAAAGACGAGCCTATAAATATATTTAATGAAGCTATAAATAATATCAAACCCACAGTTGAAGTAAGATCAAGAAGAGTAGGTGGAGCTACTTATCAGGTACCTGTTGAAGTCAAAAGTAAGAGAGCTCAGGCTTTAGCAATAAGATGGTTGGTAGATGGGGCAAGAAAAAGAAAAGACAAACATATGTCAGATAAAATTTTTAATGAACTTTTTGATGCTTATGAAAAAAAAGGTGCTGCTGTTAAAAAACGAGAGGATGTGCATAAAATGGCTGAGTCAAATAAAGCTTTTGCACATTTTAGGTGGTAATTAATTATGGCTAGAACACATACATTAGATAAATATAGAAACATTGGAATAATGGCTCATATCGATGCCGGTAAAACTACTACTACAGAAAGAATTTTATATTACACAGGCAAAAGTCATAAAATTGGTGAAGTACACGATGGTGCTGCAACAATGGATTGGATGGAACAAGAACAAGAAAGAGGTATTACAATTACTTCTGCTGCAACAACTTGTTTTTGGAATGATCATAGAATTAATATTATAGACACACCTGGTCACGTAGACTTTACAATTGAAGTTGAGAGATCTTTAAAGGTTTTAGATGGTGCTGTTTGTGTTTTTGATGGTGTAGCAGGCGTAGAACCACAATCAGAAACTGTCTGGAGACAAGCTGATAAATATAAAGTTCCAAGAATCTGTTTTGTTAACAAATTAGATAGAACAGGAGCAGATTTTTTTAGATGCGTAGATATGATAAGAGATAGATTGGGATGTAAGCCATTACCAATACAAATACCAATTGGTATTGAGGCCTCACTTTCAGGTGTGGTTGATTTAGTTAAAATGAAAGCCCAAGTTTGGAAAAATGAGGCTCTAGGGGCTGAATGGGAATATAAAGAAATACCTGATGATTTAAAAGAGATATCTCAAAAATATAGAACTGAATTAGTAGAAACAGCTGTTGAGCAGGATGAAAAATTGATGGAAGCTTATTTAAATGGTGATGAAATTAATGAAGAGGATTTAATTAGATGTATAAGAAAAGGAACATTAAATTTTAGTTTTGTTCCAATAACCACGGGTTCAGCATTTAAAAATAAAGGTGTTCAACCATTACTTGATGCTACAATTAACTATTTACCAAGTCCAATTGATATTGGATCAATTAAGGGTACAAAACCAGGTTCTGAAGATGAAATGGAAATGAAATTTGAGGATACTGTTCCTTTTTCTGCTTTAGCTTTTAAAGTTGCTAATGATCCATTTGTAGGCTCACTTACTTTTATAAGAATTTATTCAGGGACCATTAAAACTGGTACAGCTGTTTACAATACATCTAAAGATAAGGAAGAAAGAGTTGGTAGAATGCTTTTAATGCATGCTAACTCTAGAGAAGATATTAAAGAGGCAAACGCTGGAGATATTGTTGCTTTAGCTGGGTTAAAACACACTATAACTGGTCATACACTGTGTGATGAAAACAATCCAGTTCTACTTGAGCCAATGGAATTCCCAGAGCCAGTTATTGAGATTGCTGTAGAACCAAAAACAAAAGCAGACCAAGAAAAAATGGGAGAGGCTTTAGGAAGACTTGCTGCAGAAGATCCTTCATTTAGAGTTACATCTGATGAGGAGTCTGGTCAGACAATAATTAAAGGTATGGGCGAACTTCACTTAGATATTATTGTCGATAGAATGAAAAGAGAGTTTAAAGTAGAAGCTAATGTAGGAGCTCCACAAGTTGCATATAGAGAAACTTTAGAAAATGCTTCAGAAGTAGAATATACTCACAAAAAACAAAGTGGTGGTGCGGGTCAATTCGCAAAAGTTAAACTTCTTGTTGAACCCCAAGAGCCAGGTGCTGGTAGATCTGTAGAAAGTAAAATTAAAGGTGGAGCTATCCCTAAAGAATTTATTCCAGGAGTTGAAAAAGGAATTGAAACAGTATCAGATAATGGAATTTTAGCTGGATTTCCAATGATTGATTATAAGGTTACAATTATAGATGGTTTACACCATGATGTAGACTCAAGCGTTCTTGCATTTGAACTTGCTAGTAGAGCATGCTTTAAAGAGGCTTGTACCAAAGGTACATTAAAACTTCTTGAACCTGTTATGCGAGTTGAGGTAGTTACGCCTGAAGATTATATGGGTGATGTGATAGGTGATTTAAATAGTCGTAGAGGTCAAATTAGTACTCAAGAGCAAAGAGGTAATGCTACTGTAATAACAGCAATGGTTCCGTTAGCTAACATGTTTGGGTACATTAATAATTTGAGATAAATGTCTCAAGGAAGAGCACAATATTCAATGTTTTTTGATCATTACTCAAAAGTGCCGCAGAATGTTCAAGATGAAGTAACTAAAAAGATTGCTGGGTAATTATGGATAAACAAAATATTAGAATTAAACTTAGAGCATACGATAATAAGATACTAGATGCATCAACAGAAGAAATTGTTAATACGGTAAAAAGAACAGGTGCTACAATCAAGGGCCCTATTCCATTACCGACAAGAATAGAGAGATATACTGTATTAAAAGGGCCTCATATTGATAAAAAAAGTAGAGAACAATTTGAGTCAAGAACTCACAAAAGATTAATAGATATTATTGAACCAACACCACAAACAGTAGAAGCTTTAATGAAACTTGATTTAGCATCAGGTGTAGATGTGGAGATTAAAATTTAGTTATGACTGAAATAGCTTTAATTGGAAAAAAAATCGGAATGACTAGAGAGTTTTATAAAACTGGCCAATTAGTTCCTGTTACTGTCTTAAAAGTAGAAAAAGCTCGAGTTATTCAAGTAATTGATGAAGAAAAACGTGGCTACAAAGCTGTACAACTTGGATATGGAAAGATTAAAAATTCAAAATTAACGAAGGCTATGAAAGGCTTTTATGCTAAAAAAAATACTGAAGCCAAAAAAAAACTTAAAGAGTTTAGGGTTCAAAACACTGAAGATTATAAAGAAGGTAACGAATTTGGCTTAGAGATATTTAAAGATACAAAGTTTGTTGACACTAGATCAAAAACAATTGGTAAAGGTTTCGCGGGAGCTATGAAAAGGTGGAACTTTGGTGGTTTAAGAGCTAGTCACGGTGTATCAGTATCTCATAGAGCTCATGGCTCGACAGGACATAGTCAAGACCCTGGTAAAGTTTTTAAAGGAAAGAAAATGGCTGGTCATATGGGTGATAGACTTAGAACTATGCTCAATATTGAAATCATTAAAACTGATTTAGAAAATGAGCTACTATATTTAAAAGGTTCTATTCCTGGATCAAAAAATACAGAAATAGTTGTAAGAAAATCTGTAAAAAATATAAATAAGATGACAATATCAGAAAAAATTGTAGCAGCTGAAGATGCTAAAAAAACACCAGATAAAAAGAAGAAATAATGAAATTAGAAAAATTAAGTATTGATGGAAAAAAAGACACTATTGAAGTGTTAGATAAAATTTTTTCAGCTAAAATTAATAGCAAATTAGTAAGTAGTGTTTTGTATAAAACCAATGCTAATTACAAAGGTAGACATGCCAAGACTAAACAACAAAATGAAGTAAGTGGCCCAACATCTAAAATTTATGCTCAAAAAGGAACTGGTGGTGCTAGACACGCAAGTAGAAAAGCACCAATATTTGTTGGTGGTGGTATAGCGCATGGTCCAAAAGGTGAGCTAGCCTATAAAAAAAGAAAATTAAACAAAAATGAAAAAAAGCTAAGTGTTGCGTCATTAATTACTGAGAAAAATAAAAATAAAAACTTATTAATTTTAAATGATTTTAGTTCTGAAATTAAAAAGACAAAAGAAATGAATGCAATTATCCAAAAGCTAAAAATAACGCACTCATTAATTATATTAGATAAAAATTCTAAAGAAAAAATTGAAAAGTCTGCAAGAAACATTCCGAATGTTAAAGTAACAGATGTAAATCACTTTAGTTCTTATGACATTATCAAATTTAAAAAGGTTGTATTTACTGAAAGTTCAGTAAAAGAACTAGAAAAGAGATATTCTTAATGGATAAAATACATTTATACGACAAAATTTTATCTCCAATGGTTACAGAGAAATCTACCAATTTATCTGAGCAAAATAAAATTGTATTTAAAGTTCCGACTGGCGCAAATAAAGTTAATTTAAAAAAGAATATAGAAAAAATTTTTAAAGTAAATGTGACTAAAATTAATATTATTAACAAACAAAATCGTACAAAAATTACTAGAGGCAAAAAAGTAAAAGTTTCTGGATTTAAAAAAGCAATAATAACACTTAAAAAAGGTCAAAGTATTGACCTAACCACAGGTATTTAAAGTATGGCATTAAAAACTTTTAAACCTTATACAAAATCTACTAGAGGAACTATCTTAGTTGATAGAACTGGGCTGTGGAAAGGTAAACCATTTAAATCTCTTGTGTCGCCTAAAAATGCGATGAAAGGTAGAAATAATAATGGACATATAACTAATATTAATAGATCTGGCGGACATAAAAAAATGTACAGACATGTTGATTTTTATCGTAAGAAATTTGATATCGAAGCTACTGTAGAAAGAATTGAATATGATCCAAATAGATCATGTTATATAATGTTAGTTAAATTTGAAGATGGCGAGCATGCATACTATTTAGCGCCTCAAAAAATTAAAGCTGGTGATAAAATAGAAAACGGATCAAAAAAAGAAATTAAAGTAGGAAATTGTATGCCATTACAAGATATTCCAGTTGGTATAAATATTCATAACGTTGAAATTCAGCCTGGTGCGGGTGGTAAGATTGCTAGATCTGCAGGCTCTTCAGTAACAATAAGTGGTTTAGACGGTAACTATAGTTTAATTAAACTTGCATCTGGCGAAGTTAGAAAAATAGATTCTAGAGCATTAGCTACAATTGGAACATTAACTAATCCAGATCAGAAAAATATTAAAATTGGTAAAGCTGGAAGATCAAGATGGCTTGGAAGAAAACCACATACAAGAGGTGTTGTGAAAAATCCTGTAGATCACCCACATGGTGGTGGTGAAGGTAAATCAGCAGGTGGAAGACATCCAGTTTCACCAACAGGACAATCTGCAAAAGGTTTAAAAACTAGAGATAACAAGAGAACTGATAAATTTATTGTTAAGAGACGAAACAAAAGGAAGGATACTAAATAATGGCTAGAGCAGTATGGAAAGGACCTTTTGTTGAGGAAAGTTTGATGAAAAAAGTTGACAAATACAAAAATGATCCAAAAAAAATTCCAATTAAAACATGGTCAAGAAAATCAACAATATTACCTGATTTTGTAGGAGTTAGTTTTCAAATTTATAATGGTAAAAAGTTTATACCAATTACTATTTCAGAAGACATGGTTGGACACAAATTAGGAGAATTTTCTCCTACAAGAACTTTTTATGGTCATACTCCAGCAGATAAAAAAGCTAAACCTGCAACAGCGGCTAAAAAATAAATATGAATAAAACAAAGAAAAAAAATAGAAAAAAAGTTGATACAGTTAAGTCTGTCAACAATAGTATAAGAACTAGTGTAAGAAAACTTAATCCTATTTTAAAAAGTATAGTTGGAAAAAAAGTTGATGTAGCAATTAGAGACTTACAGTTCTCAGCTAAGAGAATTAGTAAAGATATAAGAAAAACAATAAGCTCTGCAGTCGCAAATGCTGAGAATAATTTTCAATATGATATTGATAATTTAGTTGTCAAAGAGGCTTATTGTGGAAAAAAAATTGTAATGAAAAGATTTAGACCAAGAGCAAAAGGAAGAGCTGCACCAATTTTAAAACCTTGGTCAACTCTAACTATAATTTTATCAGAAGTTAAACAAATGGAGAGTCATGGGACAAAAAGTTAATCCTGTAGGTTTTAGATTGGGCATTAATAGAGGCTGGGACTCTGTTTGGTATGCTAAGAAAAAAGATTTTGGAAATTATTTAATTGAAGATTTTAAAATACGAGATTACATCAAAAAAAATGTAGTCAACTCTGGTGTATCAAAAGTGATGATAGAGAGAACATCTAATAAATGCTATGTTACTATCTACACTTCTAGACCAGGATTTGTAATTGGTAAAAAGGGAAGTGATATTGATAAAATTAAGAATAATTTATCAAAATTTACAACTAATGAAGTTGCATTAAATATAAAAGAAGTAAAAAAACCAGAAACTAATGCATATTTAGTTGCAGAAAATATTGCTCAACAGTTAGTAAAAAGAATTTCATACAGAAGAGCTATGAAAAGATCTATGCAATCATGCATTAGATTAGGAGCAAGAGGAATTAAAGTTTCTATTAGCGGAAGACTTGGTGGAAATGAAATAGCAAGAACTGAATGGTTAAGAGAAGGTAGTATACCATCACACACTTTAAGAGCAGATATTGATTATGCTGAAGCGGAGGCTTTAACTACATACGGAATTATTGGAATTAAAGTTTGGATCTACAAAGGTGAGGTTTTTGCAAGAGAATTTAGTCAAGAGACCAATAAAGTAATAGCGAAAGAGGGTAAAGAATAATGCTTCAACCAGTTAGAACTAGATGGAGAAAAGCTCATAAAGGAAGAATCCATGGAACAGCTACTAGAGCAAGTTCTATCAATTATGGTGCATTTGCTTTGAAAGCTTTACAACCCGAAAGAATTACTGGAAAACAAATTGAAGCTGCTAGAGTAGCATTAACTAGACATATGAAACGTCAAGGAAGAGTATGGACTAGAATATTTCCAAACATCCCTGTATCAAAAAAACCAATTGAAGTTAGAATGGGTAAAGGTAAAGGAAATCCTGAATTTTTTGCTTGCAGAGTTAAACCAGGTAGAATTTTATTTGAAGTTGATGGTGTTTCAGAACAAATTGCAAAAGAAGCACTTTATAAAGCATCAGCTAAGCTACCTATTAAAACTAAAACTATTAAGAGGTTCGCTTAATATGAAAAAACAAGAAATTAAGAAATTATCTAAAGATGAAATGATTAAAAATATTGATAAATTAAAAAAAGATCTGTTTAATTTTAGGTTTCAGAAAATGAATTCACAAGTAGCAAACCCTGCAAAAATTGGTGAAACAAAAAAAACAATTGCAAGATTAAAAACTATATTAAAAGGAAAAATTAATGCCTAAAAAAATATTAACTGGAGTAGTTGTTAGTGATAAGCCAAACAAAACTATAACGGTAATGGTTGAAAGAAAATATTCTCACCCTGTGCTTAAAAAGGTAATTAAAGTAAGAAAAAATTATAATGCTCATGACGAAAATAATACCTTTAAAACAGGTGACAAGGTTTCAATTATAGAAAGTAAACCGTTTTCAAAAAATAAAAAATTCCAAGTAATGGAGAATACAAAATAATGATTGGTGTACAAACAGAGTTACAAGTAGCAGACAATACAGGTGCTAAAAGAATTGAATGTATAAAGGTGCTTGGTGGGTCTAAAAGAAGATATGCTAGTATTGGTGATACTATTGTGATTGCTGTGAAAGAGGCAATACCTAAAGGTAAAGTGAAAAAAGGTACAGTCCATAAAGCAGTTGTAGTAAGAGTTAAAAAAGGAATTCATAGAAATGACGGTTCAAAAGTTAAATTTGACAATAACGCTGCTGTTTTAGTTGATGATAAAGGTGAACCAGTAGGAACAAGGATTTTTGGACCTGTAACTAGAGAGCTAAGAAGTAGAGGACAAATGAAAATAATTTCATTAGCACCGGAGGTTTTATAAAATGATTAAAAAAGGTTTAAAAGTTAGAGTTTTAACAGGTAAAGATAAAAAAAAAGAAGGTGAAGTTATTGAAATTGACAGACCCAATAATAGAGCAAAAGTTAAAGAAATTAATATGGTTAAAAAACACGTGAAAACAACAAAAGAAAAAAAAGGTGGAATTGTATCAAAAGAGAGCTTTATTCATTTATCAAACCTCAAGCTAATTGATGAAAAAGTTACAAAAAAAACAGAGGCTAAAAAATAATGACACCAAGATTAAAAGAAATTTACACTAAAGAAATTCAACCAGCTTTAAAAGATAGCTTAGGTTTAAAAAATATTTTTATGACTCCCAGAATTGAAAAAATAGTTTTAAACATGGGGCTTGGATTAGACGGTGCTGATGCTAAGATTTTAAAGGCTGCAGAAGAAGATATGGGAAAGATTACTGGTCAAAAACCTGTTATTACAAAATTTAAGAAATCAGTTGCAAATTTTAAAACAAGAAAAGGTTCAAATGCTGGTTTAAAAGTTACACTTAGAAAAAACAAAATGTATGAGTTTATTGATAGATTGGTAAATATTGCATTACCAAGAATAAAAGACTTTAGAGGATTATCTTCTAAAGGATTTGATAAATTCGGTAATTATACATTTGGAGTAAAAGAGCATATTATTTTTCCTGAAGTAAGTTTTGATAGAGCTGATAAAGTAAGGGGTTTAGATATAGTAGTTGTTATTAAAGCTCTAAATAAAGATCATGCTTTTGCTTTATTAGAAAAAATGAATTTTCCATTTATCAAAAAAGGAGACAACTAAACATGGCTAAAGTAAGCGCTGTAAATAAGAACGATAAAAGAATTAAACTTTCTGACAGACTTTATAAAAAAAGACAAAGTTTAAAGAAGATAATTATGGATAAAAAATTACCTTTAGAGGAAAGATTTAAAGCTCAGCAAAAATTATCTCAAATGCCAAGAAATTCAGCAAAAACAAGAGTAATGAATAGATGTAAAATTACAGGTAGACCTCATGGGGTTTATAGAAAATTAAAAATATCAAGAATAGCTTTAAGGGACTTAGGATTAGCTGGATTAATTCCAGGAATGACTAAGTCAAGCTGGTAGAAAGGAAAATTATGAGTTTAAGTGATCCAATAGGAGATATGATAGCTAGAGTTAAAAATGCTCAAGCAAGAAATCATAAAAAGGTAGCATTACCGTCATCAAATTTCAAAACTAAAATTGCTGATATTCTAAAGAATGAAGGTTTCATTAAAGATTTTAAAATTGCTGCCGAGGATAATAAACCAACTTTATCTTTAGAGCTTAAGTATCACTCAGGAAGCCCCGTAATAAGTGCTTTTGAACGTGTATCAAAGCCAGGAAGAAGAATTTTTTCTAGCGCCGAAAGTTTACCAAAAGTAAACAATGGACTAGGTATCGCTATCATCTCAACACCCAAAGGTGTAATGACAGATATAGATGCAAGAAAACAACGTATTGGTGGCGAAATAATTTGTAAGGTATTTTAATGTCTAAAATAGGTAAAATAAGTATTTCAATCCCTGAAAAAGTTAAAGTTGTATTAGCTGGAAATATAATAAATATTGAAGGTCCTTTAGGAAAAAAATCTTTAGACATTGATTTAGAGATGTTCAATCTTGATATTAAAGAGGGTAAAGAAATATTAATTAAACCAAAAAAAATTGATCAAAATTCTAAAAGACTTTGGGGAATGAACAGAAGTTTAATTAATAATGCAGTAATTGGATCAAGTTCAGGCTATGAAAAAATCCTTGAACTAGTTGGTGTTGGTTACAGAGCAGCTTTAAAAGGGAAACAACTAAACCTTCAACTTGGTTATAGTCACGATATTAACTATGATATTCCTGATGGTATTAAAATTGAAGTCGAAAAACAAACAACCTTAAAAATATCAGGTTCTGATAAACAACAAGTTGGATCTGTCGCTTCAAAAATTAAAACATACAGAAAAATTGAACCTTATAAAGGTAAAGGAATACGTGAAAAAGGACAATACGTCCTTAAAAAAGAAGGAAAGAAAAAATAATGAAACTAAATACAAGCATTAGAAAAAGATTTAGAGTAAGCAATAAAGTTAAAAAAGTTGCTTCTAAAGATAGATTCAGACTATGTATTTCAAGATCAACGAAAAATATTTCTGCACAAATAATTGACGATATAAA
>CABXEK010000009.1 GCA_902511185.1 uncultured Pelagibacteraceae bacterium | reverse complement strand
TGAAACCCATTCATTCAACAACTGTTGCAAAAGCAATGATTGCGATTACTCAAAATGACAGTTCACAAACAATTTTAGAGTCTAACGAGATATCAGAAATAATTAATTAACCTTTAAACCAAACCAAGTCTTATTACTGAGTTTCCAGCATCTTTGATGCTATCTCGTGCTGGTTTAAATTTTATCCCCAATAAGTCTTCAGCATAGGAAGTGTCTGTTTGCATTAAAATTCCTAGTTCAGGTACCATAAGTTTTGCAGATGAGTCTAAGTAACTAATCAACTTTAACATGAAGTTTGGCATTTCTTTTTTTGGAAGTTTTTTTGCGTACTGCGGAAACTCTTCTTGCATAATTTTAGAAATTTCGAGCATTTTTTTAACTTCTGAACCAATTAATAAACGTCTTCCATTTACTTTAGAATTTTTCAATGAAAGTACATGAGCTTTTGCAACATCTTTTACATCAGAAATCAATATCCCAAAATTTGGAGCCATTGGATATTTTCCTTTAAGGAAAAGTTGAACATATTTAGTTGATGTATTTTCTTTATCATCTAACGCATCACCATTAACACCACCTGGATTAATTACAGTTAATTTATCTTTCAATCCTTTACTTTCCATTAATTCCCAGGCAACTTTTTCAGCTTTAGTTTTGGATACAATATAATCAGTAGATCCACTCCATTCAGTATCTGACCAATCGTTTTCTCTGACATTGTAAGGATTAGTTCTATTGGGTCTTTTAAACATTGCAGCTATTGATGATGTTAAAACTATCTTTTCAACATTAGCTTCTATACCTGCATTTAAAACTCTTAAAGTTCCACCTTTAGCAGCTGGAACTAAAGCCTCTCTATTTCTTGAACTTTTCATTGGATAAGGAGAAGCAGTATGTATAATATATTTACAACCTTTTGCAGCTTCGGTCCAACCCTCATCTTTTAAAAGATCCAATTCAACAAATGATAATTTATCTGTTGAAACATATTCGCTTAGAGTTTTTTTTGTTTTCTCTAATAAGTTTTGGTTTCTTACAGTTCCTAAAACTTCATATCCAGAATTTAATAATTCAATAGCTATATGTTTTGCTATCCATCCACTTATTCCAGTTAATAATACCTTATCTCCCATTATATTTACCCTTTTGTTTGTTGTTAGTTTTAATCTCGAATTAGTGAGATAGGAATTTTTCGGCTTCTAATGCTGCCATACAGCCCATTCCTGCAGCTGTAACGGCTTGTCTAAAAGTTTTGTCTTTAACATCGCCTGCAGCATAAACTCCAGGGACATTGGTTTCGGTAGAATCTGGTTTAGTTAATAAATAACCCTCTTTATCCATATCTAATTGTTCTTTAAATAATGCTGTTGCTGGGTCATGACCAATTGCAATAAACAAACCATCAATTTTTAATTCATCAATCTTATTAGTCTTAAGATTTTTAACTTTAATCCCTGTAACATTTTTAGGTTCACCGTCCCCAATTACTTCATCGACAGCACTATCCCAAATGATTTCAATTTTTTTATTTTCCATTAATTTCTTTTGAAGCATCTTTTCAGCTCTTAATTCGTCTCTTCTATGAATTAATTTAACTTTAGATGCAAATTTTGTAAGAAACATTGCTTCTTCAACAGCAGCGTTACCACCACCCACAACTGCAACTTCTTTATCTTTAAAGAAAAAACCATCACAAGTAGCACATGCAGAAACTCCAAACCCTCTAAAGTTTTGTTCAGATTCTAAATTTAACCATCTCGCTTGTGCTCCGGTTGAAATAATTATGCTATCAGCAGTATAATTTTGACCACTATCACCTACAGCTTCAAAGGGCTTAGATTTTAAATTTACCGATGAAATATGATCCTCAATCATTTCAGTTCCAACAGCTTTAGCCTGATCTCTCATTTGATCCATTAGCCAAGGACCTTGAATTACATCAGCAAAACCAGGAAAATTTTCTACATCTGTTGTTGTAGTTAATTGTCCTCCAGGTGCTGAACCATAAACTAAAATAGGATTTAACATTGCTCGAGCCGCATAGACAGCAGCTGTGTATCCGGCAGGACCGGATCCAATTATTAACACTTTTGTGTGTTTAGTTGGATTTTGACTCATATGAAAGCTATATAGTGATTAATGTCTAAATTAAAAGGTATTTTATTAACACAAGGTATGCATGGCATGATTAGCCAAGTAGAAGGTTTGGCTAAAGCTTTAGATATTGATTTTACACACCACACAGTTGAACTAAATAGTTTTTGGAAAGTGATTCCTCCAAAGCTTACACCGATTTCGCAGAACGTTTATAAAAAAATTAACCAGGATGATTTTGATCTTATAATTTCTTGTGGTCGTAAAAGTGTCATTCCATCGATTCATTTAAAAAATACAGCTAATAAAAAAGTATTTAATATTCATATTCAAGATCCAAAAGTAGATCTAAATCATTTTGATTTTATTGTTGCCCCGGAACATGATGCTTTAGATGGTCAAAATGTTATCAATACAAAAGGTGCCATTCACTATCTTACAGAGAACGAAATTAGTGAAAATAAAGATTATCTAAAATCATTTATTAAAAATGATGAGAGGAAAATCTGGACTTTAATCTTGGGTGGTCCAACAAAATATTATGATTATTCAACTAAAAACATGAAACATATTTTTACGTTTATATATAAATTGTTAAAAAAACATAACTTTCAATTAGTTATAATTCCATCAATGAGAACGCCAATTAATACTATTCATTATGCCAAAGAATTTTTCGGGGAAAGTCACACCGTTATAATGGATGTGGATAAAAAAGCATATTTATCTGCTTTTGCGACTGCAGAAAATATTATTGTTACATGCGACTCAAGCTCAATGATCTCAGAAGCAGCTTTAACTGGAAAACCAATTTATATAGCCAGTATTTTGCCCAAAAAAAATGACAAAAGATTTCAAAGATTTAGAAATTTATTTAGAGAACTAAATATAACCAGAAATTTAGGTGAAGAAGTAGAAAATTGGACCTATCAAAAATTAGATGAAACGAATAGAGTAGCAAATATTATCAAACAAAAAATAAATTCTTAATGTCATTTTTAAATTCAATTCAAAGCCAATCAAAAAAACATAAATTTCCATTTGATCACTGGGAGTATACTAATGCTCTATCTGATGGAGCAATAGAAGAAATTATAAAAGCCGATATTCCAGATGTAAGCAAACATAATCTTAATTATGATGGAACTAGAGCAATCGATGGTGGTGCAGCTGAATTTAGAGAGGGGTTAGCTTCGGGTGGTGAGGCAATTAAATTTAGATGTTTTGTAACAAAAGAAAATGAAAAACAATTTCCAAATTTAGTTAAATTCATTAATGAATTACAATCCAAAGAAGTGTATCAAACTATTTCAAAAATGATTAATAAAGATTTATCAAACTCATATGTTAGAGTTGAGGTTATTTGTGATCGAGAAGGTTTTTGGTTAAAACCTCATTGTGACATTAAGGAAAAACTAATGTCTGGTTTGATATTTGTAAATAATGCTAACGAATCTGAGGAACTCGGAACAGATTTTTATAATGAAAAACTAGAAAAAGTTAAAACAGTTCCATACAAAAATAACTACGGCTATATGTTTACTAGTGGCCCAAATACTTGGCACGGCATGGAAAAGAAAACAATAGTTAAGGAAAGACGCTGTATTCAAGTAAACTATGTAACTTTTAAAACAGACTGGAAAGTGAATTCCTAAATATCCTGAAGCGAAGTAACTTCTAATTTTTTAGTCTTGAGAGATTTGATAGCCTGTAAGCACGCTTGAGCAGTAGACATATTGGTGCAATAAGGAACTTTGTTTTTAAGAGTTGCTCTTCTAAGTGCTATTGCATCATTTAATCTATGTTCAGAGTTTCCTCCTCCAGTATTGATTACTAGAGCAATTTTTTTAGAATCTAGGACATCTACTATATGAGGAGATCCACTACTTACTTTATTAATAATTCTGCATTTAATTTTATGTTTTCTAAAATATTCCGCAGTTCCTTTAGTTGCACAAAGAGTGAAGTTTAATTTAATTAATTCTTTTGCTAAGTCTATTCCTTCATCTTTGTGAGAGTCTTTTAACGAAACAAATGCAAGACCTTGTTTTGGAAGTGAATTGGCAGCTCCAATTTGGCTTTTGGCGAAAGCCATACCAAAATCTTTATCAAATCCCATGACTTCACCAGTTGATTTCATTTCAGGTCCTAAAAGTAAATCACTGTTTGGAAATTTATTAAAAGGGAATACAGCTTCTTTTACTGCGTACATTCCTTTAGATTTATCTTTTAAGTTAAATTTAGATAATTTTTCACCAGCCATGACACGTGATGCAATTTTAGCAAGAGGAAGACCTTTTGCTTTTGATACAAATGGTACTGTTCTACTGGCACGAGGATTTACTTCGATTACATAAATTTCATCTTTTTTAATTGCAAATTGAATATTCATAAATCCTTTAACTTTTAGAGCTAGAGCTAATTTCTTAGTTTGATATTCTATTTCTTTAATTAAATATGGTTTAATTGATACTGGGGGTAAACTACACGCAGAGTCTCCGGAGTGAATCCCTGCTTCTTCAATGTGTTGCATGATACCTGCTACATGAACTTGTTTCCCATCTGATATTGCATCCACATCCACTTCCATTGCATGATCAATAAATTTATCAATTAGAATTGGGTTTTCTTCAGCTGCTTTAAAAGCTTCTTCAACAAAGTTTTTAAGCTGACTTTTTTCATGAACAATTTCCATTGCTCTTCCACCTAGCACATAAGAAGGCCTAACCATTAATGGTAAGCCAATATTTTCTGCTATTTGGATAGCTTGTTTAAATGTTCTGGCAATTCCACTTTCAGCTTGTTTTAATTTTAGCTTGTTAAGAAGATTTCTAAATAGATCTCTATCCTCTGCTAGATCAATTGACGTGTACTGCGTTCCTAAAATTGGAAGCTTGTTGTCGTGTAAAAATTTAGCAAGCTTAATCGGAGTTTGGCCACCAAACTGAGCAATAATACCAATTAAGTTTCCTTTTTCTTTTTCTTTTTTAATTATATTAAATACGTATTCCTCTTTTAAGGGCTCAAAGTATAATCGGTCACTAGTATCATAATCAGTTGAAACTGTTTCAGGGTTACAGTTAATCATGATGGTCTCAAAACCAGCATCTTTCAATGCAAAACTAGCCTGACAGCAGCAATAATCGAACTCTATTCCTTGTCCTATTCTATTAGGTCCACCACCTAATATTATAATCTTTTTCTTAGCTGATGGATCGGCTTCACATTCTGAATTAATTGAAAAATTTCTTTGATATGTTGAATACATATAAGGAGTGAAAGATTTAAATTCAGCCGCACAAGTGTCAACCTTCTTAAATACAGGTAATATTTTAAGGGCAGTTCTTTTTCGTCTTACAACATCTTCAGAAGTCTTAGTTAATTCTGATAATTTTTTATCTGAAAAACCAATTGATTTTATTCGATTAAATTCATTATAGTCTTTTGGAAGGCCTTTGTTTTTAATCTTAGTTTCATTATCTACAATTTCTTTGATTTGTTCTAAAAACCATGGATCAATTTTAGATAAAGTAAATATTCTCTTTAAATTGATCTTTTTTCTAATTGCTTCTGCAACAAGTAGAATTTTATTTGGAATGCTTTCTTTAAGTTTTTTTTCTATTTGTTTTTTATTTAAATCAAATATTCTATCTAAACCTGAAAACCCTGTTTCAAGGGACACCAAAGCCTTTTGAAGCGACTCTTTAAAGTTTCTACCAATTGCCATTGCCTCACCAACTGACTTCATAGAAGTGCCTAAGGTTGCAGGAGACGTTGAAAATTTTTCAAACGTAAATCTTGGAATTTTAGTTACCACATAATCAATACTAGGCTCAAATGATGCGGGAGTTACTTTTGTAATTTCATTTTTTAATTCATCTAACGTGTAACCAACAGCAAGTTTTGCTGCAACTTTTGCAATTGGAAATCCAGTTGCTTTTGATGCAAGAGCAGATGAACGTGAAACTCTTGGGTTCATTTCAATTACAACCATTCGACCATTTTTAGGATTGATTGCAAATTGTACATTTGATCCACCTGTCTCAACTCCAATTTTTCTTAAACATGCAATGGATGCATTTCTCATTACTTGGTATTCTTTATCAGTCAGGGTAAGGGCAGGGGCAACAGTCACTGAGTCTCCCGTATGAATTCCCATTGGATCAATATTTTCAATTGAACAGATGATGATACAGTTGTCTTTTTTATCTCTTACAACTTCCATCTCAAATTCTTTCCAACCCTCTAAGCACTCCTCAACTAATACTTGGCTTACGGGAGATTCATGTAATCCACTTTTAATAATTTTTAAATAATCTTTTTGATTTTTAGCAATCCCACCCCCAAGTCCTCCAAGAGTAAAAGCAGGTCTAATAATTGCAGGTAGTCCAATTTTCTTTAAAACTTTTGAAGCTTGTTTAATGTTATTGACGATTTCAGATTTAGGTAAATCTAATCCTATATCGATCATGTTTTTTCTAAACTTTTTTCTGTCTTCTGCGTTTTCAATAGCTTTAGAGTTAGCCCCAATAAGTTCTATTTTATATTTTTTAAGAATTCCTTTTTTCTCAGCTTCCATTGCAAGGTTAAGTGCAGTTTGACCGCCCATAGTTGGAAGAATTGCATCTGGTTTTTCTTTTTTGAGAATTTTTTCTAAAACCTCGAGAGTAACAGGTTCAATATAAGTTTTATCTGCAACATCAGGATCTGTCATTATTGTTGCAGGATTTGAATTAATTAAGACAACTTTATATCCTTCATCTCTTAAGGCTTTACACGCTTGTGTTCCTGAGTAATCAAATTCACAAGCTTGGCCAATGATAATTGGACCAGCTCCAACAACTAATATTTTTTTAAGATCTTTTCTTTTTGGCATTTTTTTTCATGTTGTTAATAAATTCTTGAAATAAATAAACACTGTCTTGGGGTCCAGGGTTTGACTCTGGGTGATATTGAACTGAAAATATTGGTTTGTTTTTTAATCTGATACCCTCAATACTATTATCAAATAAAGACTTATGAGTGATCTGAATATTTTTAGATAAATTTTCTTTGATAACCTCAAAGCCATGATTTTGACTAGTGATTTCAACATTGTCATGAATTAAATTTTTAACCGGATGGTTTGCTCCTCTATGACCTAATTTCATTTTTTTAGTCTTAGCACCAAGTGTTAACGCAAGTATTTGATGGCCCAAACAAATCCCAAATATGGGTAAATTCTTTTTGATTAAATCTTTAATTATATTGATTGCATATTTTCCAGTTGCAGCTGGATCCCCTGGACCATTTGATAGAAATATACCATTTGGTTTAAGAGCTAAAATTTTATCAGCAGGTGTTTTGCAAGAAACGACAGTTACTTTGCAATTAAAGTCAGAAAAATACCTTAGAATATTTTTCTTTATTCCATAATCGATTGCAACAACATGAAATGAATTTTTATTATTTTTTTTATATCCCGTTTCCTTTTTCCAAGTTTTAAGACCCTTCCAAATATAGTTTTTTGGTGTTGTAACTTTTTCCGCAAGATCAAGGTTTTTTAATCCACTCCACTTAATCGTTGAATTAGTTAATTTGCTGATATTAAATTTACCAGTCTTAGAATAAGCAATAGTTCCTTTTGGAGCGCCTTTATCTCTTATGAAATTAGTTAAACTTCTGGTATCCAAACCTGTAATTCCAACTATTTTGTTCTGCTTAAGCCAGGCATCTAAATGTTGAAAAGATCTATAGTTTGAGGGAGAAGTTATCTCTGAATTAAACACCACACCTTTAGTCCATATTTTATCAGACTCGTGATCTTCTTTATTAGTTCCAACATTTCCAATATGAGGGAATGTAAAGTTTATAATTTGTCCAGCATAAGACGGATCTGATATAATTTCTTGGTAGCCTGTTAATGATGTATTAAAGCAAACTTCTCCTGTAGCATTACCTTGGTAACCAATTCCAAATCCTCTAAAAACCTTCTTGTTTTCAAGAACTAAAATGCCTGTATGAATTTGTGAATTTTTTGAGTTAGTTTTTTTTGCTTTTTTGGTCAATTACAACTCATGAGTTAAAGGTTAATACAATAAATGCATTATTATCGCAACAGAGATGTATTATAAAATTATAAAAAAACAATTTTTCTTTTGAAGAATTTTTTCTTTGAAGTAAATTAAAAAAATTATGGCATTAAAAGAAACAATCGAAACTGAATATAAAAACGCTTTAAAAGCTAAAGAGAAAACCAAAATATCAACCTATAGGTTAATATTATCTTCTATTAAAGATTTGGATATTGTGAACAGATCAGGTCCTAATAAAAAAGACACGGATGACGAGGATATTAAGAAGCTTTTAAAAAAAATGGTCAAACAAAGAGCCGAATCGATAGATATTTATAAGAAAAATAACAGGACAGATCTTTTAGAAGTTGAACAAAATGAACTTGATATTTTAATGGGTTTTTTACCGAAGCAACTTGGTGAAGAAGAAACAAAAAAAATATGTGCTGATGTTATTTCAAAACTTGGGGCAAGTTCAGTGAAAGATATGGGCAAAGTGATGGGTGAATTAAAAAAACTACATGCTGATGAAATTGATTTTGCAAAAGCAGGTCCTCTAATTAAGGAATTATTAAATAGTTAATGAAATACCCAAAAGAGTATCTTGATGAAATTAAAACAAGGCTCAAAGTTTCAACAGTTGTATCAAAGTTAGTTGCTTTAAAAAAAAGAGGCAAAGAATATGTTGGTCTCTCTCCTTTTAAAACTGAAAAAACTCCATCATTTACTGTCAATGATGAAAAAGAATTTTATCATTGTTTTGCAACATCTGAACATGGAAATATCTTTGACTTTATAATGAAAACCCAAAATTTTAAATTTGGTGAAGCTGTTAAACACTTAGCCCAGCTAGCAGGTATGCAGCCTTATTTGTTCTCGAAGCAAGATGAAGAAAGAGAAAAAAAATGGAAAGAGTATCTATCAATTTATAGTCAGTACGTTGATTTTTATCACAGTGAATTATTAAAAAACGAAAGCTATTCAAATGCTAGAGGTTATTTAAAAGATAGATCTTTAGGTAAAGATGAAGTTAAGAAATTCAAAATTGGATATATTGAGAAAAATCCAAACTTTTTTGAAAAATTAAAAAATGAATTTAGTGAACAAACTTTAGTTGAAAGTGGTTTATTTTATTTAGACGAAAATAAGAATACATATGTTGAAAGATTTAGGGGCAGGTTAATCTTTCCAATTAATAATATTTCAGGTCAACCCATAGCTCTAGGGGGAAGAATAATTGAAAAGTTAGACTATTTGGCAAAATATATAAATTCACCAGAGACTAATTTTTTTAAAAAAGGATCAAACTTATATAATTTAGACTTAGCTAGAAAATTATCTAATAAATTAGATCATATATATTTAGTTGAAGGTTACATGGACGTTGTTGGTTTAAGCAAAAATGGAATTGAAAATGTAGTTGCTAATCTTGGAACATCATTAACTGATAAACAAATTTTGACTTTAAATCAGTTCTTTGACGATATAATCATTTGCTTTGATGGTGATGAAAGTGGCTATAAAGCTGCAGTAAGAGCTGCAGAAAATTCAATTAAAGAATTGAGACCTGAAAAACAAATATCTTTTTTATTTTTACCTAATAAAGAAGATCCAGACAGCTATGTTAACAAACATGGAAAAAACTATTTTATAGATTTTACAAAACAAAGCAAACTGTCAATACATCAATTTATTTTTAGTCATTATAAAAAACAAACTAACAACAACCCATCTTCGATGGCCATATTTGAAAAAAAACTAAGAGCTGTTGCAAACTCTATTAAAGATGATTTTATTAGAAAATATGTTCTTGAATATTTTTTAGAAAAAATTGCAGAGTTAACTCCTCATTCAAGTCAAAATAAGAAAAAATTTTATATTAAGAAAACCAAATCATTGGACTCAACAAAAAAATATTTCAACGAAAGCAAATCTATAACGGGTGTTGAACTAAAAGAGTTTTCTTTGTTATATTTAGTTTTGAATAACTTATCTCTTTTTCAAGCAAATATTCATTTAATTGAAAATATTAAATTATTTACTGAAATAAATAAGCAAATATTTGTTTCAACTGTTGAAAGATTAAAGTCTGGTGAACAGATTGATATTGAGGATTTAAACTTAGACAAACAGTTATTGGATAAGGTTTATAAGTTTGCACCGATTAAACATATTCTAAAAAATAAACCAGATGATGATAATCAAGTAATAGAATTACTTGATGATATTGCAAAAGATTTGTTCAATTATGATCTTGAGTTTAGAATCCAGGAGTTAGAATCGAAGTTCTCAAAGGATATGAGTGAGACAACATTTAACGAGCTAAAAGAGCTCAAAAATGAGAGAAAAATCAATTAATCTGATCAAATTAGCAATGGATTTTTGTCAATTTGATATTATATAAGTCTTTCAAACTTATATTTTTGTGGAAAGAATAATTACTAAATCATTTGCTAGATTAATGGGTCGTGGAACTCATAGAGGTTTCATAACTTATGAAGAATTAAATAAATCACTGGGTAAAAGAAATTTATCTGACGAAAATTTATCTCAAGCATTTATTCATATTCTAGATGAAGGTGTTGCCCTTGTTGAAAAAAAATCTGACTTTAAAGTTTTAAGAAAAAAAGAAGGATCTTCCAAGGAAGAGGGAAAGACAATTGAAAAAAGTGATGACCCTATTAGAATGTACTTACGTGAAATGGGTGGAGTGGAATTACTTTCAAGAGAAGGTGAAATTGCAATTGCCAAAAGAATAGAAGCAGGAAAAGATGTAATGTTAATCGCACTTGCGCAAAGCCCAATGACAGCCCAACAATTTTTTGAGTGGAACGATCAATTACAAAAAGATGAGATTCTAGTAAGAGAAATTATAGATATTGACACAAATTACATGGAAGATGAGTCTACTGGACCAAGTGCAAAACAAAAAAATGCAGGTGAAACTGATAAAGAAGAAGGTTCGAATGATGATGATGATGATTTTAACCCAACACTTGCTGCGATGGAGACTGAAATTAAACCAAAAGTCTTAAAAACAGTTAATACACTTACTAAAGAATATAATAAATTAATTAAGTATCAAAAAGAAAAACTAAATTGTGTTTTAAATTCTCAAAATTTTTCTCCTTCTAAAGAAAAAAGTTATGAAAAAATTGTTAATGATATTCTAGAAAATATAAAATCCCTTCAATTATCTCCTTCAGTTTTAGAGGTACTTGTTCAAAAACATTATGTAGAAAATAAAAAAATTATATCACTAGAAGGAAACCTTTTAAGATTGGCTATGGACCACAAAATACCAAGAAATGAATTTATTAAATTTTACATAGGCAATGAGATTAACCCAAATCTCAAAAAATTTTTAGATACAAATAATTTGTGGAAACAATTTTTTACTAAAAATAAAGATGAATTTAAAAATATTAGAGAAAGATTAATTGATATAAGTCATAAACTTGGAATTTCAGTTACTGACTTTAAAAAATTAGTTAGTAGAGTTCAAAAAGGTGAAAAAGAGTCAAGAATTGCTAAAAAAGAAATGGTTGAAGCAAATTTAAGATTAGTAATTTCAATAGCTAAAAAATATACTAATAGAGGACTTCAATTTTTAGACTTAATTCAAGAAGGAAATATTGGTTTGATGAAAGCTGTAGACAAATTTGAATATAGAAGAGGATACAAATTTTCTACATATGCTACATGGTGGATTAGACAGGCTATAACAAGATCTATAGCAGACCAAGCAAGAACAATTAGGATCCCAGTTCATATGATAGAAACGATTAATAAAATTGTAAGAACACAAAGATTAATTCTAAGTGAATTTGGTAGAGAGGCTACACCAGAAGAGTTAGCTCAAAAATTAAGAATGCCCCTAGATAAAGTTAGAAAAGTTTTAAAAATCTCAAAAGAACCAGTTTCTTTAGAAAAACCAGTAGGTGATGAAGAGGATAGTAGCCTTGGAGATTTTATTGAGGATACAAAAGCTTTGGCACCTCTAGAACAAGCTATTAAATCAAATTTGGGTGAAGCAACTACAAAAATCTTATCTACCTTAACTCCAAGAGAAGAAAGAGTTTTAAGAATGAGGTTTGGAGTTGGAATGAATACGGATCACACTTTAGAAGAGGTAGGATTACAATTCTCAGTTACCAGAGAGAGAATAAGACAAATCGAAGCTAAAGCTTTAAGAAAACTCAAACATCCAAGCAGATCAAAACAACTAAAAAGTTTTTTGGAGAGCTAAAAATTTTGTAATGGGATATTTTAATCTTGATAGAGATATAGCAAGATTAATTTTGTTACAAAGAACAGAAATCATTACTCCAAAACTTAAGAATTTAAGAAAAATATTTGGTAGGTATTTTTTTACAAATTTTGTATCTAAATACTTAATCTCACCTAAATCAATTGGCGCTAGATATTATGAAGTAATGCATCAAGAGATGAACCAATTAAAAACTCATTTAAATTTTGAAAATAAAAAGATTCTATCTATTGGATCTGGAATGTGTGGATTAGAACTTTTAATTAACTCAAATTTTAAAGGTAATTTTTTTTCAATAATTGAAAAAAATTATATTTCTAAAAAAGTAACATATGGCTGGGATGAAAAAAATGATGAAGCTTATAATAGAATTGATTTATTGAATTTTTTTTTAATTAATAATGACATGGATAAAAAAAATTTTGAAATTTTTGATTATGATAAAGATGATTTGCCATTAAAAACTTATGATTATGTAATATCTTTGTACTCTTTGGATTATCATTATGATTTTTTATTTTATAAAGATTACCTCAAAAAAATTTTAAATGAAAATACAATGATTATTTTTGATACTGTAAGACCAGAATTTTTTAAAAATGTTTTTGAGAGTGTAGAGGTTATTCAAAATGAAGAAAAAACTATTCATAGTTCAAAAAGAATAATTTGTAAAAAATTTAAAAAAATTAGTTGTGATAAGTAAAAAAATAAATAATTATTTTTTAGTACTATTTTCTTTGATTCCAATTTCAATAATTTCAGGATCACTGATCTCAATTTCTAATATTTTATTAATTGATATATCATTTTTAATTTTGATAATGGTTAATAAAGATTATTCATTTTTAAGATCTAAACCAGTAAAATACTTATTTTTATTATATCTTTATCTAATTTTTAATTCATTAATTTCAACTGATTGGGAAATTGGTCTAGCTAGAAATTTGGGATTTATAAGAATGATAATATTATTTGTTGCTTTTAATTATTTTTTTAATCAAAAGCTTTTTTTAAAAAAAGTTTTATATTCATGGTCTATAATATTATTTTTTATCTTACTCGATGTTTTTTTTGAAAGTTTAAATGGTACAAATATTTTTGGCTTTGGTGGGGGTGAATATGGCGGAAGGTTAGTAAGTTTTTTTAAAGATGAGCCAATTATTGGTGGATACATCAATGGTTTATATTTAATAATTATAGGCTTTTTATTAAATGAAACCAACTTAAAAAATAAAAATGTTATAGTAATCTTTTCAGTTTTATTTCTTGTTGGAATTTTTTTAACTGGAGAAAGATCAAATAGTATTAGAGCATTTTTAGGACTAATTATTTTTTATTTAGCTTACAAAGAATATGGAATTAAGAAAAAAATTATTTTTTTTACATCAATCTTTTTTTTCTTTTTACTTTTAATTTTAAACTCTCAATTTTTAAAAATGAGATATGTTTCTCAAATTAAGTCGTACTTATATACAAATCAAATATATTTTAAACTTTATAAATCAGGATTTGAAGTTTTCAAAAATAATAAAATTTTTGGAGTAGGAAACAAAAATTATAGGGTTGAAACATGCAATCTTAATAAAAAAGAAAATTATATTTGCACAACTCATCCTCATCAAATTTATTTTGAGATACTTTCTGAGCATGGAATTTTAGGTTCGATTTTGATTTTTTTTGTTTTATACAAAATAATTTTTTCTAAAATTATTGAAACATTAAAAAATAACAACTACACAATGATGGCAAGTTTGATGTACTTAATGTTAATTTTTTTACCACTTTTACCAAGTGGTGCTTTTTTTAATGACTATATGCTCACTTTATTTATGATTAATTTATCAATTTTTTATAGCTCTTCTAGGGTATTAAATATTTTTAGAAATCAAGAATAAGATGTGTATTACGTGATGATGTATGTTTAAATTTTGGGGCCGTTAGCTCAATAGTAGAGTACTGCATTGACATTGCAGGGGTAGTTGGAGCGTAACCAACACGGCCCACCATAATGTAATTAGATTATTGTCTTTAATTGATAACACCATAAAAATGATATATTTAATCTTTTGTTTTTGGACCTGTAGCTCAGTTGGTTAGAGCAGTACACTCATAATATGTTAGTTAAAATTTAATTTTTTGAACACAAAATAATATAAGTGATGCAAGCAAATGACCTTATTATAGGAATATTTATAATAAATTTATGCAAAAAGTTAGTTAATTTTGCCATCCAATCAGGACAAAAGAAAGGTGTAAACCCAAAGAAAGAAATTTTAAAATTATTAAAATTTGAATATAATAATTTTTTTTTAATACTGTGGTGAAAAAAAGATTTTTCATTATGCTCAATATGATATTTAGATGTTTTTTCAATAATTTTTAAGATCAAATTTAATCCATTAGGTTCAAGTAAAATTAGTTTCATATTTTTTTTTGCATTTTTGAGATATTGAAAAAATAATTCAAAATCACTATCGGTAAAATGATGAAGTACACCTCTTAAAATTAGTACATCTATAATACTATTTTTATCAGTAAATCTTCTATTTAATTCATCAAGACCACCGCCAACAAAAGTAAGTTTAGAATTTTTAAAATTTTTAGTAGCAAAATCTATTGCATCTTTTGCTGGATCAATTCCTGTTACAGTTTTTGGGGATAAATTTATTAATTCATTAGTGTAGGTTCCGTCCCCACATCCAAAATCAACAATATTTAAATTTTTGTAGTTTTTTAATAAATTAAATATTTGTTCTGATTGTACTTTGTTAGCAATTTTGGAAGAAAGTTTGCCTCTAGTGTATTGGTACCTTCCAAAACTTTTTACATCTTTGTCGAAAGGCTTATGAGAATAATCATGTGTCATATGATGTTTTTATATTTTAAAATAAAATTAATGCAACAAAATGGTAATATTAAATTAAGTTTTTATTTTAATTGAATAAAAAAACTATGTAATACCGAAATTTATTCAATATAAATGAAAGAACATAAAAATAAAATAGTAAGTGAGATTAAATAAAGAGTCTCATTCCTAGAAAAGAGTGGTGGGGGTCATAACAACTTTCAATTTTTGAAATCCACTTGGTATCTCTATTGATCTAGGAAGTTATAACAGAGACGAGCAGGTACACACTCTCAGGACTCTCAGCGGACTCAGCACGTAGAAAGAGAAAATAGGATTATCTTTGATTTCATTGACCTTTTAAGATAAAATAAAAATATCAATTAAACATTAATTTCGTGTGGAATGTACAAGTTAAGTATTGTATATCACGGTGGAATTACTGAGGGCCTGTAGCTCAGTTGGTTAGAGCAGTACACTCATAATTTCTTGTGTAATTTTATCCACCGAAAAAAGACTTTATATCAACAATTATATAAACAATTTTAAAGCAAATTTTTTTTACCAACTATTTACCAACCCTATAAAATTATTCTTAATAAATTTAAATTAAGAGTAATTAATTAAAAAAAATAATATAAAATCTATTAAATGATTAATTCAAGAGAAAATGAAATTTCACCTTCAGATATTAAAAAAATTTTAGAGTCTTTAAATATTGATGTAAATAAAGATTCAGTTTCAGAAATTATTTTTTTTTTAATTTCTGTATTTTTAATTAAAACAAAAAATAATAATATTTATTTAAAAAAAAGGATTACAATAGGTCTATCAAAAAAATTTTCATTAATATTAAAATCAAAAGAAATTTTAGAAAAGTTTGAAGTTGGTTCAATTGGGTATATAATTGATCATTTATTTCAAGAGCAGTTGTCAGCTGTTAAAATTAAAGATATTAATCAAAGAAAAGTAAGCGGTTCTTATTATACCCCTTTTTTTATAGCAGAAAGTATTATTGAAAAAACTTTAGTTGTAAGAAAAAATATTAAAGTTCTTGATCCTTGCTGTGGAACTGGAACATTTTTATCAGCAACTTGTAAGTTATTAAAAAATAAAAAATTTTCAAATGAAGATATTATTAATAGTATTTATGCTTTTGACATCAACAAAGAAGCATTAATAATTTCAAAGCATATTATTAGTGCAGAGCTTAAACTTTCAGCAAAATTAACAAAAAATTTCTTTGAAAATAAAAATTTTGAAAATATTGACACCTTATTAATGAAATACCCAGATCAAGACTTATTTTCAGAAAAAAATTCTAATGTAAAATTTGACTATATTGTAACTAATCCACCATATGAAAGATTAAAACCAGACGGTTATTCTAAGGAAGGAAAAATAGAAATTGAAAATTATATTAAAAAAATAAAGTCAAAAAATTATGATATCTCACTTTATGGTAACCTGAATCTTTATAAACTATTTTTAGAAAAAATTATTAAAATAATAGAATTTTCAAATGGAAAAGCGGGATTAATTATTCCATCTACATTCACCAACGACCTTTCTTGCAGTAAAATTAGAAAATTTATAATAGAAAAAAATATAATCAAAGAGATTATTTTACTTCCTGAAAGTGCAAAAACATTCACAGGGGTGCACCAAGCTTTTGCTATTTTAATTTTAGATTATAAGAAAAAAGAAAACAAAAAAAAATTAAAACTTGGAAAGATAAAAAAAAGAACAGATTTATCAAAAGTTAAGTTTGATGAAATTAATTTTACAGATATTGAAAAATTATTTCCTAATGATTTAAATATTCCAATAATAACTGCAAAAGAAATGAAGCTTTTTATACATCTTAAAAAATTCCCTATATTAAAAAATAATAAGAATATAATTAATAAGAGAGGAGAGGTTGATCTAACCATCTATAAAAAATTAATTTCTATTGGACAAAAAAAACTTATTAAAGGAAAAAATATTGAAGAATATTCTTTAAAAAATGACTTTGAAAAAATAGATGTTAAAAAATATTATAAGCAATCAAAAGATATAAATAAATTTATTGATAATAGACGTTTAGCTTGTCAACAAATTTCAAATATAGATAGTTCAAAAAGATTGAAATTTTCTGAAATTAATCCAGGATTTTTACTCGGTAATTCATTAAATTTTTTAGCATTTAATAATAAAAATGATGATTTTTTTTATGGAATATATGCAATATGTAATTCGATTTTATTGGATTGGTTTTTCAAAGTTACAAGTAGTAATAATCACATTAACAATTATCAAATAGATTTATTTCCCATACCTAAAAATGAAAAAAAAATTGAAAAATTAGGAATTTTTTTAAGAAAAGTTTTTTTTAAAAATAAAAATTTAAAAAATAGAAATTTATTGGAAAATATTATTTTAGATATTTATGATTGTTTAGAATACAAGGATGTTTTAAATGTTAATCATCCCAAGGGAAAAGAAATATTCTATGAGTAAACTTTATAATCATCAAACTGCTAGTCTTAGTGAAATTGATTTAAAGATGATTAAGTCTGTTCCTTCAGGAGGAAATTGGAAAAATATACCTAAGAGCATTCCTTCAGAAAGATTAAATAAAATAAGAAAGAGCGGTGGACGAACTACATATTATGGTCGATTGAGATGGGACAAACCTTCTTATACAATCAACACGTACTTCAATAGACCAGGTAATGGGTGTTTTATGCATCCAGATGACAAAAAATCTAAAAATCCACAACACAGATTAATTAGTTTTAGAGAGGCAGCAAGAATTCAATCTTTTCAAGATGATTTTAAATTTTTTGGTTCTAAAACTTCTATTTTTAAACAAATCGGTAATGCTGTTCCATCTTTAATGGCTTACTTTATTGCAAAAAAATTTAAAGCCAAAAATGCAATTGATTTATTTTGTGGTTGTGGAGGATTAAGTAAAGGATTTGAGTTAGCAGGAACAAAAATATTATTAGGATGTGATCAAGATAAAAATTTTATCGAAACATGGAAAAATAATCATAAAGGAACACCGATATTAGGTAGTTTGACTGAAAATAATACAAAAGAACTAATTATTAGTGAAGTTAAAAAAAAATTAAAAAACAAAAAATTAGATATGATTGTAGGAGGACCACCTTGCCAAGGGTTTTCAACTGCAGGATGGAGATTGGATGGTGATGATAGAAATAAACTTTGGAATGAATACTTAGATCTTGTTAAAAAAATTAAGCCTAAGTATTTCTTAATAGAGAACGTAGTTGGTTTATTAACATCTATGAATAAATCAAAAAATGTCGTTGAAAATATGAAAAATGCATTTTCCAAAATAGGATATAATTTTAAATATAAAAAAATTGAGAGTCAATTTCTAGGAGTTCCCCAAATTAGAAAAAGAATTTTTATATTTGGAGCACTTAAAGATCTTAAAATGCCTGATTATCCTGATGAATTTGTAAAAAAATTTACAACAGTATCAGATGCGATTAAAGGGATGCCTAGATTAAAAGCGAATGATGGAAATTTTGAAACTTCTTTAAATATTAAAAATTATTCGATGTATCAACAGTGGCTTACTAAAAAAATAACCCTAGCTCAATTTATCAAATATCTGAAATATGAGAAATGCTAGTAATACTTTTTAATTAAGTAATCCGCATTTTTGTCTAATATTCTAAGTAAATTATCTTTGTTTGGTTGGAGTTTAAATTGTTCAATAAAATCTTTGATTTTTTTTTCAGAAATAGCATCTAATTTTCTATTTTCAATTTTTTTATATTTTGTTAAATATTCAAATGATTTTCTAACATATCTTTTCGCATTATTTTTATACTGTGTAATAGAACCTTTTTTTGATAAAACCTCGTATTCACCAGTCTTCTTATTAAATTTTTTAAATTTATGATTATAAAATGCATAACTTGGATTTAAAAAACTTTTTAAAAAATTTTCAAAACCATTAGAATACAATTCATAAAATATTATTAAATTATAATGCAAATTTTGTCTCATTAATTTAGACAGTTTTTTTGCATCTGCATTGCTCTGAATCTTAATTTTAGATTTAACTTTATTCCAAAGAGGTTCTGTATGCCATGAAACAACTTTATCTCCATTTTTTTCCTCCTTAATTAATTGATTAAAATCGGCTAATGTTAATCTATTTCCTTTAGCAGAATTGTCCCTTGCAGACATCGGGTTAAATAATGGCCTATTTGAAAAACCAAGTGATATGGGACCAACATGATCAGCTGATAATCCATGTTTATTAAACTCTTTCATTAGCCATGCAGATAATTTCCAATTACCATCTGCCCAATACTCGTAGGCTCTTCTATCTTCACCATATTTTTGCAAATTAGATTTACTCCTGCCACTATCTTCTGTACTTCTCGTCCCTAAGCAATGATTATGAAAACCATCAAGACGATCTGGTGGATCAGCCATAGCACCCGGGCTTAAAAAACCTCTTCTGAATTTATTTACAAATTCCCTATTTATAAATTCTTTTATATTTTCTAAACTTTCCATAGAATTCACACCAGGAAAGATTTTATTTATTAAATAAAAATTTTTATGATTATATATCTCATCTAAAATTTTAAAAATTGTAAGTTCACTTTCAAGTTTATAACCTTTATCAAAAAACTTGTTAATTTTTTTGAAAGTATTTTTTCCAGGATAAACATACCTGATATCCCATTCAATTCCTGTAGTAGAATCGATTTTCTTTTTTGTTGGATGTATGTATAAACATACAGGATGTAGCTGCTCATTGTTTGGGAAAATTACACCTTTACTCATTAGATCTTTCTTTTTATTTCTCCACCAATCTTCCCTTTTTTTTCCAACCTCACTATTTTTGGTTACAATCCATCTTATAGATCCATCGTTATTAAATAGATCAGGCAAATCTTTATAATTTGGATGACTGATTATTTCATTTTGATACTTAATAAAATTAGGATGTAATTTTTTAATTTTGCTCATAGCTAATTAAATATCGTCATTATGCCAGGTAAATAGATCAGCATCAAAAGGAATATTTCTAAATTTTAATAGAGTTTTGTATTTTTCAAGTCTATCCTCTTTTTTGGTATTTTTTAGGTAGTTTAAAATTTGATCGTAAGTTAATCCTCCTAATAGTTTTTTTTTGACTTCCACATATTCTTCATATTCCATGCCACAGATAGCATAACCTTTTTTAGGATCTATATGTTCAGCATAACTAATAGTGTCTTCAGTTTCTTTAAGTATGTCATAAAAATGAGCAATTTGATTTTCGGAATCTAAAAGATAATCTCTCCTATATTCGAATAGCTCTAGCTGCATATTTTGGAGTTATTAAAATTTTGAAAATAAACTTTAACAATTTTTAATATAATTAATAATTGTGTCATAACTTTGATTAAATTTTTTTCTATATTCATAATCAAAACATTATTGGAGCAGAATTTAAACAAATAGTAATGATTAAAATAGAATCATGCATTGGATTTCATTCCTTTTCACTCGTTTACGTTTTTTTTCATTGTCTCCCTCGCTGCGTAAACTTTCTTCTACGAAGAGGAGTGAAACCATAACTAACTATAAATTATTAACCTTAAGAAAATCAATCAATAATAGGAGTTCCGATATATGGAAATAGACCGTGTTTGTAAGTACTGTCATGTCAGTGCTTATGTTGCTTACGATAACTGCAGCCCAGTTTATAAAAAAACCTTCAAGTTTGAAATTAGTCCAGGATCACATAATAGTTTAGTTTGGGATAAAATTATCAAAATCTTCAAAAAAAATGGATTCAAAGTGGAGCTAAAATCATGAAAAGATTCTTTATCTTTATATCATTACATTTATTTATTTTTTTACTGGTAATTGTGTATCAAGCTCAAGCTGATGATGAAGAATGGACTATTGATAAATATAAATCCTTATCTTATGCAAGGGTTAGCGGTGAAGTAATTCACGGTGATAACTTAAATTTTTTTATAGGATCTCATGAAAATTGTGAAAAAGTCTATAATAGTTTCACTTTTGTTACTTATGAAAAGCCTGGTGATATTCACCAATTAGTGGGTAAAAATATTCCAATTAAAATTAATGGTGAGGATTTAACAGCTAAAGTGCAATCTATTACTCCTTTTTTTGAAATGGGATATAGGGTTTCTTTTTCTTTGGGGACATATCCGCTTAAAGAATACATATACCATCTAAGCAACTTTTATAACGAAGAAGGTAAGTATGAAATAGAGATTGTGGATGGTATCGATTTTAAAGCAGCTAAATATTTTGATATTAAAACAAACAACTGGAAATTAGATAAACTTGTTCAGTCTATATTGGAGGCCAAGAAACTTTGTAAAACCATCAATCATTTGGACAGTTAAAAATAGTCATTTTTATTTTACCAACTATTTACCAACCGATCGATTTACATACGCTCACAAATACAACATTTACAATGTACAGGTTGTTTATAGAAGCTTGCAACATAATAAAAAACAAAGTAAAAGCTTGATAATTGAGTAGGGCCTGTAGCTCAGTTGGTTAGAGCAGTACACTCATAATTAATCACACTTCTAATTCTGCTTTCTAACTTTAAATAAGTTAGCATTACCAAAGCTTATTTCAATAAATATTTTACTTCTTTCTTTACCAACTTATTGCCAACCTTTTACCAACCGATCAGAAGTTTTGATTTAATAGTTAATATAAACTTGATAAGGTTTATTATGAATTTTATAGAGTCACTTCAAACTTGTTATAAAAAATTTTTTGACTTTAGTGGAAGAGCATCAAAATCTGAGTACTGGTGGTTCCAACTTTATAATACAATTCTTTATATTCTTACCTTTGTATTTCAAAATGATTTGGCTTTACTTTTTTCTATATTGATTATTGCTAATCTAATACCAGTTTTTGCGGCAGGAGTTAGAAGGGTTCACGATAGTAATAAATCTGGATGGTGGATATTGATATCATTTGTCCCAATTATAGGTTTATATATAATTGTTCTTTTAATTACCGATGGATCAAAAGGTAAAAATAGATTTGGACCAAAACCAAAGAAATAACTTTTTATTGAAATAGAGCTACAGCAAAAACTATAAGAACTATCCAGCCTATAGTATATTTTGTCTTTTCTGTCTCCGTATATCCTCTAGATAATAAATTATCTTTAATATTTTGAAAATAAAGTTTGTATTTTTTATTAATTTTAAAAGTTTTTATATACTCAACTCCATTAATAGAGTTTTTGCTAATATTTTCTGGATCAGCTGCCCATTCAGTAATATAGTTACATTTTAAACAGTAAAGAGGGTAGATATCTAATCCATCCTTCTCTCTTTGTCGTGGATAGGGTGCTATTAAAATTTTTGTAATAGCACTTCCATTTATTTTCTCTAAAGTTTCGGAATGATTACAGTTTTTACAAATTAATTCTCTCATATAATATCTCTTTTTAAATAAGCCCCTCTTGAGGAGGGGCTTGATTTTATTTAATTAAACATACTTCCATGATAGTTGTATCCACCAAAAACATTCGGTGTACTGTATCCAAATGAGCCATTATCATAGTAGTTGTACCCACCAAAAACATTAGGTGTGCTATATGAAAATGCATTTGCATTTACTGACAATATTGAAAGTAAACCTATCAACAATGTTATTTTTTTCATTTTATTTCCTTTCTGTTAATATTTAGTAAGTCCAAGTACTTTTCCATTGAGTAGCACCACCCATATAATTCAAATCAGAATAAGGTGTGTGGGTCCAGTAATTGGCATTAGCAGCTGACATAGTCATTACTAATAAAGCAATTAATAATCCAAACTTTTTCATACGATTTCCTTTCTATTAAGTTTTATTAAATCAAAATTTTGATCAATTTTGATAATTGATGTTGATTTAAAATCCCTATTCAATGTTATTAACAACAAGGATTTTAAAAAGTTTTTGTTTTTCATTTGTTTCCTTTCGTTAGTTGTTGTCTTCATGAATTAAACATAATCATTGATAGGCTAGCTTTCATGTGAAATGGCATAACGACTATTGGACAAACGGCTTAAGTATTTGATTTTTTTTGTCCAATATTTGAGGTAGAATTTCTTTAGTAAAAATGGCAAAGAATAGAGAATTATCATCAATAGAACATGGTTTAGCTGAGGCTATAAAGAATTTAAAAACAGAAATTATTGAAAAGGTAACAGGTAAAAGTGAGTCTTATATTCGAAAATGTAGTGACCCTGATCTTGAACAACAATTAGATCATAGAGATGCAATTAAGATAGATAAAGCCTGTGTTGAAAGAGGGCTTAGTCCTTATTTATTGAGATCTCATGAATATATTATTTTAAAAGAATTGAAAAAAACTAAGTTTGAAGATCAAAGTATGAATGAATTGTTAGTACAATTTACAATTTCATTAGGTAAATTATTAGACAGTATTAAAACAGCAAGAAATCCTAAAGGTGAAAAAGGTCCAGCGATATCTTCTGCAGAAAAAAAAGAAATTTATGATGCCTTCCATGAATTAGAAAATAAAATTTTAAAAGTTAAAAGTTCAATAGAAAAGAGTTAAATGGCTACTTTATTAATTACAATTTTACCTTCTTTATTAATTGTTGCATTCTTTGTTAAATCAGACCGGTTTCCAGAACCAACTAGTGAAATTATTAAAATTTTTATGTATGGAATTTTTTTATGTATTCCTGCATTTTATATCAATACAGCTTTAGATGAAATTTATTCAAATACAAATATTAGTGAAGCACTCATTAGATCTTTTCTAAGTGCAGCTCCTGTTGAGGAAGTTTTAAAATTTACAGTGCTTTATTCATTGGTTTATAAAATGAAAGATTTTAATGAACCAATTGATGGGATTGTTTATGGAGTTTCTGTTTCTCTTGGTTTTGCAACTTTAGAAAATATCTACTACGTTTACGTCTTAAGTGATTACTTTGGCACAACTTCACAAGGCCTTGCAATTTTAAGATCATTTTCAGCAATACCAGCACATGGAATTTTTGGAGCAACAATGGGATATTTCTTCATGAAATATACATTCATTAAAAAAGAAAATAATTTAGCCTTATGTATGATTGTACCAATTTTATTACATGGTGCTTACAACTACTTTGCTGGATCAATCTTTATTATCTCATTATTGATAATTATTATTTCTTGGATTGTATTACTTAAAAATTTTTCAAGATTAAAAAAATCTCAAAAGAAGAAAAGAAGAGAGTATGAAAGAAAAGTTTAAAATCTATATAAGTTTATTTTGTCTTATTTTATTTTTTCCAATAAAATCATTAGCCAGTCCAGAGCAATGTACACACTTTGTTGATAGATTGTTAGAAGCCCCATTAGATCATGAAAAATTTCCGCACTCTCCTATACATGAATGGGCAAAAGTTATTGGAGACATATATTTAAACGATTTTGGTTTTCTTCTCCAATATGACTGGGATGATAAAAGTAAAAAAACATTTTTTAGAAAAGATGATAATGGAAATTATATCATTGGAAAAATTTACAACTTAGATTTAGCAAAAGATTTAAAATCTGGAGATTCAATAATCAGTTTAAATAATAAAAAATTTACAAATAACCAAGAACAAAAAGATATTTTAAAAAATGATAAAAAAATTAAAGTAGAATTTTTTAATCAGAAAAATGGAAATTTTACATTAGATATAGATCGTAAAGATCATTACCTTACAGATGCATACATTCAACTTGAAGATATTTCAATAAATTCAATTAATCAAAAAACAGGTATTTATGAAGTTCGTTTTGTTTATAATTTTTCAAAATTATATAGTGAAGATTCATACAAATATTTTTATAAGATTGCAGATGGTAATCTTATTTTTGATGATGGTGGTGTAACAAATATTCAAGTTTGTATTTTTACAGAAAAAGAGTTCGCCAGATCTAAGATAGTTGATCCTGGTAATCAAATAAAAATATTAAATATTGCAAAGAAAGATAATGACTTATTTAATGTTCATTATAAACTAACACCTTATTCAACCAAATTTGGCAATGATTTTAACGCTCTTTATCTTCAAAAAAATATTGAGGGCGTGTATGGTATAAAGAATAAATTCAATCTGAGAGCCTTTCCTTTTGATAGACAAAAAATTTCATTAGAATTAATAGACGGAAGATACAGTTTGAATAAAAGAAATATTTTTATTTCAGAGCGTGCACATATTTTTTTAAATAATTATGTTAAGAAAAATGAAATATTAGGTTGGGATATTATAGGATATGAATTAAATCCATTTCAATATCAAAATCCATTTAATATGGAGAATGATTTTTCTGATGGTTTAAGATTAGATTTTCTTATTGAAAGAAAGCATGGATACTATGTGTTTAAAGTTATTGTACCTATAGTTCTAATTTTATTGATTTGCTGGGGAAGTGTATGGATTGATCCAAAAGAAATTGAATCTCGTCTAACAATTACCATTGTGTGTTTGCTTTCATTGATTGCCTATAATTTTGTTATTGATTCAGAAATGCCCAGATTAGAATATTTAACTGTAATGGATTGGATAATATTAATTTCGTATTTTTATGCCACCATTCCAAATTTTCTTTCTATTGCCTCATTTAAATTACAAAAGACAAATTTACCGATTTGTCAAAGAATTGAAACCTATAGTAAAAGATATGGAATTCTATCATATATAATAATTATTTTTGTCATTGTAGCCGTTAACGCAAATCTTAACCCTGAAAACTCAAGCGCACTAATTTCTTGGATGGTAGGTAAATAATGAAAAAAATTAATAGAAGAAAATTTATAATTTCATCACTATCAGGTTTGGCATTAGCTACCTTGCCAAGATTTACTTATGCTTCTTCAAACCCAGATGTAGTTGTTATTGGAGCAGGGGCTGCAGGACTTGCTGCTACTAATTATTTAATCCAACAAGGTAAATCAGTTATTTGTGTTGAGGCAGGAAATAGAATTGGAGGAAGAGCAGTAACAGATAATACTATTTTTGGAGAACCTTATGATATGGGTGCGCTTTGGTTAGAGAATGGAGACATTAATCCATTTAAGATTTATGGAGAAGGAAATCCAAAATTTAATATCTATAAAGAGCGTTCTGAAGAACAATACGCCGTTTATAATGGAGATAAAAAAACATCCCAAGAAGATGAGCTTTGGAAAGTCTATGATGGCTGCGAAGCAGCGATAGCTAAAACCAGAAAAGATGTGGCTCCAATTGATGTTGTGCCTTTTCAAGATCAAAGATGGTTTGACTCAGTTCATTTACAGATAGGTGCTTATGCAATGGGAAAAGATTTTTCAAATTATTCATGTAAAGATTATAATTTTGATTATGAACTTCCAGAAAGTGGTGAATGGCATTGCAAGGAAGGTTATGGTTCTCTAGTAGCAGATATGTATAAAGATGTCCCAGTTAAACTAAATACCAAAGTAAGTGAAATTAACTGGAGTGGTTCAGGCGTAAAAGTATTAACTAACAACGGTACAATAGATGCAAAAAAATGTATTATTACAGCATCTAATGGGGTGTTAAGCTCAGGCCAAATTAAATTTACACCAAGACTTGATGTTGAAAAAGAAGAGTCTTTTTCAAAAATTTCTATGGGTCATTACAATAGAATAACTTTAAAATTTAAAAAATTATTTAAAAAGAAAGTTAAGGATTATTATCTTTATTATAAAGTTGATAGTCAGAATGCAACTTCACCAAAAGGTGTGTGCGGAGCTATAAATGTTTCAGATACAAGTCTATGTATGTTTGATCCTGGTGGTAATTTTGGAAAAGAATTAGCGAAAGAGGGTGATAAAGCTTCTTTAGACTTTACTCTTAATGAATTAAGAAAAATTTTTGGTTCAAAAGTAGATAAGGATTTAGTCAAATCTCATGTGGTAAACTGGTCTGATAATCCATTATTTTTAGGGGCATGGGCTTCTGCAGAACCAGGAGCTTTTAAATATAGAGAGATCTTAAGACAACCAGTTGGAGATAGATTGTATTTTGCTGGTGAGGCAACAGCAAAAGATTGGGGGACAGTGGCAGGAGCTAATGATAGTGGAATTCAAACTGCAAAAAGTCTTATATGAATGTGAAAAATGATAAAAAAAATATTTTTAAAATTTTATTTTATTCATTAGTATTGAGTTTATTTTTAGTCACTAATTCTTTTGCTATTAATTTTTATAAATATCCAACTAAAGATTTACCAGATAATTTTTGTAAAAATTTGTATGATAATCTAAAATATCCACACCCCAATTATAGTTCAGAAGACCCCATTAATGTTAAAGTTGATATGTACATAGATAGGATATTTGAAATATCAGCTGATCAAAATATATTTAAAGCACAGGTTAATTTATGGTTAACCTGGCAGGATCCCAGGTTACTAGATCTTTTAAATGATCTAGGAATGCATACTGAGCAAGGAAAAAAACCATTTTATTTATGCACTTTTAATCCCACAAGTTCATTTTCTAATTTTAAATTATTTGATCCGAATATAGATTTTTTTAATAGAATTGATAAGCCACCAGTTGATAATTATATGGCAGATTGGATAGATATTTTTTCTGATGGAACAATTGATAAAAGATTAAAAGATACAGCAATATTTCATACAAACGAATTTGATTTTAAAAAATTTCCATTTGATGACCAAGAATTAAGTATTGAATTATGGTCTGAGTATCCATCCTTTTTTGTAGAATTGATCCCAAATGAACCATACATGTCAGAATATTCATCATCTGGATTAGGAGGGGATATGGAGGCACCATTAACTGTGGATGGTTGGAGAATAAAAAATCCTACTTATGAAACATATTCTTTTGTAGAAAATGATGGGAGTCCATATACAGGTTTTATGTTATATTTTAAGATAGAAAGATTAACTTCATATTATATTTATAAAATAATCTTACCAATAATATTTATCTTAGCAATTTCGTGGTCAGTATTTTGGGTTAGAGGTTCTCAACTAGAAGCTAAGGTTAATGTAACTATTGTATGTTTATTATCTTTAATTGCTTATAACTTTATTATTGATGAAGATTTGCCAAAATTACCATACCTAACTTTCATGGATTGTTTTATCTTGCTTTCATATTTTTATACAGGTGTAGCAACAATTTTGTGCGTCTATTCTTTTGTAAGAAAACTTAAATCTGGTAGGAATTTAAGTGTTGTTGATAGATACGCTCAATATGTAGGTCCAATAAGTTATTTTAGTATTTTGTTAATTCTTTTGGTTTATTTTTATAACTTAGAGGGTGTAGCAACTATGCTTGGTAAAGTCTTTAATCCTTAGAAGATATTATTGATAAGATCTGGAAAGCGCCACTTAAAATAAGCTTTATAGAGAGAATAAATTACAATTAAGATTAATGAAGTTTTTGATAGTATGGGCCATATTTTATTTCCTTTATAATTATTAGCTGATCTCCATACAGACCCCAATATAAAGAAAGACAAAACAACACCAAGCATATCAACAAATATATAAAAACCTAAACTTTCAATTTTTTTATGAAGTAAATTGGAATGTATTACATAAAAATAAATTAAAATGAATAAAACTAAAGACCAAAAAGTTTTTGCTAATGAAGTGTTTCCTAACCAATAATTTTTCATTAATTTAATTTTTTTTCTGATTCTGTTTTTTTTTGTAATTGATCTGTTTTAAGAGATCTGTAAAGATAAATTACTAAACCAAACTCGATTGTCATAAATAAAAACATAAAATTACTATTAATACTTTCTTCCATTAATACCCAGTCATAAAATCCATGAAGTATAACCGGAACCAGTAAGGCCAGTAAAAGATTTATATGTGATTTATTTGTTCTAAAATAGTGTTTACCAATAAAGAATCCCATAATGACTCCATCAAAAGCATGACTTGGTACTGCTGTAAAGGCTCTACCCCAAACAGTAATCAAAGCATCCTCCATATCAAATTCACCATATATGTAAACATATTCAAGATTTTCCCAAAAAGCGAAACCAAGAGATGCTGCTATTCCATAAACAATACCATCCATTGGTTCATTGAAGGCAGTAAACTTTGTACAGAAAAAATATAAAACACAAAATTTAAATAGCTCTTCAAGAAATGCAGCTTTAAAAAATGCTCTAAAAAAAGGATTATAATCAATTGGTTCGCCCAATATCATTACAGCTGTATAATGAAATACTTGGAGAGGAGCGATTATGAAAATTCCAAGAATAAAAGTTGATAAAACATTTTTTTTTGGCTCTACAAATTTATCTGAGTACATAAAAAATAACAGAAGAGCAATGGTCGGAAGCATAGTGCTTAAAAGTAAAAATATCTTATCAGTCATTTATTTTGTATTTTGTCCAATATAAGTTGTTTGATTACACATTAAACTATTTCTCTTAGTAACTATATGCAATTCATAAGGCAATAAAGCTTTATAGAAAGGACATAAAATGACATTAAAACAATACATCGTTGCTGGTGTAGTAGAGCAAGCAATAGTGCTTGGTTTTATTTTGCCCACAACAGGTTGGTGGTTTAGCTTTTTTGCTTTATCTGCAGTTTGGAACCTAGTTGCAGGTGGACTTAGAAAGTAAATATGAGTGGTTTAAGGAATTAGATCTGGGAGAAATACAACTCCCAGGTCTTAAATTTTTACCAACCATTTTACCAACCGATCAATTTACATACGTCTACAAATACAACATTTACAATCTATAGTTTGTTTTTACAAACTTGCATGATTCATAAAAACAAAGTAAAAACTTGATAATTGAGTAGGGCCTGTAGCTCAGTTGGTTAGAGCAGTACACTCATAATGTATTGGTCCCAGGTTCGAGTCCTGGCGGGCCCACCATAACAAGAATATTTAATTTTTTGAAAATTCTTTTAAAATTTTAAATAGAGCATTTATATCTTCATCATTAGAATTTAAGATTGAAGAAAACTCCTCTTTCTGTGTTCTTGCTAAGCTTAAACCTTCTATAATTAAATCTCTAATTAATGGGGTGCTTGGATTTTTAGTATAAATTCTCCAATCAATTTTTACCTCAGGTCTTTCCGATGTTCCAACTAAATTGCTGCTAACAATAGTATAATTTTTATTTATTACTTTTTGACCGGTAACCTCAATATGTGGATTTGTATATTCAGCCAATCTGCTTGAAAAACTTTTTAAAAAATAAGACTCAAATAATTCTAGATATTTTTCTTTTTGATCATCGTTCAAGCTTTTTCTTATTGATCCAAGTGAGTAAAAACCAACACCCTTTATATCTACAGATTCTTTTGCAATAATTTTTAATTTTTCTATTTTTTCATCTCTAGTGATATTGTTTGATAAAATTTCTGAAGCTTTGTTCACTGTTGATTGAACAAATTCATTGGGCTCAACTGCACTAAGATTGTTTAAATTAAAAATATAAATAAAGATTATAATTATTATTTTTTTTAAGTTCATAATAAAGATAAAAACAGGATAATATTAGTTTTCTATTTCTTCCCAGTCAGAATCATTCATTGAATCAACCACTCCAATAGAGTTAAGAATTTTTTTTTGTCTATCTTGTAAGTAAAGACTTTTAACTGAGGCATAAAAATCTACAGAATTTGATTTTAAATTTTCGATAGAATCATAATTTTTGGCTCTAAAATCAACTCCAGCAGTAGCCCTTGATAAATAGTAGTCCACTTCACTAAAGTGTTGCGTCTCATTTCGAGTAGTTACATTATACCAAGCGTCACCTCCCATAAAATTCACCATTGAGGCAGCTGTATCTCTGACTGTGCTTGGACCTAAAACCGGTAGTACTACATAACATCCTGGGCCAAATCCTATTTTAGCAAGTGATTGTCCATAATCCTCTTTTTCATATTCAGGAATTCCAAAAAGTTCTGCCGCATCAATTAAACCTAAAATACCTATAGTAGTATTAATAATAAATCTTCCAGAATTTATTCCTGCCTTTTTAAAGTCACCCTGAATAATATTATTTGGGATAGTCACTAAATTTGATAAATTATCTAAAGAATTGCTTACACCACTTTTAACAGGTGTTGGCAAAACTCTATAGGCACCAGCAATTGGC
>CABXEK010000008.1 GCA_902511185.1 uncultured Pelagibacteraceae bacterium | reverse complement strand
TCTTTTCTGTATTTTTTTTTTCATTAAATTTATGATTTGAGATTAATTTTGATTTGATTTCATATTTATTCAATAAATTTTTTGAAACTCTGGTATCTTCACATAAAATAAAGTCAGATTTTTTTAATATTTCAATTGCTCTAAATGTAATATCTTTTAAGTTACCTATTGGTGTTGAAACTAAATAAAGACCGCTTTCATCATTTTTTATTTGAGATTGCAATTTTATGGTCATAATTGAACTTAAAAAATATTATACTATCATCAAAATGGCCACATATATTAAAATTATTTTTTTTGTTATAAGTTTTTCTTTATTATTTTTAAGTTCAGCAATTTCAGAAGAGAAAATTAAAATTGGTCTTTTAGTGCCAATGACAGGGCCTAATAAAGATATTGGTCAATCAATAATCAAGGCGGTTCGATTAGCAGTCAATGATATTGACAATGATTCAATTGAGATTGTGCCAAAAGATACAGCCACAAAACCAGATATAACTCTTAAATCAGCTTATGAATTAAAAGAGATGGGGGTAAGTATTGTTATTGGTCCTGTGTTTTACGAAAGTTTAATATATTTAGATGAAATAAAAGATTTAACTTTTTTGTCATTAACTAACAAAAATTTAGATATTCCAAAAAATATAATTTCTGCTGGGATTAATTCTACATCACAATTTAACACAATTAAAAAATTTATAAAAATGACTAACATTAAAAAAGTTATTTTTTTGACTCCAAAGTTAGATTATGAGCCTGAAATAAAAAAAGGTATTAAAAATTCTAAAATCAAGATTTTTAAAGATTATGTTTATGATACAGAACCAACAAAATTAACAAATCAAATAGAAAAAATTACTAATTATAAAATTAGAAAACAGAACTTGGAAGATGAAATCAATAGAATAAAAAAATCTGATGAACTTAATAAAGAAAAAAAAATAAAAAAATTAGAAAAAAGATATACACTGGGTGGATTAAATTTTGATGCTGTAGTAATTTCAGATTTTGATGAGAGCTTAAAAAGTGTAACAACATCACTTTTGTATACAGATGTATCTCCTAAAAATAAATTTTTTATTACATTAAATCAGTGGTTTGATGAAAGTTTATTAAACGAAACAGATATTCAGCCGTTATATTATCCATCAATAAATAAAGGTAATTTTGATAATTATAGAGATAAATTTTTTATTGAATTTAATGAAAATCCTACCCATTTATCTTTACTAAGTTATGATCTTGTGGGTCTCGTTTACTATCTTTCTTTGAAAAATGATCTTACAAATTTAGATAAACTTTTTAAAAAAAAAAACTCATTTAAAGGTAAGATAGGAATTTTTGATATAAAGGATAATAAAATTAATCATAGACTAAATTTTTATAAAATTGATGATAAAAAACTTATAGAAATTTTTTGATCTTTTTAAATGCATCAAAACGATGATCCATCTTATATTTCTGTAAAGAGCTCATCTCTCCAAATGTTTTATTTTTATTTTTAGGAATAAATATTGGATCATAACCAAATCCATTACTTCCCCTAGGTTCATTTGAAATATATCCTTCCACTTTACCTAAAACAGATGAAATTTTTTTATCCAAATAACTAATTGACAATGCGCAAATAAATCTTGCTTTTATTTTTTTTTGTTTCCATTTTTTGTCTTTTTTTTTAAGTTCCCTATAAACTCTATTGATAGCTTTATCAAAATCTCCCCCTTTTCCACCCCATCTTGCTGAATAAATTCCTGGATTCTTGTCTAATAGATCTATTTCAAGTCCTGAGTCATCAGCTAAACATATTAATTTAGTTTTTTTTGAAAAATACTTTGATTTGATGAGTGAATTTTCTATGAAATTCAGCCCATCTTCCTTTGGACTTTTAAGATTAAATTCAGATGTTGAGTATGTTTTAATGTTTTTTGGCAGTAAATCTCTAATTTCCTTATATTTTCCTTTATTATTAGTGCCTATAAGCAATTTTGAAATTTTTTTCATTAAAACCTAGCAATTCTAAGATTTCTTACCATATATGTTTTCATGGAAAAAGAAGAAAACATTGTGCATGAAAATACCTCATCAGAACCATTAAATGAAAATGATGTTGCTGATAAACAATCAAGTGAAGAACAAGAAAAACAAACAAACGTAGAAGAAAAAAAAGAATTATCACCCGAAGAAAAAATAAAAGAATTAGAAGATAAGCTTACAAGAACATTTGCTGAAATGGAAAACCAAAGAAGAAGGTTTGAAAAAGAAAAAAATGATGCATTTGATTATGGAGGTTTTGCCTTTGCTAAAGAAGCTTTAAATTTAATTGATAATTTAACAAGATCAAAATTAATTTTGGAGAGCGATGAAACGCTTAAAAATACTGAAGCGTTAAAAAAAACTTTAGAGCATTTTGATATAATTAATAAAGATTTAATTTCTATTTTTACTAAAAATAATATTAAACCAATTGATTGTCTTAATAAAAAATTAGATCCAAACTTACATCAAGCCATGATGGAAATAGAAGATGATCAAAAAGAACCAGGTACAATCGTTCAAGAAATTCAAAAAGGTTTCATGATAAAAGATAGATTGCTAAGACCTTCTTTAGTTGGTGTTTCTAAAAAAGTAGAAAAAAAAGATGAAAATAATGAGGAAAACAAGGAGAATTTAGACAAATAATTGCATTTGGAGAGCTTGCAGATTTAATATTAACACATATATGAAAGAGAGAATAAAATTATGAGCAAAATCATTGGAATAGACCTTGGTACTACAAACTCATGTGTATCAATTATGGAAGGTACCCAACCTAAAGTTTTAGAGAACGCTGAAGGTGCAAGAACTACTCCTTCGGTTGTAGCTTTTACAGATGATGGCGAAAAATTAGTTGGTCAACCAGCCAAAAGACAGGCTGTAACAAATCCTGAAAATACAATTTTTGCTGTTAAAAGACTGATTGGAAGAAATTTTGAAGACCCGACTGTAAAAAAAGATATAGCAGCAGCTCCTTTTAAAATAGTTAACTCTGAAAAAGGTGATGCTTGGATTGAGGCAAAAGGAGAAAAATATTCACCTTCTCAAATATCTGCTTTTATTCTGCAAAAAATGAAAGAAACAGCTGAAAAATATTTAGGTCAAGAAGTAACTAAAGCAGTGATAACTGTTCCTGCATACTTTAATGATGCTCAAAGGCAGGCTACAAAAGATGCTGGAAAAATTGCTGGCCTAGAAGTTTTAAGAATTATTAATGAGCCTACTGCAGCATCACTAGCATATGGTTTAGATAAAAAACAAAATAAAAAAATTGCAGTGTATGATTTAGGTGGAGGAACATTTGATGTTTCAATTCTTGAATTAGGTGATGGTGTATTTGAAGTTAAATCAACTAATGGAGATACTTTTTTAGGTGGTGAAGACTTTGATAATTCAATAGTAGATTATCTAATTTCTGAGTTTAAAAAAGACAATGGTATTGATCTAACATCCGATAAACTTGCACTTCAAAGACTAAAAGAAGCAGCAGAGAAAGCTAAAATTGAACTTTCTTCAGCAGAACAAACAGATATTAATTTGCCATTTATAACTGCAGATAAAACTGGACCGAAACATATTAATCTAAAAATGACTAGAGCAAAATTAGAAGCTCTTGTTGAAGATTTAATAGCTAAGACATTGCCGCCATGTAAAACTGCATTGAAGGATGCTGGAATTTCTGCAAGTGAAATTGATGAAATTGTTTTGGTAGGTGGAATGACGAGAATGCCTAAAGTTTTAACTGAAGTTAAAAACTTTTTTGGAAAAGACCCAAATAAAAGTGTTAATCCTGACGAAGTAGTAGCAATGGGTGCAGCTATTCAGGCAGGGGTGCTTCAAGGAGATGTAAAAGATGTGCTTCTTCTAGATGTTACACCTTTATCATTAGGTATTGAAACTCTAGGTGGGGTTTCTACTAAATTAATTGAAAAAAATACAACAATTCCAACAAAGAAAAGCCAAGTATTTTCTACAGCTGAAGATAACCAGCCTGCAGTTTCAATAAGAGTGCTTCAAGGTGAGAGAGAAATGGCAACTGATAACAAAATGTTAGGTAACTTTGAATTAGTTGGTATTGCTCCTGCACCAAGAGGAGTTCCTCAAATTGAAGTAACTTTCGATATTGATGCAAACGGAATAGTTAGCGTTTCTGCAAAAGATAAGGGTACTGGTAAAGAACAAAAAATCCAGATTCAAGCTTCAGGAGGATTAAGCGAAGAAGAAATTGAAAAAATGGTCAAAGATGCAGAAGCTAACAAAGAAGAAGATAAAAAGAAAAGAGAGTCTGTAGATGTAAGAAACCAAGCTGATACTCTAATTCACTCAACTGAAAAAAATCTTAAAGAACATGGATCTAAAATTACAGATGCTGAGAAAAAAGCAATTGAAGATGCTTCATCTAGTTTAAAAGAGGCTCTAAAAGCAACTGATAATGAAGATATTAAAAAAAAAACAGAAACTTTAGTTCAAGCTTCAATGAAATTAGGAGAGGCTATATACAAATCTCAAGAAAAGAAACCAGACTCACCCGATGATAGTAAAAATAATGACGAAGGGAAAAAAGACGATAACGTAGTTGATGCAGATTTTGAAGAAGTAAAAGAAGAAAATAAGGAAGAAGATAAAGAAAAAAGCGCTTAAAAATTCCAACAACTATTATCTCAAAATAACTTATGGCTAAAAGAGATTTTTATGACGTCCTAGGTGTTGGAAAAACTGCATCCCCAGAAGAATTAAAATCAGCCTACAGAAAGCTTGCTGTAAAATACCATCCTGACAAAAATCCAGGTGACAAAACTGCAGAAGATAAATTTAAAGAAGCCAGTGAAGCCTATGGCATCCTTTCAGATAAAGAAAAAAAACAAAATTATGATAATTTTGGTCATGCAGCTTTTGAAAATGGTGGCGGCAGACAAGGAGGAGGTTTCGGTGGTTTCGGTGGAGCTGATTTCTCTGACATTTTTGAAGATTTTTTTGGAGATTTTGGAGGAGGTGGAAGATCAAGAAATAGAGCGAGCTCAAATAATAGAGGATCAGATTTAAGATATGATTTGTCAATTTCACTAGAGGAAGCTTATGAAGGTAAAAAACAGGATATAAAGTTTTCAACAACAGAAAAATGTAATACATGCAAAGGAAATGGCTCTAAACCTGGTCATTCTCCTGATAGATGTACTTATTGTGGTGGAAATGGAAAAATAAGATCTAACCAAGGATTTTTTACTGTTCAGCAAACTTGCCCTCAATGTAATGGTAATGGAGAAGAAATTACCAATCCATGTATTGATTGTAATGGTCAAGGTAAGAAACAAGCTTCAAAAAAAATATCTGTAACAATACCAAAAGGTGTTGATGATGGAACAAGAATTAGATTGGCCGGAAAAGGTGAAGCTGGAATTAGAGGCGGATCTACAGGAGATTTATACTTATTTATAAACGTCAATTCCCATGATTTATTTAAAAGATCGGATGAAAATTTATTTTTTGAATTTCCAATTTCAATAGCTGATGCTGCACTGGGAACAACAATTGAAATACCAACAATTGATGGAGGTAAAGCAAAAATTAAGATTCCAGATGGTACACAAAGTGGTAAACAATTTAGGCTTAAAGGTAAAGGAATGCCCTTTATGCGTAGAGGAGATTATGGAGATCTATATGTTCAGGTTAATACGGAAGTACCAATATCTTTAAATAAACAACAAAAAGAATTACTTGAAAAATTTAGAGAAATTGAAAACGAAAAATCAAATCCAAGTATTAGAAAATTCTTTCAAAAAGCAAAAAGTTTCTGGAAAAAATAAAAGACTAATTAACTAAAAAAGGTTAATATTTTCCAAAATGAAAAAAATTAATTTAGCGATTTCAGGATGCATGGGCAGAATGGGCCAGCAACTTATTAAGTCATCTAAAAAAAATAAAAATTTTAAATTAGTTGCACTTACAGAAAGTAGATCAATAAATAAAAAATTTAATGGGATTAGACCAGAATTAAATTCTGATAAAGTGTTTAAAAAGACAGATATAATTATTGATTTTACTGTCCCTGATTGCACCCTAGAAATATTAAAAATAGCATCAAAACTAAAAAAAAAGGTCGTGATTGGAACGACTGGTTTTAATAGAATGCAAGAAAGCCAAATTAAAAAATATTCAAAAAAAATATCTATTTTAAAAGCTGGCAACATGAGTTTAGGTGTAAATTTGTTAATGTATTTAACTGAAATTGCATCAAAATCACTAAACGATGAATATTTAAGTAAAATATTTGAAGTACACCACAAACATAAAAAAGATTATCCATCTGGCACAGCTTTAATGCTTGGAAAGGGAATTGCAGACGGAAAAAATAAAGATTTGTATAATTTATTAGGTAAAAAATTTTTAAATAAAAAAACTTTTCCCTATGGAAAAAAAATTAACTTTAACTCTATAAGAAAAGGTGAAATTATTGGTGAACATGAAGTAAAATTCTCAAGTGGAAAAGAAATAATTACGCTAAATCACGAAGCTTTTGATAGAGCTCTATACTCTGATGGAGCTTTAACGGCCTCTAAATGGCTAATGAAAAAAAAGCCAGGATTATACTCTATGAGAGATTTGCTTAACTTTTCATAATGAATGAAAAACAAAAAGCAAAAATAATAATTAAAGTATTAAATAAAATTTATCCTAAAACACCAGTCCCTCTTAAAAGTAAAAACACTTTCACACTTTTGATATCCGTTCTTCTTTCTGCACAATGCACCGATATAAATGTCAACAACGTTACTAAAAATATATACCCAAAATACTATAAGCCAGGACATTTCGTAAAATTAGGCAGAAAAAAAATTGAAAAATTAATTAAGAAAATCGGTATTTTTAGAGTCAAAGCAAAAAGTATTTACTTGATGTCAAAGCAAGTGTTAGAAAAACACAAGGGTAAAGTGCCTAAAACTTTTGAAGAACTTGAAAAACTACCTGGTGTAGGACATAAAACAGCAAGTGTAGTAATGTCTCAAGGTTTTGGATATCCAGCTTTCGCTGTTGATACTCATATTCATAGACTTGCACAACGCTGGGGTTTATCAAATGGAAAAAATGTAATTCAAACTGAGAAAGATTTAAAAAGAATATTTCCAAAAAAAACTTGGTCTAAACTTCATTTACAAATAATTTTTTATGGCAGAGAATATTGCAAGGCAAGAGATTGTTATGGTTTAACCTGCAAAATATGCACTACTTGCTACCCAAATAGAAAAAAACCTGTTATTACCAAAAAGGCTTAATATGAAAATCTTAGGAATAGGAAATGCTATAGTAGATGTCATTTGTAAAGTGGATGACAATTTTATTGTACAAAATAATCTCACAAAAAGCACAATGAAATTATTTTTTGATGAGAATGAATTTCAAAATTTATTAAAAAATCTTAAAATTGAAAAAACAGTTTCTGGAGGCTCTGTTGCAAACTCAATAGTTGGTATATCTCAGCTTGGTAATAAAGCTGGCTTTATAGGTAAAATTTCAGATGATGAATTTGGTAGCAATTACGAAGAAGGATTGAAAAAAGAAAATGTAGAATACTTTTATTCTAAAAAGAGAGAGGAATTACCAACTGGAACATGTTTAATATTGGTAACCCCAGACTCAGAAAGAACAATGTGTACTTTCTTAGGAACGGCAGGAAAAATTAATGAAAAAGATGTTAGCTCTGATGCAATTAGAAAAAGTGAGATAATATTTTTGGAAGGTTACTTATGGGATGAGGGAGATCCCAAGAAAGCTTTTGATAAAGCTATAAATAATGCAAACAAAGTTGCTATGTCACTCTCTGATCTATTTTGTGTAGATAGACACAAACCTCATTTTTTAAACCTAGTTAAAAATAAGCTTGATATAACTTTTGCTAATGAACAAGAAATTACCTCATTAATTGAAGCAAAAAATTTTGATGAGGTTATAAACTTTTCAAAAAAACTTAATAAATTAATGATTGTAACTAGAGGAGAAAAAGGTGCTGTTGCAATTAATGGTGATGAAGTTGTTGAAAGTGATATACAAAAAAATCTAAAAATTGTTGACCTTACAGGAGCAGGAGATCTCTTTGCTGCTGGATTTTTACATGGATACATCAACAAATTATCTACAAGGGAATGTCTCAAAAAAGGTACTGAAATGTCATCAAAGGTAATACAGCAAATTGGGGCAAGACTTTAAATTTGGTTTTTTTTTCTTTTAAAACTTCCTTTACCTTTTTTAGGTTTAACTATTTTTGGTTTATATTTTTTAGTAAACAAATCTTTAACTATCGGATTTTTCTTATTTGATTTGATAACCATTTTTTTCACTAATTATAAATTCTTTATCATTAAATATGTTTAGAATTTTTTTTCTTAAACGGTAGATATGAGTTTCAACAGTATGAGTTTCAATATCAGATTGATAGCTCCACACCTTTTCTTGTAATTTATCAATGCTAACTGGTTTGTTTGATTTAGATAAATAGATGATTGTATTAATTTCTTTTTCGGTCAACTTAATCTTGGTACTATTTACTGACATTTCTCTTGAATTTAGATCTATAATATAATTTTTTACTTTCACATGTGACTGGCTATTAAATTGTAATTTTAAAAATTCAATATTTATTTTTTCTACTAATTTAAAAATATTAATTGGAGTATTTTCTAAAACAAATTGATTACTAATATCTAAATATTTCTTATTAGATATAATTAGATAATTATTATGATTTTTTAATTTATTATTTAAAGAATTAACATCATCTACAAAACTTATATTAAAATTTAAATCTAGACTAAGTTCTTCGAGAATATGATATAATGATGTAAACTTATATATTATTAAATTCTGCATACTTAAAAGGAGAATATGACAATTTTTGTTAAAAATAAACACACTCTTCAAATAGATGAATTTAAATTTAGGTGTTGTATTGGGAAAAAGGGATCAACATTGAATAAAAAAGAAGGAGATAAAAAAACGCCAAAAGGAACCTTTGAAATAGAGAATCTATATTTTAGGGGAGATCGTAAAAAAAAACCATTAACTTTATTAAAATGTATTAAAATAAAAAAATATATGGGTTGGTGTGATGATGCTCGTTTTCCAAAAAAATATAACAAACTTTTTAAAATAGAAAAAGTAATTAAACATGAAAAATTAAATAGAAAAGATTATAAATATGATTTTTTAATTCCAATTAAGTATAACTTTAAAAAACCTATTACAGGGCTAGGTAGTTGTATTTTTATTCATCTTACTAAAGATTACAAACCCACGGCCGGATGTATTGCTTTAAAAGAAAAAGATTTTTTGATTATGCTTAAAATAATTAAAAAAAGTTCAAAAATAAAAATTTTTTAAGATCGCTGACCAAAAATTTTTGACCCAATTCTTAGATATGTGGCTAAATTTTCAGAAGCTTTTAAATAATCTGAAGACATGCCCATACTAAGTTCAGATAAATTGAAATTTTTATTTAATGAATTCATCTCACTAAAATAAGAAGAAGTGTCTAAATCATTAGGAGGTATACACATTAAACCTTCAACACTTAAGTTAATTTGTTTGCAATAATCTATTAATTTACCAAGTTCAACTTTATTTATTCCAGATTTTTGATCTTCATTACCAATATTTACTTGAATGAAAATTTTAACTTTTTTATTAATTTTTTCCTGTTCATCTGCAATTTTTTTTGCAAGTTTTTGACTATCTACTGAATGAATATAATCAAATAATTTTACCGCTAATTTTACTTTATTAGTTTGTAATTTGCCTATCATATGCAATTTAATATTTGAATTTGCTTCTCTAAGATTGTCCCATTTGTCTATTGCTTCTTGGACTTTATTTTCACCAAAATCAGTATGTCCATATTCTATTAATGGTAAAATTTTGTCTATTTTAAAAGTCTTGGATACAGCGATAATTTTTGGTAAATTATTAATATTTAAATTACTTAAATTTAATTTTATTTCTTTCTCTATTTCGATTAAATTTTGTACGGACTTATGCATAATTACTTTAAAACAAAATATTACTTTATAAATAAATTTGATACAAACAATATTGAAAAACAAGATAAAAAAACAATCATTATTTACAGAAATTATCTTTCTAAAAAAATTGATGTGTCGCTCATATTAAAGTTAAAAAATTATTGTAAAAAAAGGAATATTAAATTTTTTTTATCAAACAATTGCAAGTTAGCTATTAAACTAGATTTAGATGGGGCTTACATTCCATCATTTAATCAAAAGTTTGATCATTTAAATTATTCATATAAAAAAAAATTCAAAATTATTGGATCTGCACACAATCTTAAACAGATACGAACAAAAGAACTTCAAAGAGTTGATAAAATTTTTCTATCCTCATTATTTAAAAAAAATAAAAACTATTTGGGTATTAATAGATTTAAATTAGTCTCAAATTTTACAAGAAAAAATGTTGTCGTACTTGGTGGTGTTTCAAAGAATAATTTGAAAAAGCTTAAGCTTATTAAAAACCCAGAATTTGCTGGAATATCTTATTTTGAATAAAAAAAAGGCCCCTTATAAAGGGGCCCTTTTATAATTTTCAATCTAAATTAAATTAGAATGCAAATGTAGCTGATAAAGCCCATCTTTCTTTATCACCTGTAGTAGGAGACTCAGTAGCACTGTTTCCTGCACCTGAGAACTCATAAGTAGTTGCACTTAAAGTAACACCACCTGTAGTGTAAGATACATTAATTGCTGAAGCTTCTTCATCAACAGCTGATCCTTCAGTTTCAAGTGTTTCAGTACCGTATGATACAGAAATATCATCAGATACAGTGTAAGCAAGATTCCATGAACTTACTTCTTCATCAACTGAAGCTGAATTATCATAGATGCTTTCTGAGTTAGAGTATCCTACAGTGAAAGAACCAATAGCGTATGATGCTTTCATAGTTGTATGATCTTGCTCTGAACCAACAGTGTTAGTTTCACCAACAGCGTAGTCTAGAGATAAACCTTCAACACCTGTATAGCCTAAAGACCATGCAGTTGCAGATGAACCACCAGCTGATCCTGGAGAGTAACTAGCTTTAACAGTAACATCTTCAACAAATGTTGGTAATGTATACATCATGCTATTGTCACCAGCTTCTGAAGCTCTTGGAGCTGTAAAGCCTGATCCGTTATTCCAAAGGTCACCAGCTGCTGTAGTATCTATAGCTGATTGAGCAGAAGATCCACCCTCACCAGAAAATACTAAAGTACCTAATGTGTCTGAGCTAACTGTTACAGAATGACTATCGAATGGATCTCTAGTATTATTTGTAGTTGTAGCGTCATCACCTTGGTCAATTACGAAAGATAATGATACGTTCATACCATTGTCTAATTCACCAGAACCAGAGAAAGTTAACTGATTTCCCATTGTCCATGATTTACCTGAAGCAGATTTAGTCGTGTTTTTTAGACCAATACTTGCTCCACCAGCAACTGACATTTCGCCAGCTACTGCAGATGTAACTACAAGCGAACTAGCTAATGCAGTTAAACCTATTTTTTTAAATGTGTTCATTAAAACTCCTTTAATTAATGTTAATTATTAATAATAAACACTGTCTATTTATCATTTTGGTTTCTATTATTGACTAAATTTATTGAATTTATTGAATAAAATTTAAAATGTTGTATTTTTATCACACTTTTTATCCTATTTTTTCATATATTTTATAGAATTAAAAAATATGTTGTATAAGCAATGAAAAATATGATTTTCAAAATATTACCGAAAAAAGTTACGATTACATTAATTTTTTCTAGTTTAATCATTTTAATTTTAAATGGTTGCAACGGAAAATTACCAGGTGGTGATGCAAGAAAATTTCCAGCAGACCCAAAAAAAAGAGTTGAACAAAACCTTGCTGAAGGTCGAGGATTTACACTCAATGATACTTTTGGTGGCAGTAAAGGAGGAACTTTTGATTTTGCTAATTCAAATGAATTATGGAGAGCTTCACTTGATGTAATCGACTTTATGCCATTAAGTTCAGTTAATTATAGTGGAGGCATAATTATTACTGATTGGTATTCTGATGGACAAAATTCTAATGAAAGTATTAAAATTTCAATAAGATTTCTTACCAACGAAATAAGGTCGGATGCTTTAGATATTAAAATTTTCAATAGAAAGTGTAATAATAATTTTATAAATTGCAATATAACTGAAACTGATAAAATTCTAGTCACCGAAATAACAAAAGAAATATTAAAAAAAGCAGCTACTTACAAAAAAGAAAAAACAAACAAAAGAAAAAAGGCAAGAAAAAAATAAAAAAAAATTTTGAAATTCTATAATCATCATTAATAAGTATTTAATTTTGTGGAAAGATATAACTTTAAATTAATAGAAGATAAATGGCAAAGTCTCTGGAATAAAGATAAAACTTTTTCTGCCAAAATAGATAAAAATAAAAAAAAATTTTATTGTTTGGAGATGTTTCCATACCCATCTGGAAAAATTCATATGGGTCATGTAAGAAATTATACAATTGGTGATGTGCTGGCAAGATATAAAGCTTTACAAGGATATAATGTTCTCCACCCAATGGGTTGGGATTCGTTTGGTATGCCTGCAGAAAATGCTGCAAGACAAAATAAATTAGATCCTAAGAGCTGGACAGAATCTAATATTTCAAAAATGAAATTCCAATTAAAAAAGCTTGGTCTTTCAATTGATTGGGATAGAGAAATCTCTACTTGCTCGCCAGATTATTACAAACATCAACAGCAATTTTTTTTAGAATTATATGACAAAGGTTTAGTTTATCGCAAAGAAGAGTATGTAAACTGGGATCCTATAGATCAAACCGTACTTGCTAATGAACAGGTAATTGATGGAAAAGGATGGCGTTCTGGGGCAGTAGTTGAAAGAAAAAAATTAAATCAATGGTTTTTTAACATCAAAAGATTTTCAGAAGAACTTTTACAAAATCTAGATATGCTTAATCAATGGCCAAACAAAGTAAAAATAATGCAAAAAAACTGGATTGGTAAATCTTTTGGCTGTGAGATAAATTTTCAAATTGAATCCTCAAAGAACGTCTCAGAGATTAGATGTTTTACCACAAGACCAGATACTTTATTTGGTTTATCATTTTTAGCGTTATCAGTTGATCATCCTCTCGCAAAATTCTATGAAAATAACAAAGAATTCGTAAAATTTAAAAAACAGTGTTCATCTACTGGCACCACAGAAGAATCTATAGCAAACGCTGAAAAAATCGGTTTTAAAACAGACCTTGTAGCAATAAACCCCCTTGATAAAAATATTAAGGTTCCAGTTTATTTTGCCAATTTTGTTTTGATGGATTATGGTCTTGGCGCAGTCTTTGGGTGTCCTGCTCATGATCAAAGAGATCTAGACTTTGCAAAAAAATATAATTTAAAAGTAAAACCAGTTGTGACGCCAAACTATGATGATTTAAATTTTGATATTGAAGAAAATGCATATACTGGACCAGGCTATATATTTAATTCATCATTCTTAAATGGACTTAAATGTCCAGATGAGTCAATCATAAAAACAATTGATTATCTTGAAAAGAACAAACTAGGAGAAAAAAAAATTAATTTTAGATTAAAAGACTGGGGTATTTCAAGACAAAGATATTGGGGATGCCCAATACCAATTGTTTATGACAATAAAGGTAACCCTAAAAAAATTCCTTCAAACATGCTTCCAGTTGAACTTCCTAAAATTGATCAACTTGAACCAACAGGTAACCCTCTTGATAAGGCAGATGATTGGAAAAAAATTAAAATTGATAATGTAGACTATATTAGAGAAACCGACACGCTTGATACATTTGTAGACTCTTCTTGGTATTTTCTAAGATTTTGTTCTCCAAATAAAACAGATTACGGTTTTGATAATGATGAAGTTAAATACTGGATGCCAGTTGATCAATATATCGGAGGTGTGGAGCATGCTATTCTACATCTGCTCTACTCTAGATTTTTTATGCATGCACTTTCTTATAAAAACGAAGAAATAGATTTATTAGAGCCTTTTACAGGTCTTTTTACCCAGGGAATGGTCTGTCACGAAACTTACAAAGATTTTGAAAATAACTGGGTAAGTCCAGATGAAATAGAAACAATAAACGGTAAAAAATATCTTAAAAACAATAAATCTAAAGAAGTTAAAGTTGGGCCCTCAGAGTCTATGTCAAAGTCAAAGAAAAATACTATTGACCCAGAAGAGATAATTAAAAATTATGGTGCTGACTCGGCTAGATTGTTTATTTTATCAGATAGTCCTCCAGAAAAGGATGTTCAGTGGTCTGAAGAAGGAATTGTTTCGTCATTTAAATTTATTCAAAAGTTATGGAATTTAAATTCTAAAATTTTTGAAGAGATAAAAAAAAATCATGAAAAAGATAATGATAATGAAATTGAAAAATATACAAATAAATTTTTGAAAAAAATCACTGATAATCTTGAAAACTTTAGTTACAACAAAATTATAGCTAACTTACATGAAATGTACTCTTTTTTATCAAAACAAATAAATAAAAACTATAAGAAGAATACTTTAATTGAAAACTATCAAAAAATTTTAATTGCAATGACACCAGTGATACCTCATTTTTCCAATGAATGTTTGGTAATGATGGATAGCAAAGAAACGGCATGGCCAAGCTATGATCAATCATTGTTAAAAGAAAATATAGTTAATATAGTGATACAAATTAATGGAAAAAAAAGAGGATTAATAAAAACACAACCCAATATATCTGAAGAAAATTTATTAAATAAGATAAATGGAGATGAAATGTTATTTAAATATTTAGATAAAAAAAATATTAAAAGAAAAATTTTTATTAAAGATAAATTAATGAATATAATTATTTGATGAAAAAAAGTATTTTTTTAATATTTATATTTTTGATACTGAGTAATTGTGGATTTGCTCCGATATATTCAGAGTCAAATAAATCAGATTTTGCAATAGAGATTGTTGAAACAAAAGGGGATGGAATAATAAACAATATAATTAAATCTGAAATTGCCAGAAACTCTAAAATAAGCTCAATTAAAAAATATAAAATTAAGATTAAAACTAATTATAAAAAAATAATTTTATCCAAGGATACAAAAGGTATCGTATCAAACTATCAAGTTGTTCTTGATGCAAAATTTATAATTCAGCACAATGAAACCAGTGAAGAAATTGTTTTTCAAGAAAAACAAAATATAAAGAATAGCAACAACACATTTGATCAAAAAAATTATGAAAAAATGATCAAAAGAAATTTTGCTATTTCAATGGTAAGAAAGCTAAATCTAGAATTGCTTAATAAGAAATGATCTTAAAAGCTTATGAAACTAATAAAATTGATATTAATAAAAATAATTTAGTTTTATTTTATGGTGAAAACCAAGGTGTTAAAGAAGAAGAAATATCAAAAATAATTAGATCTAATAAGAACAAAACGTTAGTTAAATATGAAGAACAACAAATATTAGAAAATATTGAAGTTTTTTATAACGAGATACTTTCTGGGTCTTTATTTGAAGCTCAAAAGATTTTTATTATAAATAGAGCTACTGAAAAAATATTAAAAATAATTGAAGATTTATTAGAAAAAAATATTGAGGATATATCAATAATTATTAATTCCCATAATCTAGAAAAAAAATCTAAATTAAGAGGATTATTTGAAAAAAACAAAAATTTAATATGTGTTGCCTTTTATCATGATAACAATGTGGCACTTTCAAAAATAGCATATCAATTTTTAAGAGAAGAAAATATTATAATCTCACAGTCAAATATAAATTTGATAGTCAACAAATGTAATGGTGATAGAGGTATTTTAAAAAATGAGTTAGAAAAAATTAGTTCATTTACACAAAATGGTAAAAAAATATCAACTGATAACATTTTAAGATTAATAAATTTAATTGAAAATTTTAGTATCGGAGAGCTTGTAGATAATTGTTTGGCAAAGAACCAAAAAAAAACAATAAGCATCCTCAGTGAAAATAATTTTAACAATGAAGATTGTATGATTATTACAAGAACTTTTTTAAATAAATTAAAAAAGATATTAAGCTTATCTAAGAATTATGAGATAAACAAAAATTTAGATCAAACAATATCTAATGCTAAACCACCAATATTTTGGAAAGATAAAGAAATTGTAAAACAACAAATATACAAACTATCACCAGATAAGATTTATAAATTAATATTTGATATAAATGAAATAGAGCTTCAAATAAAAAAAAATGCCAATAACTCGGTTAACATTATTTCAAATTTTATTTTAGAAAAAGCAACTGTAAATTAATAATATTTTTTAATTATATCCAGTATACTGTTCAGTTGATCTAAATTTTTGTATTCAAAGGAAACTTTACCTTTGTTATTTTTTTTGTTTTGAATAACAACGTTTACACCTATTTTATTTGATACAGATATTTCAAGATCTTTTATATTTGGATCTTTAGAGTTAATAAGTTTTTTGCCTTTTTTTTTAAATATTTTTACAAAACTTTCTGCTTGTCTTACAGAAAGTTTTTTTTCTATAATTTTATTTGCAACAAAATTAGCATTTTCAAGCCCTACTAAAATTTTTGCATGGCCAGCTGTCAATTTTTGTTCTTGTATTAAATTTACTACTTCAGAAGGCAATGTAAGAAGTCTTAAAGAATTTGTAATGTGGCTCCTACTTTTTCCTATAAATTTTGAAACTTTTTCTTGGTCATAAGAAAATTCATCAATCAAACGTTTGTAACCTTGTGCTTCTTCTAGCGCATTTAAATCATGTCTTTGTACGTTTTCAACTATTGCAAACTCCAGGGATTTTAAATCATTGGCTTCAGTGATAACTACTGGTACGCTATGAAGCCCTGCTCTTTGAGCCGCCAGCCACCTTCTCTCTCCAGCAATTATTTCAAATTTTGATTTATTCTCTTTAGATTTTCTAACAATAATTGGTTGCAAGATACCTCTTTCTTTAATTGAGTTTGTGAGATCAATTAAATTATTTTCGTCAAAAATTTTTCTAGGTTGAAACTTATTAGGTATTAAGTCGCTAATAGATAATTGGTTTTTTTGAGTCTCTATTTTTGTTTCTCCAATTAGAGATGATAATCCACGACCTAACCCTTTTTTAATTTTGCTAGGGTCCATTACGCAGCACTACCAATAATTGTTTCTTGATTTATAAATTCATCTGTAAAATTGAAATATGATTTACTACCCGGGCATGATTTATCATAAATCAAAACCGGCATACCATGAGAAGGAGCTTCTGATAATCTTACATTTCTTGGTATCACAGTTGAATAAACTTTTTCATTAAAATAATCTCTTGCTTCTTTTTCAACTTGGCTTGAAAGTTTGTTTCTCTTATCATACATGGTCAAAAGAATTCCTCTTATTTTTAATTCTGGATTTAAACTAACTTTTATTCTCTCAATTGTTTTAATAAGTTGTGTAAGACCCTCGAGAGCAAAGAATTCTGTCTGAAGCGGCACCACAAGAGAGTTCGAAGAGACTAGCGCCATAACTGTTAGCAAGCTCAGTGAAGGAGGGCAATCAATCAATATATAATCATATAATGAACTAGAATTATTTAAATAGGCGGTTAATTTGACTTTCAAAATAAAGGCTCTATTTCCATCTTCAGCAGTCTCAACTTCTAAACCTGACAGATCAACATTTGAAGTGATAATATCAAGGTTTTCAAACTGGGTCTTTTTAATTACTTCAGAAATTTCTTTGGTTCCGTTCAACACTCCATAAATTGTATCTGTAGAATTTTCCATATTAGACAATCCAAGACCTGTAGTTGCATTACCCTGAGGATCTAAATCTATAACTAAAATTTTTTTATTTTGTTGAGACAAACCAGCAGCAAGATTAATGACCGTTGTTGTTTTACCAACCCCACCCTTTTGATTTATGACAGAAATAATTTGCATTTAATTTTTTTTAATTTTTTTTTTTATATTTTTAATATTTAACAAAAAAGAGTCTTCATTAGTTAAACTTTTTTTTTCTGTGTACTCCAAATCCCAATTTCTTAAAGAGTTTTCAAAAATTTTTTTTCCATTCTTGCCCATAAAAAAAATTAAATTTTTATAACTTGAAAAATTTTCATAAACTAAATCTAAAACAATTGGCATTGGTTTAAATGCTCTTGACATTATAGTTCCTGTTTCTAATTTTTTTAAATTAAAAATATTTTCTTGGAATATTTCCGTTTTTAATCCTAGCTTTCTGGATACTTCTTTTAAAAAAGCACTTTTATGATAGCTTTTCTCATATAAATGCACTTTCATGTTTTTTTTCATATTTTTTAATATGATTGCGATAATTATCCCTGGCATTCCACCTCCAGTACCTATATCAGTAGTTGTATTGCTATTTAAATCAATAAAATCAATTATTTGTGCAGAATCTATAATATGACGGTCTCTTATAACTTTTTTTTTCGCAGTTTCTTGACTTATTATATTAATCTTCTTGTTTTTTTCAATTATCATTGAAATCAAGAACTCAAAGTCCATATATGTTTCACGTGAAACATTTAAGCCATTGAGTCTATTATATGAATTTATAATTTCTTGTTCCATTAAGCTATACGCTTAATAGACTTTCTTTTAACATGTGACAACAAAATATATACTGCAGCAGGTGTAATTCCATCAATTCTTAGTGCTTGACCCATCGTTTTGGGTCTTATTTGTTTAAATTTAGCCTTAACCTCATTTGATAGTCCTGAAAGGTCATCATAATTGATTTTATCTGGTATTATAAGGTTTTCATCTCTTTTAAAAGCTAAAATATCAGCTTTTTGCTTCTTCAAATAACCTCTATAATGAGCATTAATTTCAACCTGCTCATCTATTTCTTTGCTAAAAAAAGGAATATCAGCCCATATTTCTCTAATTTTATTCATATCAACTCCTTTTTGAGTTAATATTTCATTAGAAGATCTTACAACACCGTCTTTTGCTATTTTTATACCAAATTCATCAGCTTTATTAGGCGTTATAGTTGATTGATCCATTTTTATATTGATTTGGTTAATTTTGTCGAATTTATCTAAATAAAGATCTTTTCTTAAATCGCCAATTAATCCAATTTCTATTCCTTTTGCAGTTAATCTTTGATCTGCATTATCAGATCTCAGACTTAATCTATATTCAGCTCTTGATGTAAACATTCTGTATGGTTCAGCCACACCTTTGGTCACTAAATCATCGATCATTACTCCTATATATGCATCTGATCTATCAAGTATGAAAGGCTCTAATTTTTTAATTGATAAAGCTGCATTTATCCCAGCTATTAACCCCTGTGCTGCTGCTTCTTCGTAACCTGTTGTTCCATTAATCTGGCCTGCAAGGTAAAGATTACTAATCTTCTTGGTCTCAAGCGTTAAAAACAGCTCTCTTGGATCTACATAGTCATATTCTATAGCATATCCTGGTCTTATAATAGATACATTTTCTAAACCATTGATATTATTACATATTTCTTGCTGAATATCAGCTGGAAGTGACGTAGATATGCCATTTGGGTAAATTGTATGGTCATTTAGCCCTTCAGGCTCTAAAAATATCTGGTGCCGACCCTTATCAGCAAATTTTACTATCTTGTCTTCAATAGATGGGCAGTATCTAGGTCCAACACCCTGTATGCTACCAGAGTACATGGCGCTCTTAGATAAATTTTTTTCAATAATTTTATGCACTTTATCGTTGGTATAAGTCATACGACATGAAACTTGTTTGTTAAAATTTTTTTTAGTTAAGAAAGAAAAAAAATAAGGATCATCATCTGCAAACTGTTCTTCTAAATTTTCATAATTAATTGTTCTTGAGTCAAGTCGGGGAGGGGTTCCTGTTTTTAATCTTCCTATTTTAAAATTATATTTTTCTAATTGTTCACTTAATCCCGTTGAAGGTTTCTCATCATATCTTCCAGCAGGTGTTCTTTCATCACCTATATGTATCAAACCATTTAAAAAAGTGCCCGTTGTTAGTATTAGCTTAGAACATAAAACTTTTTTACCTGCTTTAGTTATAAAGCCAGTTATTGTATTTTTATCAAAAATAAACTTTATAACAGGATCAGAAAAAATGTTTAAATTACAGTAGTTTACAAGTTTTTCTTGCATATATTTGCGATATAATGATCTATCAGATTGAGTTCTTGGTCCTCTTACTGCTGGGCCTCTACTTCTGTTTAATAATCTAAATTGTATACCCGATTTATCTGCAACCTCGCCCATAACACCGTCAAGGGCATCTATCTCTCGTACTAAATGTCCTTTACCCAAACCACCAATTGCTGGGTTACAAGACATCTCTCCAATTGTTTCTATCTTGTGGGTGAATAGAGCAGTGTTAACTCCTAGTCGTGCAGAAGCTGCTGCTGCTTCACAGCCTGCATGACCACCACCTATTATCACGACATCAAATGATAAATCATTTTTCATAAGCTAAATTTATAACTGATTATTATATTTACAAGGTACGTAAAGTTTTGCCTAAATAAGCTTTACTTATCAACGTTTTTTTACAAAAAGGGGCTTAAAAACCAGGAAAATAGGGTATTATTTACCTATACAAAAATCGTTGAAAATACTACCTAATATCTCCTCAACATCGACTTTTCCAACAATCATACCAAGATGTCTAGTGGCTAACCTTAAATCTTCTGCAGCTTTATCAAAATCTTCAACTCCTTTTTTTTTATTAAAATTTTTTATACACTCTAAGCACTTTTCAAGATGTTCTCTATGTCGTTCTCTGGTAATTAAAATGTCATCACTTGATATAAATTTATTTTTTAAATTATTTTTTATTTTTAAAATTAATTCATCAATGTTTAAATTCTCTTTAATTGAAATTAATACATGATTTAATTCTTTGATCTCTGAATCAATATCTCCCTTTAAAAGATCTGATTTATTTATTACTAAGATTGCATTTTCATCTAATAAACCCTTCAAAACCTTATTAAAATCAAGGTTTTTTGCATCAACAACTACCAATTTTAAATCGGCTTCTTCTGCTCTATTTAAAGATAATTTAATACCTTTCTTTTCAATTTCGTTTTTTGACTCTCTTATGCCTGCGGTGTCTGAAACAATTACAGGATAGCCATCTATATTAAGATGTGTTTCAATTACATCTCTTGTTGTTCCTGCAATCTCTGAAACTATTGCGACATCTCTATTAGACAGATGATTAAGGAGACTAGACTTACCTGCATTGGTAGGTCCAAGAATTGCAATCTTAAATCCTTCTCTAATTCTTTCTCCAACTTTTTGATCATCTAAAATCTTTTCGATATTTATTAAAACTTCATCTGAACTTTTTTTAATTTCTTTTAAAATATCATCTGGTAAATCCTCATCTGGAAAATCTATTTTAGCTTCAACATGAGATAATATTTTTAAAAGTTTTTCTCTTAAAGAATTAAATTTGTCAGATGATTTTCCATTCATAATTTTAATTGCTTGCTGTCTTTGAATTTCAGTTTCGGACGAAACTAAATCGGCAACACTCTCTGCTTTAAGCAAATTTATTTTTCCATTTTGAAAAGCTAGCTTTGTAAATTCACCAGGTTCAGCCATACGACAGTTTTTGATTTGTGAAATTGTAGAATGTAGAGCATAAATTACAGCTTTGCTTCCATGCACATGTATTTCAGCCATATCCTCTCCTGTGTAGCTCTCAGGCCCAGGAAACCACAGTATTATACCCTCATCAATAAGCTCAGAAGTGTTGATTTTGTTGATTTTTCTTAATGTGGCCACTCTTGGTTTGGGTATAGTTTTGCCAGTTAACAATTTGACAACTTTTGATGTTTCTTCGCCAGATATTCTTATAACAGCAATACCAGAAGTTCCTGGTCCAGTTGATAAAGCATAAATTGTCATTTAAAGACTATAACTTCAAATTTAGGTTTCTGTAAAACTTTAATTATAATAGCGAAGTCTTATGCTGGCTTATTCATTGAGTTAAAAAACTCAGCATTATTTTTTGTGTCTTTTAGTTTTGAGCTAATAAATTCAATAGCATCCATTGTTCCCATTGGGGCAATTATTCTTCTAAGCACATTCATTTTTTGTAGATCATTTTTATCAAATAATAATTCTTCTCTTCTTGTTCCTGATTTTGTAATATCTATTGCAGGATAAATTCTCTTATCTGCTATTTTTCTATCTAAAACAGTTTCGCTGTTTCCTGTTCCTTTAAATTCTTCAAAAATTACCTCATCCATTCTACTTCCAGTATCAATTAAAGCAGTTGAAATAATAGTTAAAGATCCTCCTTCTTCAATATTTCTAGCTGCACCAAAAAATCTCTTTGGTCTTTGTAGAGCATTCGCATCAACACCACCCGTTAAGACTTTACCAGAACTTGGTATAACTGCGTTGTAGGCTCTCCCCAATCTTGTAATTGAGTCCAACAATATAACCACATCTTTTTTATTCTCTGTTAATCTTTTCGCTTTTTCAATTACCATTTCAGCAACGGCAACGTGTCTTTGAGCGGGTTCATCAAATGTTGAACTAATAACCTCTCCTTTAACTGATCTCTGCATGTCTGTAACTTCTTCTGGTCGCTCATCAATTAATAAAACTATTAAGTAACATTCTGGATAATTTTTTGCGATTGAATTTGCAATACTTTGTAAAATCATTGTTTTACCAGCTTTGGGTGGTGAAATTATTATTGATCTTTGTCCTTTACCAATCGGACTAACTAAATCAATAAGCCTAGGAGTTAAGTCTGGTTTTTTTTCTATTTTAGTTGTTTCAACTTCCATAACCAATTGTTTGTCTGGGTATAGTGGAGTAAGGTTTTCAAATGCAATCTTATGTCTAGACTTTTCTGGTTCTTCAAAATTTATTTTACTAACTTGTAGTAAAGCAAAATATCTTTCACCTTCCTTCGGTGCTCTAACAGGTCCTTCTACTGTATCACCAGTTCTTAATCCAAACTTTCTAATTTGACTTGGGCTTACATAAATATCGTCTGGACCCGGTAAATAATTAGACTCCATTGCTCTCAAAAAACCAAAACCGTCTTGCAGTAATTGCAAAACTCCTGCTCCAGTTATCTCCTCTTTTTCTGCAACCTTTTTAAGTATTGCAAAAAGAATTTCTTGTTTTCTAAGTGTGCTGGCGTTCTCAATGCCCAATTCCTCGGCTTGAGTAATAAGTTGTTCTGATGACTTTAATTTTAATTCTTGGATGTTCATGATTTTAAATTAGATAAGGACTAAATAGATACGTTTAATATATATACTCTTAATTAAATTACAACCTTAGATTGGCTTAAAAATAACCAAAAATACAATAAAAATGAGCAATATTGTTGGTATTTCATTGATAGTTCTAAAATACTTGGCTGATTTTGTGTTGGTGTTTTGTTTTAAAGAATTAAGACAACCTCCCAAATATTCATGAAATATTGACAACAGAATTATTAGAAATAATTTTAATTGAATCCATAGTTCTGATAAAATTTCAAATCCATTTATAAAGATTAGGGTAATACCAAACAACCACGTCAATATCATTGCTGGTCTCATAATATAAAAATATAGTCTTCTTTCCATAACTTCAAAAATTTCTGTAGCTTGTTTTTTTTCAATATTTTCTACATGGTAAACGAAAATTCTTGGTAGGTATAAAAGGCCTGACATCCACGAGATGACGGCAATTAAGTGTAGGCTTTTAAACAATAAATAACTATTCATAATTTAAACACGGACATTTTTTAAAATTATTTGGACAATGAATTTTAGGAGGGTAAAGTTTGTTATCAAAATTATATTCTTCCTTTTTAATAATTAATTCTGACATGGCTTTTATAAAATTTTCATTGGTTCCTAATGCTGGAACCCTTGTATAATTTTTACAACCATTTTTATCAGCCAATTCTTTATATTCAATATCTAGCTCAACCAAAGTTTCGGAATGTTCGGAAACAAAAGCTATAGGAACTAAAATAATATGTTTGCCTAATTTAGAATTTTCAATAATTATATCTTCGGTTGATGGACCAATCCACTTTAATGGTCCTACGCGACTTTGATAACTAAGGACCCAATCTAGATCCTTTATTTTTAAAGTTTTGATTATTTTGTTAACAGACTGTTCTACCTGCCATTGATAGGGGTCCCCTTTTTTAATATTTTTTTCGGGCAACCCATGAGCAGAAAAAATTAACTTAAAATTATCTAAACTTTTAATTTTATTTAATATTATATTTTTGTGAGCCAAGATAAAATTATCATCAGTTGGATAACAACATATTGTGTTGGTTTTTATATTAAAGTTATTTTTCTTACAAACGTCTTTCCACTCCTTAATTGAGGATCCAGATGTTGCTGCTGAATATTGTGGATATAGTGGCATTAAAATAATCTCGTCTGGCTCATATTTTATTACTTTTTTTATTACATCTTCTGCTCTCGGGTGCCAACATCTCATAACAACAAAACATTTGTACTCAGAAGCATCATCGGTGCTGTTAAGCTTATCTTCTAAAGCAAGTGATTGTTCTTGTGTTAGTTTTAATATTGGTGAAGAACCACCTATTTCTTTATAAATTTTCTTAGCTATTGGCGCCCTTCTGTTAGATATTAATTTAGCAAGTGGATACCTTAAAATAGTTGGTAAATTAAGGATTGCTGGATCGTTAAATAAGTTAAACAAAAAAGGCTCTACGCTTTCTAATTTATCAGGTCCACCTAAGTTAAATAAAATTACTGCTTTCCTCATTAATAATTTTTTACAATATTTACTAAATACTCAACCATCTCTGGTTTTGTTTCTGGCAAAACACCGTGTCCAAGATTAAAAATATATGGATGATTTTTAAAAATATCCAAATATTTTGTTGCTTCTTTTTTTATTGTTTCCTTATCACCAAGTAAAATTTTTGGGTCAAGTCCTCCCTGAATTGGTATTTTAATATCATTACATATTTTTTTTGGATCAATATTATAATCAATACTAACAGCGTCAGGTTTTACAATTTCACAAAATTCTTTATAATTTTTTATTTCCCTCGGAAAACAGATAACGGGCACTCCTAAACTTCTTGTATAATTAACTAAATTTAATGTTGGTGTATAAATGTAATTTGGCAAATCTTTTTCACCTAAAAGACCTGCCCAACTATCAAATATTTGAATTATATTTGCACCATTTTCAATTTGGTTTTTAATATGAATCTTTAAAAATTTTTCCAAAATTAATAAAATTCTATTTATTAAAAAATTATCTTCAAAAAAGTCTTTTTTTAAATCTTTTTTTGGTGATTGAAGATTAATCATGTAAACTAATAAGGTCCAAGGCGCACCAACGAAACCTATTGTGTTTATATTTTTAGTAAGATTATTTTTACTTACTTTTTCAATTGCTTTATAAACTGGAAAGATCTTTTCAACAAAATCTATTTCATCTAATTGTGACATTTTTTTAATATCTAATTCACCTAAAATTGGCCCAACATTTTTTTTGAATTCTACTTTTTGATTTAAACCATAGGGTAACATTAAAATATCTGAAAAAATTATAGCGGCATCTAAATTAAATCTTTTAATTGGCTGCAATGTTATTTCTGTGGAAAGGTCTTTATTTAAACAAAGTTTTATAAAATCTGGATTTAATTTTCTTATTTCTCTAAATTCTGGTAAATATCTACCAGCCTGTCTCATTATCCATATCGGATTTATATTAGTTTTTTTATTAATTATTACTTCCTGAATTGGTGTCATATTAAAATAATATATATAATTATTGTATTAGTATTATGTAATGTGAATAATGAAGATAACTAATTATTAACATTATATTAACATTTTAATAACATCTATGAGGTAATAAAATTGTTTAAAATGAAGCTTTTTATAATTTTATTAAATTTAATGTATTATTCTCTAATTCTGTTTATTAATGTTAATAAAACCCTTATTTTACAACAATTATTCAATAATATTTAAATTGTTTAATAATATTAAAATAATACATATTTATTAACAAATTATTCATGAATAATACATATCAAATATATTTAATTTCAGATTCTACTGGAGAAACTTTAGATAGAATTTTTTTAGCATTAAAAGCACAATTTAAAAATATAGAATATAAAATACACTCCTATTCATTTACTAGAACAGAAAATCAAATTCTCAAAATTCTAGAAGATGCTAAAAAAAATCAGAATTCTGTAATATTATATACAATTGTAGACAACGCGTTGGCTAAATATTTATCAAATGTAAGCAATGAAAAAAAAATTCCTTGTTTTGGTGTTCTGGGAAATTTAATTTTAAATTTCTCTAAAATTCTTAATCAAAAAGCCTCACACGAACCTAGCGGACAACATGTTCTTAACGATGAATATTATGATAGAATAGAAGCAATTCAATTCACAATGAATCATGACGATGGCAATCTAAGTAATGAAATAGAAAAATCAGACATAGTATTGGTTGGAGTTAGCAGAACGAGCAAAACCCCCACATCTATTTATTTAGCAAACAAAGGTTTTAAAACATCGAACATACCACTTGTTAACGAAAATTCTTTACCACAAAAGTTAAAGGATAGTCCACAATTAACCTGTGTAATTGGTTTAAACACAGAACCTGAGCGTTTGGTAGATTTAAGAAGAAATAGAATGAACTCTTTAAAAGAAACAGAAAACAAAAACTACACAAGTATTGAAAACATAAAAAAAGAAATATATGAAGCAAAAAAAACCTTTCAGAAATATAAGTGGCCTTCTATAGATGTTACAAGAAAATCAGTTGAAGAAACTGCAGCATCGATAATAAAAATTCATGAAATATATTTAAATAATGTTAAATAAAATTATTCTTGCATCTAAGAGCAAGGTTAGAAAAGAAATATTAGATAAGAATAAAATACCCAACGAAGTAATTCCATCAAATGTTGATGAGGAGGTTGTCAAAAACAGTTTATTGAAAGAAAAAGTAACCCCAGAAATTATTTCTAAGAATTTAGCTGAACTTAAGGCTAATAAAGTAAGCTTAAAATTTCAAGATAGTATTGTTTTGGGTGCAGATAGTGTAATTGATTTAGAGGGTCAGCTAATATCCAAACCAGAAAGCAGAGATGAAGCTTTAGATATATTGAAAAGACTTAATGGTAAAAAACATTATTTAATTAGCTCAGCTTGTATATCAAGGAATGGTTCTATGATTTGGAATTTTACAGATAAAGCATCTTTAATAATGAAAAATTTTTTTATAGAAGATCTTAAGATCTATTTATCCAAAATATCGGACGAAAATTTATATGCTTATAATGTTTATCAAATTGAAGGTGAGGGAAGAAATTTATTTTCAGAAATTAATGGAGACGAAGAAACAATAATGGGATTGCCAGTAAAAAAAATCAAAGAATATTTGGAAACTATAAAATGAAAAAGTATTTAGTAGTTGGGAGCCCCATTAACCACTCTTTATCACCAAAACTCCACAATTATTGGATTAAAAATAATAATATTGATGCAATTTATGAAAGGCAAAAAATAGATGAGGCTGATCTTAAAAACTTAATTTTCGAAATAAAAAAAAAAAGAATAGATGGGGCCAATGTAACTGTACCATTTAAAAAAAAAATAATACCCCACCTAGACATTTTAAGCCCTGAAGCTAATGATACGCAATCAGTGAATACTATCTATTTAAAAAATAATAAAGTTATTGGACACAATACCGATATTTATGGATTTGAGTCTGCTATTAAAAATTTTAGGTTTGATGTATCTGGTAAAAAAGTTTTTATACTGGGTGCAGGTGGTGTTGTGCCCTCATTAATTTTTGCTTTAAAAAATATGAAAGCTTTAGAAATTGTAGTAGCTAATAGAACGAAGGCTAAAGCTGAACACTTAAAGGTTTTATTTAAAAACATTAAAGTTGTTAATTGGGGAGAAATACCTGATTTTGACATGATTATTAACGCTACTAGCATTGGTTTAAATAAAGACGATGAATTAAATTTAGATCTTAAAAAAGTTGGAAATAAAAAATTCTTTTATGATGTTATATACAGCCCAAGCGAAACAAACTTTTTAAAAAATGCGAAAAATCAAGGAAACACCTCTGAAAATGGAAAATTAATGTTTGTTTATCAGGCACTTGCTGCTTTTAGAGTTTGGCATGGAATTCAACCAGAAATTAACGATGAAACTCTTAAGCTTTTAGACTTATGATAAAAATTGGAATTTTAGGAGACATAGGATCAGGAAAAAGTTATGTAGCAAAATGTTTTGGATATCCGGTTTTTAACGCAGACTATGAAGTAAGTAAATTATACAAAAAAGATAAAAGAACTTACAATAAATTAAAAAAAATTTTACCTAAACATTTTCAATCATTTCCAATAGACAAAGCAGAAGTTTCCAATGCAATATTAGCCAACAAATCTAATTTAAGTAAAATTGTAAAAATTATTCATTTAGAAATAAGAAAAAAATTGAATAATTTTTTAAAAAAAAATCAACATAAAAAATTTGTTATTTTGGACATTCCTCTTTTACTGGAAAATAAGCTCAATAATAAAGAAGATATACTTATATTCGTTCAGTCTAAAAAAATTGAAATTTCAAAGAGATTAAAAAAAAGAAATAATTTTAATCAAAAACTTTTTAACAAATTTAAAAATATTCAACTACCACTAGATTATAAAAGAAAAAAGTCTCAATTTATTATTAGAAATAATTTTACCAAAAAACATGTTATGATGAATGTACGAAATATTTTAAATAAAATTATGTAAATGAAAGAAATAGTACTAGATACAGAAACAACTGGAATATCTACAAAAGAAGGTCACAGAATAGTTGAAATTGGTTGTATCGAATTAGAAAATTTAATACCCACTCAAAATAAATTTCACTGTTATTTGAATCCGGAGCGAAAAGTTTCTGAGAAAGCTTTCGAAGTTCACGGATATTCAGATGTTTTTTTGTCAAAACAAAAAAAATTTAAAGATGTTGGTGAAGATTTCCTAGATTTTATCAAAGACAAAAGGCTTATAATACATAACGCTGAATTTGATCTTGCTCATCTTAACAATGAGCTTGCTTTGCTGGGTAAAAAAAAAATAATTAACGAAGTTGTTGATACATTAATTTTAGCTAGAGATAAATTTCCTGGTTCACCAGTTAGTTTGGACGCGCTTTGTAAAAGATATAGGATTGATAATTCGAAAAGAACCCAACATACGGCATTGATAGATTGTGATTTGTTGGCAAAAGTTTATATAAACTTGATAGATCAAAAAGAACCAACATTAAATTTTCAAAACAAGGATGATGACGAAGTTAAAAAAATAAATGATTTAGAGATATCTTATTTTAAAAAAGTTGTTATTCCAACTGCTGATGAAATAAAAAAACATGAAAGTTATTTAAAAAATAATTTAAAAAAAAATTTTTTTTAATTAAACTTCTGATTATAAAGTTTTTCAAAATCTACTTTTTTTTCAAATTTTATCTCCTGGTATCCAGAGTTATGCAAAAGATCTAAAAGACTCTTTTCTAAGTTGGGATAAATTTCAATTTGAACATCACACAATATTATTTTTTCTAAGTCTTTTTTTTCTTTAACTTCGTCATCAATTTTAACAATTGTACAATAGTTTATTTCAAAATAAGATTTTTTTACACTCTCTCCTTTATCTTCAAATTTTAATAAAGTACTTATCTCTATCATTTTATTTTTTATTGGTTTTGAATTGATATCTATACCAAGTTGGTATTTAGAAATATTATCTTTAACAAAAATGTAGGTTTCTGAATTAGGTGTTTCACTTGACATATCTTTAATGTATTTACCTAGAATTTTATATTTTTTTGTCATCGTCATCTTCTATATCTTCAAAGTCCCCATCTATAAAATTATTTCTTTCATTATTTTTATATTTAAATTTTTTGGAAAAATTATTAAAAATAAACTTTCTACTTATTGGAAAAATAATAAGAAAACCTAAAATATCAGTTACAAATCCAGGTATAATTAAGAGCAGTGCAGCAAAAGCAATTGCTGCTCCAGATATCACTTGATATGTAGGAGCTTCATTTTTGCTTAATTGGACAAATCCAGATTTGAGAGTATTTAAACCTTCATATTTAGCATAATAAATGCCAACAAATGCTGTAGTAAATATAAGTAAAATTGTTGAAATAGCCCCAATTTGAGAACCAATTTTGATTAATAAATAAATTTCTATAGCAGGTACTAAAATAATTAATAATAGTATTGAGTTCATTTGTCCTTAATTTAAATTGAGAGTTGAAATTAATCAACATAGTAATTATTATAATATTATGAGTTACAGCTTTGAGTATATTGATATAATTTTACTAGCCATGATTGCTGGGTTCATTTTTTTAAGATTAAGAGGAATTTTAGGAAAAAGAACTGGTTTTGACGGGAAAGCACCCCCACAATTTGAAGAGGTTTTAAATAAAACGAAAATAGACAAGGTAATTAAAATTAATGAAAATTTTGATGAAGATGCAAAAAAAGAATTTTTAAAAGGCGCGAAGATTGCTTACGAAACTATCATTACTGATTTTAGTGATAATGATAATAAAATAATTGCTAGTAAACCACTTCTTAACAAAGAAATTTATAATCAATTTAATGATGCACTAAAAGAGAGAAGTAAAAGAGGTCATTATGCAGATATTACTTTTATAGGTATAAATTCTGCAGATATAAAGGAACATAAAAAAATTAATAAAATTTTAAGTGTGACTGTAGATTTTGTTGCAGAGGTAATTACTTGTATAAAGGATAAAGATAAGAAAATTGTTTCTGGCGATCCTGAAAAAATTAAAAAGATTTATGACACATGGGTTTTTGCAAGAGATGTTACTTCGGTCAATCCAAATTGGCAACTGGTAAATATTTTAACTTAATTGAGTAACGATATTCAAGATAAAGACAAAAAAGATTGGCAAGATTTTATATCGAGCAAAGAAAAGTTGCCTAATAAAGATCAAAAATATCAAAAGAAATCATCTTTCAAAATAAAATCAATCGATTTACATGGATATTCACTAGATCATGCTAATAAAACAATTGATGATTTTATTCGAAAATCTTACTTAGAAAAAATAGATAAATTAATAATAGTAACTGGTAAAGGCCTGCACTCAAAAAATGAAAAAGATCCTTTTGTTTCAAAAGACCTAAGTATTTTGAAATATTCAGTGCCTGAATTTATCGAAGGAAACAAAGATTTAATGTCAAAGATTATTGAAATTAAAGATGCAGATATTAAAGATGGTGGAAGTGGCGCATTTTATATATATTTAAAAAAATTAAAATGAATTAAAAATTTTACAATGTTTGTTTGGCTGGCGTCTTATCCAAAAAGTGGGAATACATGGCTCAGATCTATGTTGGCAGCTTACTTTTTTTCAAATACAGGAATTTACAATTTTGATTTAATCACAAATATAAAACAATTTCCTGAGACTGGTTTATTTAAAAACTTAGGAATAAATATTGAAAATGAACAAGAGGTAATAAAAAATTATATTAAAGTACAAGAAAACTTTAACAATAAAAACTCAATACAATTTTTAAAAACTCATAGCCATCTGTTTAATATTAACAATAATGCATTTACTAATTTAGATAACTCTCTTGGAGCCATATATATAGTTAGGGACCCAAGAAATGTAGTAACTTCCTGGGCAAATTTTTTAGGAATTTCAAATGATGAAGCTGCAGACAAATTGATTAATGCTCACGCTTTAGGAGGAGAAAAATTGAATCAAGATAAAAAATTGGAAAGAATAGTAATTACTTATACAGGATCCTGGGGGTCAAATTATATCAGCTGGAAATCTTTTAATACTCAAGGAAAATATCTTTTAATAAAATATGAAAATTTGATTGAACATAGTGATTATATTTTTAGAGATGTTTTAAAATTTATTTACAAAATTAATGGAACAAAATTTAAAATAGATCAAAATAAATTTAAAAATGTTATTGAAACCACTAATTTTGAAAATATGAAAAAACTTGAGAAAAAAAAAGGTTTTGTTGAGGCTAGAATTAACCACAAAACAGGAAAAAAAAGTTCTTTTTTTAATCTTGGTCCAAAAAACGATTGGAAAACAAATTTAGAAGATAATATACGAGCAAAAATAGAAAAAGCATTTCAAAAAGAAATGATCGAACTTGGGTATTTGTAATTTTATTAAAGAATAAATTTTGAAAGATCTGTATCTTTTACTAAATTATCTAAATTTTTATTAATATATTCTTTATTAATTATTATTTTTTCGCCAGATCTATCACTTGCGGTAAAGCTAATCTCATCTAAGATTTTCTCAATAATTGTATGCAATCTTCTAGCACCAATATTTTCGACTGTTGTATTCACTTCAGAGGCAATATTTGCTATTGTATCTATACCATCATCTGAAAATTCAAGTTCTACATTTTCTGTTTTTAAAAGAGCCACGTATTGTTTAATCAAACTAAAGTCTGGTTCTCTTAAAATTCTCTTAAAATCATCACTAGTCAACGCTTCTAGCTCAACTCTAATAGGCAGTCTTCCCTGAAGCTCTGGTAGTAAATCGGATGGTTTAGCAAGTTGAAAAGCTCCAGATGCAATAAATAAAATATGATCTGTTTTAATAGGACCATGCTTTGTGTTGACTGTTGTACCCTCAATTAAAGGTAATAAGTCCCTTTGAACACCTTCGCGAGAAACATCTCCCCCAACTCTATCAGTTCTCGCAGAAATTTTATCTATTTCATCTAAAAATACTATTCCATTATTCTCAGTAGACATTTTTGCAGCTTTGATGATTTTATCTTGCTCAATTAACTTATCAGACTCGTCATTAATCAAAATTTCATGAGATTCTTTTACTGACATTTTTTTCTTTACTTCTTTATTTCCCATAGATTTTCCAAGCATTTCACCAATGTTAATCATACCAACATTTGCTCCAGGCATTCCAGGTATTTCAAATGAAGTATTATTTGATCCTGAATCATTGACGGCTATTTCTATTTCATTATCATCAAGGTCACCATTTCGAAGTCTTTTCCTAAAGCTTTCTCTTGTTGCAAGGCTTGCTTTTTTACCAACCAATGCATCCAATACTTTTTCTTCTGCTAATTTTTGAGCTTGAGCATGAACTTCTTTTCTCATTTTCACTTTTTCCATTGCAATTGCAATTTCAATTAAATCTCTAACTATTTGTTCTACATCTCTTCCGACATAACCAACTTCAGTAAACCTTGTAGCCTCAACTTTTACAAAAGGAGCCTCAGCAAGTTTAGAAAGTCTTCTTGAAATTTCAGTTTTCCCAACCCCAGTTGGGCCAATCATTAGAATATTTTTAGGCAAAACTTCATTTTTCATTTCACCCTTAAGTGCCTGTCTTCTCCATCTATTTCTTAGAGCGACTGCAACAGCTTTTTTAGCTTTATTTTGTCCAACTACAAATCTATCTAATTCAGAAACAATTTCCCTTGGAGATAATGAACTTACCAAAGAACTTTCTTCCTTGGTGTTTTTATCTTTAGGAACAAGGGGAGTTACGTTTGAATTTTCCATTATATTTTAAGAACTTTAATATTATCATTTGTAAAAACACAAATTTCAGAAGCAACTTTAATAGATTTTTTTGCAATTTCTTCAGCACTCTTATCAGTTTCCATAAGAACTTTGCCAGCAGCTAAAGCATAATTTCCACCAGAACCAATTCCTATTACGTCACCCTCGGGCTCCAGAACATCTCCAGTTCCTGAAATTATATAACTATTATCTTTGTCACCAATTGCCATCAGAGCCTCTAATCTTCGAAGGTATTTATCTGTTCGCCAATCTTTTGCTAATTCAACAGCAGCTCTTGATAAATTTCCTGCATGTTTTTCAATTTTAGCCTCTAATCTTTCAAACAAAGTAAGTGCATCAGCTGTTGATCCTGCAAAGCCTGCCACCACATCTCTTTTTTCAATTTTTCTAATTTTAGAAGCAGTACTTTTAACCACAGTATTTCCCATACTTACTTGGCCATCCCCAGCTACAACTACTTCATTATTTTTTCTAACTAATACAATTGTTGTCATAACTGATAAATGGTAACTAATTTTAATTCTTCAAGTGTTGATTGCTGATATTGATATAGCAAGATTATGCATGTATACCTCTAAAATATATGGCTAGAAAAGGAAAAGTATCTCGAAAAACTAAAGAAACTAGTATTAGTGTAGAGGTTAATATTGATGGTAAAGGTCAGTATAAAATTGATACTGGAATTGGTTTCTTAGATCATATGCTTGAACAATTATCAAAGCATTCTCTTATTGATTTAAAAGTTAAAGCTAAAGGTGACACTCATATTGATCTTCACCACACAACTGAAGATACTGGAATTGCTATAGGTGAGGCTTTAAAAAAATCATTAAAAAATTATCAAGGAATTAGAAGATATGCACACGCAATGATTCCAATGGACGAAACATTAACAAGAGTTGCAATTGATGTTTCAAATAGACCCTATCTAATTTGGAAAGTAAAATTAAAAGTAGAAAGACTTGGAGAAATGGATACAGAACTTTTTAAAGAATGGTTCCAAGCATTTTCTCAATCAGCAGGAATAACACTGCATATGGAAAATATTTATGGTGACAATAGCCATCATATAATCGAGTCATGCTTTAAAGCTCTGGCAAGATCATTAAGAACTGCTCTAGAAATAGATCCTAGAAATAAGAAGAGTATTCCATCAACTAAGGGCTCTTTATAAATTTAATGAACGTCACAATTGTTGACTATAACTCTGGAAATATAAGCTCCGTAATAAATTCTTTTAAGGAAGTCGCTAAAGACAAAGTTAATATTGAAGTAACTTCAAATCTAAATAAGATTAAATCGTGTGATAAGGTTGTCTTACCAGGCCAAGGATCGTTCAAGAGTTGTGTTAATGCTTTAAATGGAATAAATGGCCTAATTGATACTTTAAATGAATTTGCAATTAATGATAAAAAACCACTCCTTGGAATTTGTGTTGGTTTACAAATGTTTGCTGATATTGGCTATGAAGAAACTGAAACAAAAGGTTTAGGCTGGATTTCTGGAAAAGTATCAAAGATAAATAATCAAAATAATAAATATAAACTTCCACATATTGGTTGGAACGAAATTAGTATTATTCAAGAAAGCAAGATTTTTAAGGATATAAAAAATAAATCACACATGTATTTTGTACATAGTTACGAATTTATTCCAGAAGATAAAAAAGTAATTTCTGCTACAACAGATTATTCATCAAATATCGTTTGTTCTGTTGAAAAGGAAAACATCTTTGGAACTCAATTTCACCCTGAAAAGAGTGATAAATTAGGCCTCAAAATAATTAGTAACTTTATAAATCTATAAAATGAAAATATTTCCAGCAATAGATATTAAAGATAAAAAATGTGTAAGATTAGTTAAAGGAGACTTTGATAATAAAACA
>CABXEK010000007.1 GCA_902511185.1 uncultured Pelagibacteraceae bacterium | reverse complement strand
CTTAATGTAAGGCGCACAATACAGTTCAAATGCCTACCGACTATGTAATGTAAATTTCCTGTTTAGCAGTTATATGCCCGCAATAGGATCAAATCGGCATATGTTTTTTACCATATAGGTCTTATATTACAAGCTAAATATCAAATTGACTTTGTAATTAATAATAGTATTAATCCTGGCACAATGACAAAATTTGTAAAAAAAGACCAAGTTACATCTTCTTGGTTTGAAATTGATGCCACAAATGCAGTGGTAGGAAGACTAGCAACTGTAATATCCAAAATCATAAGAGGTAAAAATAAAACAACTTATACACCTCATATGGACCATGGTGATTTTGTTGTAGTAAAAAATATTGAGCAAGCCAAATTTACTGGTAAAAAATTTCAAGATAAAATTTATTACAAACACACTGGTCACCCAGGTGGAATTAAAGAAAATACACCAGAGAAATTGCATAAAAATAAACCAGGTGAGACTTTAAAACTTGCTGTAAAAAGAATGCTACCCGGTGGTGTTTTGGGTAGAAAACAACTTACAAAATTAAAAATTTATTCAGGAAGTGATCATCCGCATTCGGCGCAAAACCCACAAGTTATTGAATTGGGAAAATTAAACAGTAAAAATTTAGTAAGAAATTAACATGGAAAATACTCAATCAATTAATAAAACACCAAAACTTAAACTAGATTTTAAAGATAGTAAGTATGCCACAGGTAGAAGAAAAACTTCTATTGCAAAGGTTTGGTTAAAAAAGGGAACAGGTAAAATTTATGTTAATGGAAAACTGTTTAATGAATATTTTTCAAGTGAGTTTCATCATCTTCAAATAACAAGACCTTTTGATATTATAAATCAATCTACAGACTATGATGTGAGATGCAGTGTAAGTGGAGGCGGACCAACTGGTCAAGCAGGAGCTATGGTACATGGTATTTCAAAAGCTCTTGTAATGTTTGATGAAAATCTAAAAGCTACGTTAAAAACTGAAAAATTAACCACAAGAGACTCTAGAGCGGTTGAAAGAAAAAAACCCGGCAGAAGAAAAGCTAGAAGAAGCTTCCAATTTTCTAAAAGATAATTCTTTTTTAATTATAAACTGTTATAGTAAAATATGCCTAAGCTTAATGTGTTAGTTGCAGGATCAACCGGATATATTGGATTACAATTAATAAAATTATTAGTTAAACACAAATATGTAAATATTAAATATTTGTGTGGAAATAGTTCTGTTGGAAAGAAAATCTCCAATTTTGATAAATCTTTATCCAATATTAAATTACCAAAGATAATTAAATTTAATAAAAAACTTTTAAAAGACATTAATGTTATATTTACAGCTCTTCCAAACGGCGAAGCTCAGGATATATCTAAACATTTAAATAAGGATATTGTATTAATTGATTTGGCTGCAGATTTTAGATTAGAAAAAAGTTCTGATTATTCTAAATGGTATAAACAAAAACATAGAGCAGCAAATTTAATTAAAAAAAGTCTATATTCACTTCCAGAAATTAGTGGAAAAAAAATAAATAAATATCAAATTATTTCATGCCCAGGTTGTTATCCAACATCTATATTATTACCTTTAATACCTTTATTTAAAAATAAATTAGTAAAAGTTAAAAATATTATAATAGACTCAAAATCTGGATACTCTGGAGCTGGTAGAGGTGTGCATAAAAAATATAAAAATAAAAATCTATATGAATCATTAAGTGCCTACGGTGTTGGTTATCACAGACACAATTCTGAAATAAATCAAATGCTAAAAAAATTTACTAAAAAAAATATTGATTTTATATTTACACCTCATTTGACACCTATGTTTAGAGGAATTTTAAGTACAATTTATATTGATTTAGAAAATGGTGTAACTCAATCAAAAGTAATAAAAGAGCTATCTAATTTTTATAAAGAAGACATTTTTGTAAAGATTTTAAAAGTTGACTCATTATTAAGTACTAATGATGTTATAAATACTAATAATTGCCATATATCTATTTGTAAATCAAAATATAAGAATAAAATTATTATACTATCCGCCATTGATAACCTGATTAAAGGCGGGGCTGGACAAGCAATACAAAATTTAAATATTAAATTTAATTTTCCAATAAAAACTTCTTTACAATGAAATATTTATTAATTTTATTTTTATTTTTGATTAATAATTGTTCATTAAATAAAGATTCTAATTATTGGACTGAAAATCCAAAAAAAATAAAAATAGATCAAAAAAAAATGTCGGAAATATTAAAAAAATCAGACGATATAACAACTATGTCTATAGAAGAATATGATATTTATATAGATGACTACATAAAAAAAAGTAAATATCCAAATATAAACTAATGAAAAAAATATTAAATATTGCTGTTATAGGTTTGGGACAAGTAGGAATTTATTTACTTAATGAATTAAATACTAAAAAGAAAGATATTGAACTTAAAACTGGAAAAAAAATTAATATTGTTGCTATTTCGGCAAAAAATATCAATAAAAAAAGAAAGTTTAAATTTAATAAAAAAATTTTTTTTAAAAATCCTTTAGAAATTTTCGTTAAGAAAAAAGTTGATATTTTGTTTGAAGCTATTGGTCAATCAGACGGTATGTCAAAAAAAATAGTAGAGACTGCTTTAAAAAATAAGATACATGTGATTACTCCAAATAAGGCTTTGATCTCAAAACATGGAAATGATTTAGCTAAAATTGCTGAATTAAATAACGTAAATTTAGAATTTGAAGCTTCTGTTGCAGGCGGTATACCAATTTTAAGAACTATTAAAGAGGGATTGGTGACAAATAAGATATCAAAAATTTATGGCATATTAAATGGAACAACAAATTATATTCTTTCTGAGATGGAAAATTCTAATGAAAGTTTTCAAAATGTTTTAAAAAAAGCGCAAAAACTTGGTTATGCTGAACCTGGAAATCCAAAATTAGATTTAAATGGTTTTGATGCTTTTGCAAAAATTAGAATTTTATCTTCATTAGCCTTTAATAGTAAAATTTCAAAACATAAATGTTTAATGGAAGGTATTGAAAATATAGATTTAAAAGACATCAGGATCGCCAATCAACTAGATTTGAGAATTAAACTTTTAGGAATTTCAGAATTAAAAAATAATCAACTTTTTGAAACTGTTCATCCATGTCTTGTAAGCAAAAAATCTTATATAGGTAATGTTACAGGTGTTATGAATGCTGTTATTGTAGAAGCTAAACCAGTTGGTGAAAGTATATTGCAAGGAGAGGGAGCAGGGCCAGGTCCAACTTCGTCAGCTTTATTGTCTGATTTATTATCAATATTAAGAGGTAATATAAAAAATCCTTTAGGTATTTCGGTATCTAAACTAAAAACTATAAAACACTACAATATTAATAATTATACAAATTCTCTATATTTAAGATTCGAGGTTAAAGATAAACCAGGTGTTTTATCTCAAATAACTAATAGATTAGCTAAATATAAAATATCTGTAAAAAGACTTATACAAACTCCTGATAAAAAAAATAATAAGGCAACGATTGTGATTATTACTCATAAAACTTCAGAATTGAATTGTAATAATTGTTTATCTATATTTAAAACTAATAAAAATATCCTTAAAACACCCACATTAATTAGATTGCTTAAATAATGGATATTTATTTAAAACTTTTTGAAGTTTTATTTCCTGTATTTTTTATTGTTGGTATTGGTTTTTTTTTAGGAAAAAAAAATCCAAATTTTGATACTTCATTTATAACAACTTATTCTGGTAACTTTGGTACACCGGCACTAGTAATATTTGCTTTAACAGCAGGGGGTGTAACATTTGATATTTTTAAAGAATTTTTTATTTATGCTATAATACTTTTGACAGCTTTTGGAACTGTAGGATTAATTTTTCTAATTATAATGAAAAAAGATTACATTAGAGAACTTCCAACATTTATTTTACCCAATACTGGCAACATGGGTATACCAATATGTTTGTTTGCTTATGGTGAGATGGGTATGGGTATTGCTGCTGCAATTTCTTCTCTTGTAGTATTGCTTCATTTTACTTTAAATATTTTTTTAGCCAAAAGAGCCTTTGACTTTCATACAATTTTTAAGAGTCCATCATTTTATGCAATTATTTTTACTGTTTTGTTATTATACTTTGAGTATCCAGTACCTCAATTTGTTATGAATACAGTTATGTTATTAGCATATGGTATGATTGTTATGATTTTGATGTCTTTAGGTGTCGCTCTTACTCAAATGAAAGTTTTTTCTTTTAAAGACGCTCTTATTACTTCTACAGGTAGGGTAATTATTGGCCCTATAATTGGATTTATAGTTATAAAAATATTTGATTTATCAGGTATAGCTGCTGGAGTTGTGTTATTACAATCATCGATGCCTAGTGCAATATTATGTTATCTAGTTGCTTCAATGTATTCACCAAAAGAAATTGTTGATAATATTTCTAGCACCATAGTAATCTCAACTTTAATGTCTCTTATAACAATACCAATTGTATTATTCTTTGCTTTAAAATACTTCTATTAAAAGGTATCCTTCTATTATGAAGGCTATAATTTTAAATGCTTCTGCATGGATGATTGTTCCTGTTATGGACGCTTTTGCAAAATATTTAAGTTCATCTATGGATGTTCTTCAAATTACATGGGCCAGATATTTCTTCACTGTAGTTTTTACCTTATCTTTGATGATGATTTTCTACAGACACACATTAGTGTGGACAAAAAAACCTACACTTCAATTAATAAGAGGATTGATATTTGTTTTTTCCACGTATTTATTCTTTTATGCAATATCAGAAATTTCTCTTCCTAAAGCTTTAACTTTAGCTTTTGTTGCTCCTATATGCGTAACAGCTTTGTCACCTTTTTTCCTAAATGAGAAAGTAGGGGTGAAGAGGTGGACCGCTGTATCGTTAGGATTTATTGGAACATTGATAGTAATAAGACCTGGTTTTATTGAGCTTAATTTAGCTACGATGGCTGCTTTTGGTAACGGAATTTGTTATGGATTTTATCTTATAATAACAAGGAAGTTGAGCACCTCAGATAATCCACTGTTAACACTTTTGCTGTCAGGTTTGATAGGAACTATCATAATTAGCCTATTTATGCCTTCTGTGTGGGTTAATCCATCTATAAATCAATGGATTTTAATGGCTTTAATCGGCCTTATAGCGTCTGTAGCGCATCTTTTCATAATTTTATCACTCAAATACGCTGATGCATCTAAATTAGCTCCCTTGGGCTACACAGAAATTATTACAAATATACTTATAAGCTACTATTTCTTCCATGAATTACCTGATAACTGGACTTACTTAGGTTTATTTATCATTGTTTTAAGTGGCTTATATATCTCTAGGAGGGAATATTATCTAAGTAAGCTTAATTAATAGTAATTATTTATTTACTAATAATTAAAGTATTACTTTATATAACTAATGCAAACCATTGTAATTATATGATTATTATACTTTTTAAGTGTTTATATTTACGATAATATAAAAAATACTCAATGTTTATGAAATATCTAATGATTGATTAAAAGTGTTTATTTTCAACACTTTTTAAGTATTAAAAAAAATTTTGATATCACAAAATAATATTAGATACAAAAAGAGGTATAAAAATAAGTAAAAAATGTAATTTTTATCACCTTCTACAAGTGTTGGTATTATTGAAAACTAGAGCAATGCAGTATTAGAATATATGGTTTAAACGGCCATAGAGTACCTTATTTTAAGTAAATATCAAATTATAGTACAACTAAAGGGTGCATAATACTATTTATGGGAAAAAAGACTAGAAAAGCTTAAAAGTATTTAATTTGGCGGCTAATTTGAGTAATATGAATATAAAAGAACCTATTTTATCAAGATTTTTTCCAACCTCAATAATCTCCTTTTTTGCTTAATACCACCTTTTCCTGAGTAGCCACCAAGGCTGCCATCAGATCTTATCACTCTATGACAGGGTATTTTGGGAGGATAAGGGTTTTTGCCTACAGCATTAGCAACTGCTCTAAAAGCTTTTGGTTTTCCAATGGCTTTAGCAATTTCTAGGTAAGTTTTAACTTTGCCTTTTGGTATTTTCTTTAGATAATTCCAGACTTTTAGCTGAAACTTAGTTCCCTTTAAGTTCATAGAGTTCAAATCCAGTGTTATTGGCTATTTTATCATATAATTTCTTTGCATTTTCATTAGAAGAGTGGGTGATCCAACGAATTCCATTCCAATTATTGGCTTTAGATAATGATTTTAGATGACTAATGAGTTTTTGAGCTATTTTTTGACCTCTAAATTCTGGCTCTACAAACAAATCGTCTAAAAAACCAATATATTGGCCCTTAATTGGTCTTGGCATTGCTCTATAATGGGCAATAGCAACGATTTTACCCTCTAATTCAAAGCAAAGTCCATTAATATCATGGCCTTCATCATGAATCCATCCCCAAAGAGTGTCTAAAACCTCAGTATTCATTGGAACTTTATAGAAATCGGCATAACCATTGTATAATTTAGCCCAATTTTCTTTATCTTTTTGCTCTAATTTTCTAATCATTCGCTTTAATTTATTTATGTATCTTATTGTATTTACTGTTTTAATTTAATAATAGCATTTGTTATATCATCTAAAGCTCTTACAATCGATTGTGCACTGCTTCTTACATCATCAGAGTCTATTGATGCATTAGCATCCTGAATAAGACTTAAATTTATAGTATATATTAATAGCAAAGCAAAAATCATTGTTAATATTATATTTGTATATTTCATTTAACCTCCAAGGTTGTTTATATTTATTATGCTTGACTTCTAAAATCACTTAATATATTAGTAACGATAATTAATGGTTATCAATAGTAATATAAATGAATGAAATAATAACAGACATAAAAGCATTACAGGAAGAAACATTATTAAACCTTCAAAGTTCCAAAGCAATTAATACTGTTAGAGCTTATAAATCTGATTTTAATGACTTTGGATTGTTTTGTACTCAAAATGGATTTAAATCTCTTCCGTCAGAACCAAAAATAGTTTCACTATATTTAACTTATTTATCAACTAAAAATGTTAAAATGAGCACTTTAAAGAGACGATTGGTATCAATAGGTGTCATACACAGGCTTAAAGGTCATTATTTAGATACTAAACATCCGTCAATTATTGAAAATATTATGGGTATTAAGAGAAGAAAAGGAAGTATTCAAATAGGTAAAAAACCGTTATTAATCAACAGTTTAAAAAATATTATTAATGTTATAGATGAACAAAAGAAAGAAGAGATAAAGAAATTAAGAGATAGGTCAATTATCCTAATAGGGTTCTCAGGAGGTTTTAGAAGAAATGAGATAGTTTCATTAGATTATGAAGATCTAGATTTTGTGCAAGAGGGTCTTAAGGTTAACCTTAGAAGATCTAAAACAGACCAATTTGGTGAAGGTTCCGTAAAAGGACTACCCTACTTTGACAATGAACAATATTGCCCAGTAATTTCAATACGCAAATGGATTGAAATATCAAAGATAAAATCTGGAGCGTTATTTAGAAGGTTTATTAAGGGATCAAAAATATCAGATAATAGATTAACTGATCAAACAGTTGCTTTATTAATAAAAGAGTATTTAAAATTAGCAGGTATAGATAGCAAAAATTACTCTGGACATAGCTTAAGATCAGGTTTTGCGACATCTGCTGCAGAGTCTGGAGCAGAAGAGAGAAGTATAATGGCTATGACAGGACATAAATCAACAGAAATGGTTAGAAGATATATCAAAGAAGCAAATTTGTTTAAAAATAATGCTTTAAATAAAATTAAGATCTAAGCTTTAATAAAAAAATTTTTAATTTATTGATAAGAAGATCAAGAAAATATTTTAATGAAATTTTTGGATCATTTAATTTTCCAATATAAGGAATTATTGAATTATCTCCTCTTAAATAATATTTTCTGAAGAACTTAGGATTAAAACCATATTTAAACATAAATTGTTTTGTCCCATTGTTTAGTTTAATCTTGCTATTTCTAGTTGTTAATGAATTAAAATGATAAACTTTAAATTTAGAAATACCTTTAAATATTCTAACACCAGATAACCATAATTTCATACATAAATCAGGGTCAGATCCGTCGCCAGGATTAAACTCTTCACTAAATCCTCCAATTTTATTCCATAACTCTCTATGTATTAAGTGTGGAGCCCAATGAGATCCTTGTAAGTCAGGTGTTTTATCATTTTGACAAAATAAATTGAATTTTTTTTCATTAAAATTTGAAATTGAGTTGCCACAATCATGGTTAATCAAACCAAATCTGGTAGAAATATTTGTACCAGTTAAATAATATAAATTGTGATCATATTTATCTATTTCTTCTATTAGAAATAAATCCCATTTATCACAAAAAAACATGTCATCATGTGCGTATAGTATGTAATTTGAAGTTGTTAGATGATAAGCTTTATTCATTGCACTACAAAGACCAATATTATTAACACTATGTGTATGTTTAATATTATTTTTTATTGCATAATCTAACGTACCATCTGATCCATCATTGATATGTAAAACTATCTCATGATCAAAAGATGAATTTTTTTTTAATGAATTTATTAAAAAAGTTAAAGAATCTAAGTTATTATATGTTGGAATTATTATCGAAAATTTCATTTAAATAATGTCGTTTTTTTACCAATAGACACATCAATCAGGTATTTTGAAATTTTTGTTTCATTAAAAAGTTTAAAGTATTTCTTTTGACCATTTTTAGAAATTTTTTTTCTTAATTTATCGTTTTTTGTATAAAATGTTATCTTTTCAGCCAAATCATCAATATTATTATAAAATATAATTTCATTAGAATTAAAAAAATCATTAAATTGAACTTTTTTATCTATATATGTAAGCAAACCATTGCCCATAATTGAAGCTATCCTGTTACTTGAATAATATTTTGTTGGTTTTCCTCTGCTTAGATTCAAACCCATCTTTGAGTTAATTAATGCATTATTAAAATCTGGTCCCCAAATTGGTTGTTTATTGGAAAAACCATAAAAATCATACTTAATATTATTAATCTTTCTTACTAATTTATTTAAGAAATAAACTCTATCATCTTCTATTCCATCTTTTAGTATTGCTCTATTTACACCATGGCTCATTGCATAGAAAATATCTTTTTTAGGATTTAAATCATAAACATTGTAACACTCGATATTTTTATCAACTGGGATAAAAAAAAAGTTAAAATTATTTTTTTTTGATCTAATTATAGATGGGTCAGTTGAAATGAAATTATGATCCGATAATTCTGAATATAAATTTATATTTTCAAGGTTTTTTTTTGAATAATCAAGACTAGGCATTATTGGGTCTTCATTCCAATGAGATATTATCAAATTTTTATTAATAGATTTCATTTCATGAATAGTTTCAACATCAATATTTTTTGTATGACCAAAGAATAAGATATCAGGATTATAATTTTTAAATGTTTCAATTAAATATTTTTGAAAAGTATTTCTACTTGAACTTAAATTAAAATTTCTATTAGTTTTGATAAAATCACGATCGCTTATCTCTAAAACATCATGATTGTTTCTAATAAAACCATTAGTAAATTTTTTTCCAACAGAAATGTTAAATAATCTATGATTTAATTTTTGTCCCTGATTATAAAGATTAATAATTTTAAGTTTTGATTTTAAAATATTAACACTAAAATCTTTATGACAACTTTCTCTTATATGATCTATAAATTTTGTATTTTCTAAAATTAAATGCTTAATATTTTTCCGACTTAGTTTTTGAATAAATTTTCTTTTAATAGGATTGTTTATAAGTTTTTTAATTTCATTATAAAGCGTATTGGAATCTAGATTTTTTAGAATAATAGCATTATCTGTAGTTTCTATTAAACCGCCTCTATTAGATATTATTGTTGCACAACCTCTTGATGAAGCTTCAAGTGCGGTACGACCAAAAGGCTCCTCCCATCTAGAAGGAACAATAGCAATTTCAGATCTATTTAAAAGATCTAGAATTTTTTTGTGCTTTAAAAATCCTAGTTCATAATGTCTTTTATGTTTGATATATATTTTTCTTCTTTCTTCATCTCCAGCAGAAAAGGCTTTCCAATCATCAAATTCATCAAGAATTTTTAAAATAGAATCCTTGAAAATATCATATCCTTTTGAGAAATTAAGTTTTCCAGCAAAAGTTATGTATTTAAATTTTTTTGTTTCCTTTTGTCTATTTACGCTAGGATATATAACTTCTGTTTTTGTTTTGAGTTTTTCATCTAAACCAGAAAAAAATTGATTTTGAGTCCATTCACTGACAAAAATTATCTTTTGAACATTATTTAATATAAATAATCTTTCATTAATAGTTTTTGATCCCTTCATTGATAGAGGATCGTTATGAAAGTAAAAAATATATCTACTATCAACTTTTTTAATAAGTTGAGATAATATCAATGGCCTATTGTGTATTTCAATTAAATCAAATTTTCTATTAATAATTTCTTTAGTTAATTTGTTTACATATTCATTAGTTGAGCTTTTAAATTTAAATTTAAGATTAGCTAAATTAATGTTTATATAATTTTTCGTTAAATATCTTTTTGAATTTGTATTACCAAAAATAAAATTTGTTTTTTTATATTTAGATTTTTTGTAAAATTCAGATACCCACAATGAAGCAGCAGAAGCCTTTTCTAAAGAATAGTTTTCTTTGTATGGTAAAATAGTTGCTATTTTAATTTTTTTTTTTAAAAGCATTGATTATTTTTAATCTCTCTTTTCTATCCCTTTTGAATTTATATTCAAATGAAAGTGCTTTATTTTTTGAATAAAATTTTTTTTTAAAAACAAGTTCCCATTTATAACCTTTTGTAGACTTTGCGCCCTGGTTTGTATTGTGTTTATCAAGTCTTTTAAAAATATTGTTTGTGTATCCAACGTATGTTTTATTTAAATATCCGTTAAGTGTTTTTATTAAATAAACATAGTAAACCATAAAAATTTATTAAATATGGCGGTCCCTGGGGGAATCGAACCCCCCTTTGCAGGATGAAAACCAGCTGTCCTAACCGATAGACGAAGGGACCGTTGAGAGGTCTTTTATTTTAAAAGTTAATATATATCAAGCCAAATTAACCTATAATATTAAATCCTTAATATTTAGTTGTTTAGTTTTTTTATTCTTCCAAATATTTTCATTTATTTCAGCAATTAAGTTAATCTTTTTTTTATAAGATAAAAGATACTCACCAACTGGTGTGTCCATACAATTAAAACATATTGATTTAATTGAACTTCCTATACTAGGTTTAATTATAGCTGAGACATGTTTGTTATTAATAATATTGGATCTAATAATTTTTACATTTTTGATAAGAAATATAGGTATAGAATTATGATTACCAAAAGGACCTAATTTATTTATATCTTCTAATAAATCATTATTTATAGCGGATGCAGAAATTTCAGAGTCAAATCTATTTATATTGTCTGTAGATTGAATTTTATTTGAATAATCTTTTTGAATAAAATTATCTAAAAGGTTTAAGTTATTTTTTTTTATAGTAAAACCAGCGGCCATATTATGTCCCCCACCATTTTCTATAATATTATTATTTAATAATAATTTAATTACATGAGAAATATTATATTTGTTTGTTGATCTAGCAGACCCTTTTAAAATATTATTTGAATTTGTTATTACAATTGATGGTTTATTAAAATACTCCTTCAATCTTGCTGCTATAATACCAATAAGACCTTCTTTAATATTATCTTTATAATAAATTATTACATTTTTTTTTTCTTTTTTAATTTTATCAAAATCAATTTCATTTAAAATATTTTGTTCTAGTATTTTTCTCTTATTATTTAATTTAATTAATTGAATTGATCTTTTTTTTATTGTCTCAGGGTTATCGCTAGTTAAGAGCTCAGTTCCATAGCTTGAAAAACCAAGTCTACCACCAGCATTAATTATAGGTCCAATTAAATAACCTAAATCTCCAACATTTAATTTCCTATTTATTTCAAATTGTTGAAATAAATAGTTAAATGCCTGATTATCTTTTATATTAAAATTATTTATTACATCTGATGCTATTATTTTGTTAATTTTTCTTAATGACATCACGTCGCAAATTGTTGCAAGCAAAACATAAATCAAAAAATTAGATAATTTAAAATTAGAATTTGTTTTATATAATAATATATCAATAAAAAAATAAGTTAATCCAGTAGCACATAAATATTGTTGCTCAGAATTTTTATTATTTTTTTTAGGGTTAATAATTGCATTTGATTTTGGGTAAGGCTTATTTATTTCATGGTGATCAATTATTATTGATTTGATATTATTCTTATTAAGAAAATTGATAGCATCATTTGATGTAGATCCACAATCTACCATAATTACCAACTTAGGTTTTTGTAAAATTAATTTCTGAAATAGTTTTTTGCTTGCACCATAACCGTCTTGTTCTCTGTCTGGAATATAATAAAAATGAGGTTGATTTATGTGTTTAAAATACCTTACAAGTAATGATGTTGCTGAAGTTCCATCAACATCGTAATCTCCCAATACACATATATTTTCATTACTTTTAATTGAATTTATTACAATTTTGGATGCTTTATCAAAATCTAAATCATATTTAAAAATATTTGTAATCTTTAAATTATTATTTATGTGGTTGATTTCTGTAATATTATAATTTCTTAAAATAATTAGTCTCGACAAAATTTCGTTAAAATTAAAATCTTGTTTAATTTTTTCAACCAAATTTTTATTTACTTCTTGATTAATCCATTTTTTATCAGAAACTGAAATCATTCATTAAGTGAACTAATTTTTTTTACTATTTTCTTATAATTTGAACTTTTATGTGTAACTAATGTTTCGGAAATATATTTGTCTTTATCAAACATAATACCATTTAATACCTCGCTAGTTGTGATACCAGTGGCACAAAAAATTGAATCACCCTTAACAATTTCATTTAAATCATACTTCTTGTTTAAGTCAGTTATTCCCATCAAATTTGCTTCTTTAATATCTTTTTCATTATCAAAAATGAATCTTCCTTGAAAATGGCAATCATAAGCATCGAGTGCAGCTGCAGCTAAAACACCTTCGGGACCTCCCCCAATACCTAAAAACATATCAATTTCATATTTTGGGTCCGAAACATATATTGCACCAAGCACATCACCATCAGTAATTAATTTAATATTAACTTTTAGTTTTTTAAGATCATCAATAATTTTTTTATGTCTTGGTCTGTCCATTATACATACTGTAAGGGACGAGATTGATTTATTATTAAATTCAGATAAATTTTTGATATTTTTTTCTAAGGAAAAATCAAGATCAATTAATCCGTCATCTATTTTACCAGTAGCTATTTTACTCATGTAGGTTTCTGGAGCATTAAATAAATTTCCTTTTTCAGCTATAGCAAGAACTGTAATACCTCCAGGTAAATTATTTGCTACAAAATTTGTTCCCTCAACAGGATCAACAGCTATATCAAAATTAGGACCATTTTTTGTACCTAATAATTCACCAGTATAAAGTAGTGGAGCCTCATCTAAAACACCTTCCCCTATAACAACTTGACCATTCATTTGAATTTTATTTAGTTCTGACCTCATAGAATCAACAGCAGCCTTATCTGCAGCCATCTTATCTTTTTTACCAACTAAATATGATGAAGCTAAAGCTGCTTTTGTTGTAACGCCAACAAACTGATCAATAAATTTTTTATTTATTGTCATTAAATCTTTTCATCAATAAAATCATCTTCTTTTATTTTAGACTCAAACTCTCTTAAACGTTTATAAACACTTGCTAGCTCTATAATAGTAGGCCATGCTTTTAAAAGATACTGCATTGAGCCTTCAACTCTACCAAAAGCTCTTATTATCTGTTGCATAACACCAAGTGTTACTACTCCGGCTACTATTGCTGGTGCTAAAAATACGTAAGCGGATAATACGTTTGCTTGTAAATAAGCCATTCTTCCGACATTAAAGTACAAATATCTTACATAACTTAAAAAGTGAATTGAACGTACATCTGAAAATAATTCATTAATTGTTTTTGGTCTAACATTATTGTCATCTTCAGCTATTACTAAAATTTTTCTATAAGCTGCTTCTTTCTTTTGTAAATCATACTCAACACCAACGAGCCTTAATAACCAACCTAAACCAATTAAAAATACAGTTCCACCAATCGTCCAAATTAATGCGCCTGTAATTAAACCATATTGCCAATCTCCAAAAAAGAAAATTGGTATTCCTATTGAGAGACCTAATAATATGGGAACAAATTGAATTAAAACCATTACAGATTCTATAAAACTTGTGCCTAATCCCTCCATAATACGAGTAAATTTTATTGTGTCCTCTTGGACCCTTTGAGAGGCCCCTTCTATCTTTCCTGCTTTATCATATACACCATGATACCATTCAACCATTGCTGTTCTCCACCTAAATAAATAATGAGCAGTAAAAAAACTAATCGCAACATAAAGTGCAATATACATTCCAGCCAATGTTATAAATGATGCTAAACTTGACCAATATTCTTCAATAGTGATTGCATTTGGTTTTGCTAGAGCTTTTTGGATCATATCATAAAATACACCAAACCATTCATTAATTTTAACATCAATTTTAACTTGTACCCACAATGATGATAAAATTATTAATGAACCTAACCAGGACCATATTAACCATTTTCTTAATTTGAAAAACCTAAACATAATTTATTTTAAAAAATTATCTGCATAAGATTTTTTAACAGTTTTTCTTTTTTTTGGTTCAATTATTTCAAAATTAATTTTTTTCTTTTTTGCATAATTTATTGCTAGTTCTTTAGATGAAAATTCTAATCTTAATTCTGTTAATGTATCATTTGAACTTTCCCAACCCATTAATGGATTTGTAGTTGGATTTTTAGTTTTAAATTCAAGTATCCATTTATTACTTTTTGCAGTGCCTGACTGCATAGGATTTTTATTTGGTATATAAATTAGCGCTTTTTTCATAAATGATGGTCGGAGTGGCAGGATTCGAACCTGCGACCCTCTGGTCCCAAACCAGATGCGCTACCAGGCTGCGCTACACTCCGATCCGAGTACTAATACAGCAGTTATTGATAATTTCAATGTATAAAGAAGCCAAAATTAAAAGAAATTTGATTAAAATCTGGTATATAACGAAGCATGATAATTACTTGTCCAAATTGTAACAAGCAATTTAAAATTGATAGTACGCAAATACCAAATGAAGGTAGAGATTTACAATGTGGGTCATGCAATCATGTTTGGTTTTATAAGATCGAAGAAGCAAACAGTGAGACATTACAATTAAAAGAAGAAATCACAACAAAAGATGTTGAAACAAAGACTGAGAATAAAGAACAAATATTAGATCAAAAAAATCAACCACTAAAAAAAATTAAAACCGAAATTAATAACGAAAAAAAAGATGAAATTTCAGAAAAACAAAAAACTGTAGCTTCATCTAAAAATACAGATAATAAAGCAAGTAAGTTTTTCTCTTATTTGATTGTTTTAATTATATCATTTGTTGCACTAATTATCTTAGTAGATACTCTAAAAACCCCATTAATTAATGTGTTTCCTGACTTAGAAATGATTTTATTTAGCCTATTTGAAACATTGCAAGATATAAAACTATTTATTATAGACCTAGTTTAATTTTTGTATGATAAACTATATATCCAAACCTTTTAGATGGTTCTTTAAACTTGAGGCAGCAAGTGGAGTTGTGTTATTATTTGCTGCAATAATTGCATTAATTATAAGCAACTCAGGTCTAGCAGAATTATATTTTACCACTTTAAATAAATACCTTTTTATTGGTGTAAATAATTTTGGATTAAAACTATCTGTATTACACTGGATAAATGATGCTTTAATGGCAATATTCTTTTTCTTTGTCACACTAGAAATCAAAAGAGAATTTTTGCAAGGAGAACTTTCAAACATTAAACAAGCCTTATTACCGATAATAGCTGCTGTAGGTGGAATGCTTGTTCCAGCATTATTTTACGTTTTTATAAATTTAGGTGATAGTGAAACTTTAAATGGATGGGCCATACCGTCAGCTACAGACATAGCTTTCTCTTTGGGAGTTTTATCTTTATTAGGTAAAAGAGTACCTTTATCATTAAAAGTATTTTTAACTGCTTTAGCAATAATTGATGATTTAGGAGCAATAGTAATTATTGCCCTATTCTACTCAGGAGATTTGAGCATAAAATATTTAACTTTAATGTTATTAGCTTTTGTTATTTTGTTATTAATTAACAAGTTTAATATTAAGAAATTCTTCCCTTATTTGGTTGTTGGACTTTTCCTCTGGGATTTTACGCATAACTCTGGAATACATGCTACTATTGCTGGTGTTTTGTTAGCTATGACAATTCCTCATAGAAAAAAAGAAAAAGATTTTTCTTTATTAATAAAAATAGAACATGCGATTAGTCCATATGTAGCTTTTGGTATAATGCCATTATTCGCCTTTGCAAATGCGGGTGTTTCATTAGAAGGTTTATCTTTTGCTTCATTATTAAACAAAGTTCCCCTTGGTATTGTGCTCGGGCTATTTCTAGGTAAACAATTGGGTGTGTTTATATTTTCTTATATATCTATAAAATTAAAAGTAGCTCAAATGCCAAATAACACAAGTTGGTACAATTTTTATGGAGTAGGAGTTCTTACTGGAATTGGTTTTACAATGAGTTTATTTGTAGGAAATTTAGCTTTTGCTGAAAATATGCAATATATGGATGGTGTAAAAATTGGTGTATTAACTGGGTCATTATTGTCAACACTATTTGGTTATTTTTTAATATTACTTACACCAAATAAACCTAATCAATGAAAAAAGTAATATTTTTATTAACTATAATTATGTTTTTTTTTAAAACTTCAGCAACAGCGAACTATGAAAAAAAAATTTATGATTTCAGCATAGAAAGCATAACTGGTGAGACAATTAATTTAAATGATTATAAAAATAAAGTTATTTTAGTTGTAAATACAGCAAGTTATTGCGGATTTACAAAGCAATATAATGAATTACAAGAATTGTGGGATCTATATAAAGAAAAAGGTTTGATTGTTCTTGGTGTTCCATCTAATTCATTCAATCAAGAAAAAGATAATAATGCAGATATTAAAGAATTTTGTGAATTCAATTTTAACATTAACTTTCCACTGACGACAATAACTGAAGTAAAAGGTGAAAATGCTCATGAAATTTTCAAATGGGCAAAAGATAATCACGGTCAATCAGCTGTACCTAAATGGAATTTTCATAAAATTTTAATCAATAAAGAAGGTAAAGTTGAAGACACGTTTGCATCTTTTACTGGACCATTATCAAATAAAATAATTAAAAAATTAGATCAAATTTTATAAAACCACTGATAATCCATCAAAGGCAGGAACGATGTTTTTAGGTAATATTTTCTTAATTTGATTGTAATCTATATCTGTATGAAGATTGGTTAATATTGCTTTTTTGGGTGAGAATTTTTTTATAGTTTCAAGAGATTTTTCAAGATTAAAATGTGAGGGATGGTTTCTATACCAAAGACAATCAATAATAAGATATTTAAGATTTTTAAAATATTTATAATCTTTTTTATAAATTTCACTTACATCACTAATATATGCTAACTTCTTGTCTATAATATAACATATAGATTGTACATTCCCATGTTGGACTTTGATAGGTTTAATTAAAATATTCTTTTTTTTACACTTTATAAAAAATTTTTTACTTAAATTATTTAGCTTGAGTGTAGCAGGATATTCTTTGTTATATGTATCAAAACAATATGAAAATGTATTTTTCAAATATTTTGATGTTTTTTTGTCAGCGTAAACATTAATTGGTTTTTTATTAGATATGAAAAAAGATCTTAAGTCATTTATTCCATGTGTTTGGTCTGCATGCATATGTGAATAAAAAACCTTATCAATTTTTTTTATTTTTTGACTTAACATTTGAGTTCGTAGATCAGGCGAGGTATCAATTAATATATTTTCAAAATCTGTTTTAATTAAAGCAGAACATCTTGTTCTGAAATTTTTTTTATTTTTTGGATCGCAACTTCCAAAATAACCATCTGGACGAGGTACACCCATTGAACTTCCACATCCAAGAATTATAAACTTCATAATATTTAATTAAAAAAAAGTTTATTAAAGTTATTAGTTGTAAATTTTACTAAATCTGATTTAGAAATATTTTTTATATCTGCTAGTTTTTGAGCAGTAAAATCAATAAAAGAAGGTTCATTTTTTTTACCTCTATTGGGAACTGGTGCTAAAAAAGGACTATCCGTCTCAATTAAAATTTTATCTATGGGTAAAATTTTAAAAGTATCTTGCAATTCTAAAGAATTTTTAAAGGTAATAATTCCACTAGCCGAAAAAAAAGCATTTAATGATAAAAGTTTTTTTGCAAAATTTTTGCTGCCAGTAAAACAATGCATTAATATTTTCAAATTTTGATTTTTATATTCGTTCAATATATTGAAAGTTTCGTTTTCTGCTTCTCTTGAATGTATAATTAATGGAGAATTTGTTTGAATAGAAGCTTCGATATGTTCTTTAAAACTTTTTATTTGATCATCTTTATCACTGTTTTCGTAATAAAAATCTAAACCTGTTTCTCCAATTCCAATTATTTTTGGATTATCAATAAAATTTTTTACGATGGTATTGGAAGTAATTTTATTTTGAGTTGTTTCATGTGGATGTATTCCAATTGTACCATAAATCATTTCATCTTCTTGTATAATTTTTTTAATTCTATCAAAACTTTCAAAAGAAGTTGAAATAGTTAATAGTTTCTTAATACCAACTTCTTTCGATCGTTTAATTACATTCATTAAATCACTTAATAAAGGTTCATGATCTAAATGGCAGTGTGAATCAATCATTATTTTTATCTATCTTTTTAAAAAGTATATCAATTTTATTCAACTTACTTTCCTTTAATAAAAATTCATTATTTTCTAAAGAAGTTAAATTAATATCATTTTCTTTGAGGTCAAAAATTTTTAGAGCTTTTATAGATGATTGAGGAATTATTGGATAAAGTAAAAAACTAATTTTTCTTACAATTTCTAATGTTGTGTAAACTATTGTATTTAATCTTAGAGGATTTTCTTTTTTTTTCCATGGTTCTTGATCATTAAAATATTTATTTGCTTCAAATAAAGAATTCACTATGAAATCTATATAAAAATTAATATCCTGGTTGTCAATTTTGTCTCTTATAATAGATAAATTATCTTTATATCTATTTAAAATTAACAAATCTTCTGACTCAAATTTAATATTTTTTGGGACCTCACCATTACAATTTTTTATTGCAAATGTAATAACACGCTGGCATAAATTTCCATAATTATTTGCAAGGTCACTATTTATACAATCTTCAAGTCTTTCTTGTGATATGTTTCCATCATTTCCAAAAGATACTTCTTTAATTAAATAATATCTCAACGGATCTAATCCATATTGATTAATTATTTCAATTGGATCTAAAATATTGCCTTTAGATTTTGACATTTTTTCATTATCTGAAAGAATCCAACCATGGCCATAAACTCTTTGTGGTAATTTGATTTTAGCAGCCAGTAGAAAAGCCGGCCAATATACTGCATGAAATCTTAAAATATCTTTTCCAATTAAATGTATTGAAGCTGGCCAAAATTTTTTAAATAATTTATCACTTGAGTCAGGATAGTTTAATGCACTAATATAATTCGTTAATGCATCAAGCCACACATATATTACATGATCGTTATTATTAGGTACTTTTATACCCCATGAAAAACTTTTTCTACTAACAGATAAATCTTTTAATCCACTTTTTACAAAACTTATAACTTCATTTTTTCTAGACTCTGGCGCAATAAAATTTGGGTGTGACTCATAATAATCAAGTAAAGGTTTTTCCCATTTAGATAATCGAAAAAAATACGACTCTTCCTCAATCCATTCAACAGGCGATTTTGATGAGATAGATCTTTTAACACCATCTAAATCTTCTATTTCATCTTCTGAATAAAAAGCTTCATCTGAAACTGAGTACCATCCAGAGTATTTTGATAAATAGATATCATCATTATTTTCTAGTTCGCTCCAAAGATGTTGAACACTTTTTTTATGTCTTTCTTCAGTTGTTCTTATAAAATCTGTATTAGTTAAATTGAGTGTTTTAGAAAGATCGCGAAATGTTTTGCTAATTTGATTACAAAATTCTAAAGGATCAATATTTTGTTTTTCTGCAGATCGCTGAATTTTTAAACCATGTTCATCGGTGCCAGTTAGGAAATGAACATCATAACCATCCATTCTCTTAAATCGTGCAAAAAAATCAGCAATTATTGATGAATATGCATGACCCATATGAGGTTTAGCAGATGGATAATAGATTGGGGTAGTTATATAAAAATTTTTATTCATTTAATATTTTTTTTTGAAATTCCATTAATAAAGATTCATCGTCTAGATTAAATATTTTAGTAGTATTAATCTTTTTTAAAAAATAATTATACATATTAATTAAATCAATATTTTGTATAGATATATTGTTTCTAAAATAAAGCTCTATTAATGAATAAATTAAATCTCTAATTGATAAATCTTTCTTATATTTTTTATCTAATATAATTTTAGAAATTAAATCCTTTAAGTCTAAATCTTTTAAATCAATATCATTTTTGTTAGCAAAATCTATTATTTTGAGTAACTGTCCTGGCGTGCTATAATTTGTAATATATTTCTCATTTAAAAAATTATTTAAATTTTCATTTAGTATTTTATTAGTAATATTTATAGATTGTTCATGAGTTAGTGAAATTTTAAAATTTAAACATCTAGATTTTAGTGTCTGCAAAACTTTTTTATTATTATTGATTAGTATAAAATTAATTTTATCACTTGGTTCTTCTAATATTTTTAATAAAGCATTAACTGAATTAATATTCAAAAGTTCAATGTTATCTAATAATACAAATCGAGGTTTTGTGTTAAAAGACGATTTATTTAAAGTTGAAATCAGATTTCTAATTTGACCTATATCAATTTTTTTTTTTTCTTCATTCACATCTATTAAGATAAAGTTTGGATTAGATTTGTTTTGAATCAATTTAAATGTTTTGTTTTCTAAATTTATGTTAAAATTTTTTAGATCATATGGGAACTCTTCGTCAGAAGATAAAATAGAATTAATCAGATGGTAAGCTAAAGTTGATTTACCTATACCTTTTTCACCAGAAAAAAGAATCTTATTAGGTAAATGATCTTCATTATATAGTTTAAGCAAACTTTTTAAATAATTTTCATGTCCATAAAGTTTTGTTTGATTAGATGGATCTATATTCATTTAATTAATTGATCAATTCTTCTTAAAACCAATTCTTCATTTTTTCTAATATCTAAATTTGAATTAACCAATTGGTATTTTCTTTTCTTAAGATTAGACAATTTTACAAACCCTTTTTGAACCTTGTTATAGAAACTCATATCAAATTTATCATATCTATTTAATGATTTTCTTTTTTTTAATCTAGAATGCAGATTTTTTTTATTAACTAGGTTTAAAAATGTAAAATCTACTTTAATTTTTTGGAGCAAAAAATTATTTAAAGTTTTAATTAAGTTAAAATCTACACCCATACCAAAATGTTGGTAAGCTATAGTTGAGTCTGTAAATCTATCAATAAGAATAATTTTTTTCTTATATGATTTCTTAATAATATTAATATTCTCACTTCTTGCTGCTAAATATAACAACAAATCAGTATTTTTATTAAAATCAGATTTATTATTAAGAATGAGTCTTCTTATTTTTTCAGAATTTGAATTACCACCAGGTTCTCTTATTTTTATGTGACTTATTTTTTTTTTACTTAAATATTTGGATACTGCAGTTATGTGGTGGCTTTTTCCACTACCTTCTATACCTTCAAATACAATAATTGGTTTTTTAGACATCACCCCAAATTAGGTAATTGATAGACTTTATTAGTCTTGATAAAAAATTAACTCTTTTTACTTCTTCTAATGCTAATAAATCATACTCACCTACTAACTCATCATCATAAACTACTTTTAAAGTAGCAATTTTTTCATCTTTATAAATAGGAGCTTCAATTGGACCCTCATATTTAACAGAAACTTTTAGTAATTTTTTTTTAGCTTTTTTAATTGTTTTATAAATATCTTCATTAATATATGCATTGACAAAATCTTGTTTTCCTTGCCAAACATCTAATTTATAAATAGGCGAGTTTGCTTTAGCTATATTTACTAAATCAAAATTAGTTAGACCATAAGTAAGTAATTTTGAACTTTCTTTAGATCTAGAACTTTTAGATTCAAAACCACTGCCTACTGCTATTAGCCTTCTACCATTTCTGTTTAATGAAGAAGCAAGTGAGTATTTTTCAACAGCTAGATATCCAGTTTTTATACCATCAGCTCCAAGGTTTTTATATAATAATGGATTTCTATTACCTTGAGTTATTGGATCACCACCAGTTCTATCCCATGTAAATTCTTTTTCTGCAAACCATTTATAAAATTCTGGATGTTTTTCAATTAAGTATTTAGACATTTTTAAAATATCTCTTACAGTTGAATGGTTTTCTGAATTATTAATACCAGATGAATTAGCAAAATTTGTGTTTTCCATATCTAATTCTTGAGCTTTTGCTGTCATTAAGATAGCAAATTCCTCCTCTGTACCAGCAATACCTTCGGCCAATGCTACACAAGCATCATTACCTGATGCAATTATTATACCTTTTAATAAATTTTCAACAGTAACCTCGTCTCCAACCATAATAAACATTGAAGAATATCCTGATGTAGAAAGCCTCCATGCTTTTTCAGAAATAATAAATTTTTCATTAAGTTTTATGTCACCTGATTTAATTAGATCAAAAGCAATAATTGACGTCATAATTTTGGTCATAGATGCGGGATAAATAGATTTATCAGCATTCTTTTCATAAAGAATTTCTCCAGAATAGTAATCTTGAAGTATGGCCGTACGCGCTTTAACATCAAAATCAGCTAGAGTAAACTCTACGATAAAAAAGCTTAAGACAATAAATGTAAGTATTTTTTTAAACATCCCTAATAATTTCTATATTTTCAAAATTTAATAATTTAATTTTGTTAAATGAGTCTTCTAATTTTTTTATATCATTAAATGGACCCAATAATACCCTATATTTCGTTTTAGATAATTTCTTTATTAAAGGATTTTTTAAATTACTTTCATTTATAATTCTATCAACCATACTTTTTGCTGAATCTTTATAGTAAAAATCAGCAACTTTTATCATGTAAGAAAATTTGTTAATTTTAATTTCTTTTTCTTTATTATTTGATGAACCCAAATTATCAATTATTATTCCATCTACAGGGGCTTTTTCAGCAACATTTTTTTCTTCTTCAAAGGTTTTGGCTTTTTTTGCAACAAATGTTGAGTTTTGAGAAATTGAAATTAAATCAATATAAGGTTCTTTTGGATTTAGAGATAATTCTTCAACAATTCTTTGTGTGATAACAGAATTATAAAAATCAGAAAAAGTAACATTATTAGAAGCAACCTCAGCTATTAACATCTTTCCATTTGTTGGATTGGTAATTTTAACAAAAGAATTCTTTTTTAAGTTTTTATGAAAAATCAGTAAAGATCTATTATCAATCTTTTTTGAAATTTTTTTTTCTTTTTTTAAACTATCATCATAGATTAGTGTAAAACCCGAATTTTTATATTTTATTAATGAGTCATTTGTTAATCTTTTATTTAAACCATTTTGATTACAACCTGTTAAAAATAAAATCCAGCATGTTATTATTAATTTTTTATAATTCATTACTAAATTTATTTTTTAATGTGCAAACAGCCAAAGAAAATCTTAAAGATCTATTCCATTTTAAAATTATTTCATAATTTTCAAAAACTACATATGCAGGGTGTAAACTTTCAGCATCTGGTATAATATCTTTGTCTGGTGTAATTATAGCTACTGTCAAATTATCAAATTTTTTATCTATAACATTTGCATTATTAATATATTTTTTAAAATATCTTAACTTTTTTTTATTATGAATTTTCTTTGCGGAAAAGTTTAAATAACTTCTAGGAATTTTATTTGATAAATCTATCTTATAAAAACATGGTTGTTGTTTTTTCCAGCCCATTTTACTTAAATAATTTGCCGCAGAAGCATAGGCATCTTTATTATTTTTTAGATCAATGTAATTATTGTTATCATAATCAATTGCATAATTTTTCATTGTCGAGGGCATAAATTGAAAAAAGCCAAATGCACCAGCCCAAGATCCATAAAGTGTTTTGTAATCAATTTGTCCTTTTTCAATTAGTCTTAATAAAATTAATAATTCATTTGAAAAAAATTCAGATCTTCTTTTGTCAAAACTTAAAGTAGCTAATGAAGATAAAATGTCCATCTTACCTACATAAGTACCAAAATTAGTTTCGATACCCATTAAAGATAAAAGTAGTTCTTTTTCAATATTATATTTTTTTTCTATCGTATTAATTAATTCTAAATTTTTTTTATAATATTCTGAACCTTTTGAAATCTTTTTAGTCGATGTTCTTTTTGAAATATAAGTTTTGGTATCTTCATAGAACTCTGGTTGATATCTGTCATATTTAATAACATTTGGTAAAAATTTGATATTAGCAAGTACCGTATCAAATGTTTCTTCTGAAATATTATTTTGAAGAGCAATTATCTTAAAATTTTTTTTCCATTCTTGAAATTCTATATAATTATCAGAGTATGCAATGTTAAAATAAGAAATTAAAATTATAAAAACATATTTAATTAGTTTCATACAAATCCTTCAAATATATAATTACAGCAATCCAAATAAAAATAAAGCTAACTAATTTTGTCATTGAAAAAGGTTCTTCATAATAAAAAAAACCTAATAAAAACTGTAATGTAGGTGTTATATAAAAGATCATGCCAGTTGGTCCTAATCCACATAATTCAACCCCTCTTATATATAAAAATAATGGTATAATAGTCATTGGGCCAGCAAGAAAAATAAATAACATCATGGGAGGATTTGATAATTGAAAATCATTATGACCATTTAAAGTTATTAAATAAAAAGTGCCCAACGCAAATGGCAAGATGTACAAACTTTCAATTAATAGACCTACATCTGTATCTACATTAATTTTTTTTCTTATTAAATTATAAAAACCCCAACTTATAGCTACAATTAAACCAACCCATGGCAAAGATTTAAAACTTACTAATATTAAATATATGATTGAAATAATAACTAGAATTATTGAAAAAATTCTTTTTTTATTTAGACTTTCTTTAAAAAAAATATAACCAAGTAAAACACTTAATATTGGCATCATAAAATATCCAAAACTTGCATCAATTATTCTATTAGTTGCAATTGCATATATCCATACTGCCCAATTAATAAAAATTAAAAAACCAGAAAAAAATAAATAAATTAATGATTTTTTATTTTTAATAATCTTGAAAAAAATTTGCCATTTTGAAAAAAAAAAAGTTGTTATGATTAAGGTAAATGTAGTCCATAAACAACGATGTACAACAAGTTCAATATGTCCTATATAAGCAATATACTTAAAATACAAAACACCAAAAAAACCCCACCAAAAAGAACCGAAACCAGCTAACAGTAGACCTTTGTTAAATTCTTTATTCATATTAAGTATAGTTTTAAATCTTTAATAGGTTTTATTAGACCATTTTATGGTTGAATTAAATAATTTTAATAATAAAACCTTGTCAACGGAGAGATGGCAGAGTGGTTGAATGCACCGGTCTTGAAAACCGGCAAAGGGGCAACTCTTTCCTGAGTTCGAATCTCAGTCTCTCCGCCACTATTTTTATCCACTATAATTAAAATTTTTAAACATAAGATTTATCTTACTATCGTCAAATTTAAAATCCGTATCTAATCCATTGAAAAAATTATAAAGATTAGAATCATCAATATCTAATAACTTTTCCAATTCTTTAAGATCTTCTTTATCTAATTCATTAATATATCTTTTTGTAAAAGCACTTAATAATTTATCCATTTCTTTTGTGCCGCGGTAATTAGATCGATAAATAATTTTTTTTTTTAATTGTTCTATATTGAGGTCCATTATTAGAATATATATTATTTGTTAATGGATAATAAAAGTAATTATAAATATTTGTTGTCAGATTTAACTTCACTAAAAGGTGTTGGTATTAAAACAGCAAATTTGTTAAAGAGAAAAAAGATCAATAATATCTTTGATTTATTATGGAAATTACCAAAATCTTATACAGACAGAAGCGTATCATCAAAGATTAAAGATTTAAAAATTGGTGAAAATCAAACAATAACAATATCGCCTCAGAAATATTCATTTCCTAGAATTAGAAATTTACCTAATAAAGTTTTGTGTTCAGATGATACTGGTGAAATTGATTTAATTTTTTTTAATAGTTACGAGGGATATGTTCGAAAAATTTTACCTATAGGAAAAGAAATAACTGTAAGTGGTAAAATTGGATTTTTTAGAAATAAGTATCAGCTTACTAATCCAAAATATATATCTGAAGATTCGTCTCTAATAAAACAAAAACATAACACTTACTCATTAACTGAAGGAATTTCAGAAAAACTATATAACAAGATTATAAACCAAATTATTAATAAATTACCAATTTTAAATGAATGGCACTCAAATAAAATAATAAAAAACTTTGATAATATTAATTGGAATGAATCCATTAAGAAATTACACAGTCCTGAAACTATTGGAAATTATAAAAAAAATTTTTATAGAAGACTTGCATATGATGAGATTTTTTCAACTTTTCTTGTGAACTCTGAAATTAGAAAAAAAATTAAAAAAATAAAAAAAAAAAATAAAATTTTTCTTGAAAAAAATCAAAATGAAATAATTGATAAATTAGATTTTTCTTTAACTAATGATCAAAAAAACACACTAGAGGAAATAAATAAAGATTTATGTTCTTCAAAAAAAATGTTTAGATTGTTACAGGGTGATGTGGGTAGTGGAAAAACAATTGTTTCTCTATTGGCAGCTTTCAATACAATTATATCAGGTTTTCAAGTAAGTGTAATGGCACCTACTGAAATTTTAGCTAGACAACATTATAATCTTGCAAAAAAATTATTTCCAAAAAATTTAAATATACAGTTCATTTCTGGTAAATCAGATTATAAAACTAAAAAAAATATTTTAAATAAACTTTCAACTAATGAGATTGATATAATTTTTGGAACACATGCAATTTTTCAAAAAAAAGTTACTTATAAAAATCTTGGTTTAATTATCATTGATGAACAGCACAAATTTGGAGTAAACCAAAGGAAAAAATTATCTGATAAAGGTGGCAATAATTGTGATATATTGCTAATGACCGCCACCCCTATTCCCAGAACCTTAACTATGACTATGTATGGTGATATGGATCTCTCAATTATTGCTGAAAAACCAAAATTAAGAAAGCCTATTAAAACTTATAGTAAATTAGAAAGTAAGATTAATGATGTAATTAAGTTTGTTAAAAAAGAAATTAAAGTTGGAAATCAAATATTTTGGGTTTGTCCACTTATTGACGAGTCTAAAAAATTAGATCACTCATCCGCTGTTAAGAAATTTGAGTATCTTAAAAAACTTTTTCCAAACCAAGTATCTTTACTTCACGGCAAAACAAATATTGAAGAAAAAGAAATTATATTAAATAGCTTTTTAAAAAATGAATTTAAAATTTTAGTTTCTACAACTATTATTGAAGTTGGTATTGATTTTCCAAATGCAAATGTAATAATTATAGAAAATGCTAACAAATTTGGACTATCTCAACTTCATCAACTAAGGGGTCGTGTCGGTAGAGGAGACAAAGAGTCTACATGCATACTAATGTTTAAATCTAACTTGAGTGACAATGCAAAAAAAAGGATAAATATTTTAAAAGAGTCTAATGATGGTTTCTATATATCTGAAGAAGATATGAAAATTAGAGGATTTGGAGATATTTTAGGATTCAAACAAAGTGGTATTAAAAATTTCAAATTAGCTGATCCTATTCATAACAAGGATCTTTTTTTATTAGCTGAAAAAGAAATGAAAAGAATTGAGCAATCAAATGAAGATATAAGTAAATTTAAACCATTAATAAAATTATATGATAGAGCAGATATTATTAATGATATAGCTTAAGACTTTTTATCTGAAGTACCTGCTGAAACTATAAATTTAGACGCCTCTTCAAATGTCATATTTAAATAAATAACATCTTCAATTGGAAACATTAGTAAAAATCCACTTGTAGGATTAGGTGTAGTTGGAACAAAGACATTTATTAGTTTTTTTTTAGTTTTATCAGCCATTTCACCACTGTTTTCTTTAGTAGCAAATCCAACGGCCCAAACACCTTTTCGAGGATACTCAATAAGCACAACACTTTTTTTATCATTATCTGATTTAGAAAAAGTTTCAGTCATTTGCACAATAGCTGAATATACAGTTCTTAAAAAAGGAATTCTTTTAAAGAGATCATCAATTAATTTTAAAATTCTTCTACCAAAAAATGACAATGAAAGACCGCCCACTATAGTTATCAAAAATATAGAAATTAAAATTTCAATTCCAGGTATATCAAAAGGTAAATAATGGTTTGGGTTTAAATTTTTTGGAATTAATTTTGAAGATATACTAATTAATACCTTGCTAAGATAAAGTGTAAAACCAATAGGTATTAAAACAACAACACCAGTAATAAAATAATTCCGAAGAGTTAATGATAAAGATTTTCTTTTAGATTGTTTGGTCATAAGATCAATTAAAGCTTGAATAAACTACAAATGCTATTGCTAAAATAAATAGAACTAATAAAATTTTATTATTAAGATTCATAATTAAATGATATTAACAATTATATATTAAAATGAATAGAAGAAAATTTTTATCTTATGTTGGTTGTGGTTGTGGTAGTATTTTGTTGCCCTCGTGTACATCAGCACCAATAACAGACAGAAAACAACTAAAACTAGTTTCTGAGGCAAAACTCAATGCTCATGCAGCACAAATTTATGAAAAAATTAAAGATAAAGAAAAAATGAGTGAAGATAAAAAAACTCTAGCTGAAATTAAAGAAATTGGGAAAAGAATGGAAGACTCTATTTCTCAATATTTTGATAATGAAGGATTAGACGATCCTACCAAAAATTTTGATTGGGAATATATCTTAATTGATAAAAAAAAAGTTAGAAATGCTTGGTGTATGCCAGGTGGAAAAATTGCTATTTATTCCGGAATTCTTGATGCTACTAAAAACACAAACGGACTGGCTGCTGTTATGGGTCATGAAGTTGCGCACGCAGTTGCAAAACATTCTATCGAAAGAGCTAGTAGAGCAACTTTATTAAATACTGGAACTCAGTTAATTGATATATTTAGTGGTGGTAAGTTATCACAAGTTAACAGAACAACAGGAATGAACACTGTTGGTTTATTGTCTCAACTTGGAATCATGAATCCTTTTACAAGAAAACAAGAAAGTGAAGCAGACTATTTAGGAATGATTTTTTCATCTTTATCAGGTTATGATATTAGAGAAACAGTTAAGATATGGGAAAGGATGAAAAAACTTAATAAAGGAAAAGAACCTCCTGAATTTATGAGCACACATCCATCATCAGATAATAGAATAAAGAAATTGAATGAATGGATGAACGATGTAGTGCTAGATTATCCACCAATTGTTATAAGCTAAGGAATAATGGTGAGCCCTGATGGACTCGAACCATCGACCCATTCCTTAAAAGGGAATTGCTCTACCAACTGAGCTAAGGGCCCACATATATTCAAAATGAATAGTTGTTATATACAGAATTATTATGATTTTTCAAACGTCAAATTGAACTAAAAAATGTATATCTGTTACAACTTATTAATGTATTTATCATGAAATTCGTCAAAAGTGCCCTCCTCAATATTTTTTCTAATTGCTGACATTAACTCTTGATAAAAGTTAATATTATGAAGAGTTAAAAGCATAGATGCTAAAATCTCGTTAGTATTGAATAAATGATTTAAATAGTTTTTTGAATATTTATTTAAATTTAAATTATTACAATTAGGGTCTAATGGAGTATTGTCTCTTTGATATTTATTATTTTTTATATTTAATCTTCCGCCCCACGTAAAAGCTAATCCAGTTCTACCTGATCTTGTCGGTAAGACACAATCAAACATATCAATACCTCTTTTTACAGCACCAATTATATCTGATGGAGTTCCTACACCCATTAAGTAATGAGGTTTTTCGTCTGGAAGATATTCTTTAACATCATCTAGCACATTGAACATTTCGTTTTGCGTCTCCCCTACAGCTAAACCACCCATAGCATATCCATCAAACCCAATTTTAATCAATTCGTTTAACGATTTGATCCTGAGATCTTTAAATAAACCACCTTGAACAATCCCAAATAGAGCTTTATGAGGGTTTTTACCAAAAGCTTTTTTAGACCTCTCAGCCCAATATAAAGATAAATCCATTGATTTTTTAATCAGCTCATATTCATTAGATTTTCTAGGACATTCATCCATAATCATTACAATGTCTGAATTAAGTCCTAACTGAATTCTAATACTTTCCTCTGGACTTAAAAAAAATTTTTTACCATCAACATGCGAATTAAAAATTGCTCCTTTTTCTCTATCAATCTTATTTAGCTTAGATAGAGACATTACTTGAAATCCACCTGAGTCTGTTAGTATGGGTAAATCACAATTCATAAAATTGTGAAGACCACCAGCTGATTGAACCCTTTCCACACCTGGTCTAATCATTAAATGATAAGTATTTGATAATATTATCTCTGACCCTGTTTTTTTAATATCATCGATTGTACAAGCTTTTATTGTAGCCTGTGTGCCAACAGGCATGAAAGCAGGTGTATTAATATTTCCTCTATGAGTTTCAATTAAACCACACCTAGCAAATTTATCTTTTTTTAAAACTTTAAAGGCAAAATCTTTTAATGCCATTTAAAGAGATTATTGAGATTTAAAACTAATGATTTTATCTGGATCTGATACTGAACCGTTATTACTATCATCACCTCTTTTAATTTTATCAACAAATTCCATACCTTCTAAAACTTTTCCAAATACTGTGTATTGTCTATCAAGAAAAGGTGCGGATTTAAAACATATAAAAAATTGACTATTTGCACTGTCTGGATCAGAAGATCTAGCCATTGATAAAGTTCCTCTATCATGTGGAACACTGCTAAATTCTTGTTTTAAATCTGGTAAATCAGACCCTCCCATTCCAGCTCTTCTTAAATCAAAATCCTTGGATTCTGAATTACCAAATTTTACGTCTCCAGTTTGAGCCATAAATCCATCTATAACTCTATGAAATACAACATTGTCGTATTTTCCGCTATCAGCTAATTCTTTAATTCTTTTAACATGATTTGGAGCGATATCTTCATATAGCTCAATTTTCACATCACCATCTTTTAATTTTAAAATCATTATATTCTCCTGTGCTATTGATTGATTAGTAAATAAAAAAAATAAAATAAATATAGTTGTTAAAATTTTACTCATATTTTTCTTTTAAAGATTTAATTGTGCTTTTGGTAGTAAATTTTCTTATATCACCATTTAATTTTACAATTTCCTTAACAAATCGAGAAGATATTATTTGATTCTCTACATCAGACATTAAAAAAATGGTTTCAATATTATTATTGAGCTTTCTATTCATGCCAGCTAATTGAAATTCATATTCAAAGTCGGAAACAGCTCTTAAACCTCTTAAAATTATATTAGACTTATACTTTTTACATAGATCAGTTGTAAGAGAACTGAATGAAACAACGGTTATTTTTTTTTTATTTAAATTTAAATCTTTAAATAACGCTTTGTTAACAATATCAATTCTTTCTTCAAAGTTAAAAAGGTAGTTTTTGTTACTAACATCTGAAACTCCAACTACAATTTTATCAAATAACTTTAAAGCTTTTCTAATAACATCTATGTGACCGTAGGTAATAGGATCAAACGTACCTGGGTAAATGGCTACCTTATTCATTAGATTAGATTATCGTCAATTTTAATTGCAGATACAACTTTTTCTTCACCAGATAGTTTTATAATTCTTACACCCTGGGTATTTCTACCAGCGGTTCTTATCTCTTTGACAGCAACTCTTATTACACGTCCTTTATTAGTTGAAATAAGAATTTCGTCGCCTTCAAAAACAGGAAAAGACGAGGTTATGTTACCATTCCTTGGTGAATTAATAATACCAATAATACCTTTGCCGCCCCTATTTGTTACTCTGTAGTCTGTATGAGAGGTTTTCTTTCCAAAACCATTTTCGCTTATTGATAATACAAATTTCTCTTTAGCTTTTATCTCAGATTTTTCATCTTTTGATTTTTTACCATTTTTCTTTGTTTTATCATTATCAATAACAGATAATGAAACTATCTGATCGTTTGTAGCTAATTCTATACCTTTAATTCCTTTTGATGATCTACCTTTAAACACTCTTAATTTTTTTGCTTCAAACCTTATACATTTTCCAAACTTAGTACTTAAAATAATATCTTGATCATCTTGACAAATTTTAACACCAACAATTTTATCGTTATTATCAAGTTTCATTGCTATTTTACCAGATGCATTAATTGATGAGAAATCATCCAAGCTATTTTTTCTAACTTTACCTTGTGCTGTTGCAAAAACTATTTGATAATTTTTAGATTCAGTTTCATCTTCGGGCATTGGCATTATTGAACTTATAGATTGATGATTTTTTAAAGGTAAAATATTAAACAATGATTTACCTTTAGAAGTTGTTGATCCTTCAGGGATTTTCCATGCTTTAATTTTATATACCAAACCTTCAGTAGAAAAAAAAAGTACAGATGTATGTGTGTTAACAGATAGTGTCTGAATAACAGAGTCTTGATCTCTTGTTGTAATGCCAGATTTACCTTTACCGCCTCTTTTTTGTTGTTTAACACCATCTAAAGAACCTCTTTTGATATACCCCTGTAATGTAACAGTTATGATTACAGATTGTTTTTGAATAGTCTCTTCAATATCATAGTTTAATACAGCATCTATGATTTTAGTTCTTCTTGGAACTGCAAATTTTTCTTTAATGTTTTTAAGTTCTTCACTAATAACTTTTAAAAGTTCTTTTTTAGAAGATATGATTTTTTTAAATTTAGTTATTAATTCAGCTAATTTTTTTATCTCGACTTCTATTTCATTTATTCCAAGAGCTGTTAATTTTTGTAATCTTAATTCTAATATAGCTGTAACCTGAGGCTCTGATAAAGAATAAACATTTTTGGTTTTTTTACCCTCAACTAAAGAAATAAGTTTTTGAGTTTTATTTATTTTCCACTTTGTTTTTAATATAGATTGTTTGGCATCATCTGGAGTTTTTGATGAACGAATAATCTTAATTATTTTATCTAAATTTTCTACTGATACAGATAATCCTAATAAAATGTGTGCTCTTTCTTCTGCTTTTTGTAAATCAAATTTAGTTTTTTTTATGACAACATCTTCTCTAAAAGATAAAAAGTTTGTTAGAAAATCTTTTAAGTTACAAGTTTTAGGTTTTCCATCAACAATCGCTAATGTATTAAAACCAAATGAACTTTCAATTTGAGTGTTTTTATAAAGTTGTCTTTTAATAGTTTCAGGCTCAACACCATTTCTTAAATCTATTGCAACTCTTATACCTTCTCTATTAGACTCATCTCTTATATCTTTAATACCTTCAATTTTTTTCTCTCTGACAAGTTGCGCAATTCTTTCATTTAATACTGACTTGTTAACTTGATATGGAATAGATGTAATAACTAATCTATCTCTACCATTTTTTAATGATTCTAAAGATACTTCGCCTCTAATCTTAAATGAGCCTCTTCCATTGTTATAACCTTGTTTGATAATATCTTTTCCAATTATCACACCACCGGTTGGAAAATCAGGTCCAGGGATATGTTTCATTAATTCTTTTACCTTAATATCTTTATTATCAATTAAAGCTAAAGTTCCATTTATTATTTCACCAAGATTGTGAGGCGGAATACTAGTTGCCATACCTACCGCAATACCACCAGCTCCGTTCACTAAAAGGTTAGGATATTGAGCAGGCAAAACTGTTGGTTCTTTTTCAGTTTCATCATAGTTACTTTTGTAAGATACTGTATCTTTCTCAATATCATCGATTAAAAATTGAGAAACTTTTGAGAGTCTTGTTTCTGTATATCTCATGGCTGCAGCTGGATCTCCATCAATTGATCCAAAGTTACCTTGACCTTGAACCAAAGGTAGACTCATAGAAAAATCTTGAACCATTCTTACAAGTGCATCATAAACTGATTGGTCACCGTGAGGGTGATATTTACCAATTACATCCCCGACTATTCTTGCAGATTTTCTAAATTGTTTAGACCAATCATAACCACCTTTGTACATTGCATATAAAATTCTTCTATGCACTGGTTTTAAGCCGTCTCTTACATCAGGTAAAGCACGACTTACAATAACACTCATTGCATAAGATAAATATGATGAGCTCATCTCATCATGCATTGAGATTAACTTAATATTCTTATCTTTAGGAACTTCAGTTTTTTGCATAGATATTAAAAAGGAATTTCGTCATCCATATCATTAGACATTTGTGGTGAGTCCTCAATATTATTTTGTTGAGTAGTGTCATTTTGAATTCCTCCGCCAGTGTTACCACCACCAAGCATTGTTAAAGTGGAATTATAACCTTGAAGAACAATTTCAGTTGAGTACTTGTCTTGACCAGACTGTTCATCTTTCCACTTTCTAGTAGTTAATTGACCTTCAACATAAATTTGAGCACCTTTTTTAAGATACTGTTGAATAACATTTACCAACCCTTCATTAAATACAACTACACGGTGCCACTCTGTCTTTTCTTTCTTTTCACCAGTGTTCTTGTCTTTCCAAGTTTGACTTGTAGCTAAACTTAGTCTTGCTACACTTTTACCATTAACCATTTGCTTGATCTCAGGGTCTGCGCCCAAACGACCAATTAATAATACTTTATTTAAACTTCCAGCCATAATATTTATATTTGTTAAATTTATTAATTAGATTTATATCACAATTCTTGTGAATATTAATTTTATTAACTCAAAGCAACAAAAAATATGATTAAAAAGATAGTTATTAAGGGTGCTAAAGAACATAATTTGAAGAATGTTTCTGTTGAAATACCAAAGGATCAATTTATTGTAATAACTGGCTTATCTGGTTCAGGAAAGTCATCATTAGCATTTGATACTATTTACGCCGAAGGTCAAAGAAGATATGTCGAAAGTCTATCCGCTTATGCAAGACAGTTTTTGGATAAAATGAAAAAACCTAATGTAGATCTCATTGAAGGTTTAAGTCCTGCTATTGCTATTGAGCAAAAAAATACATCTAAGAATCCAAGGTCAACTGTAGCAACAGTTACAGAAATTTATGATTATATGAGAGTTTTATTTGCAAGAGCTGGGATCCCATACTCACCATTTACAGGTAAACCAATTACCTCTCAAACAATAACTCAAATTGTAGACTTAGTTAAAAAACTGCCAAAAAAAAGTACAATTTATATTTATGCACCTGTAGTTAGAGGTCGTAAAGGAGAATATAAGAAAGATATTTTAAGTTATAAAAGAAGAGGATTTAGAAAAATTAAAATTGATAATGTTCTATATGATATCGAAAAATCTCCAAATCTAGATAAAAAACTTAAACACGATATTTCAGTTTTAGTAGATAGAATTGTGTTAAATTCAAAATTAGGAAACAGATTAGCAGAAAGTATTGAAACTGCAGTAAATTTATCTAATGGATTAGTTTTTGTAGAATATGAAGACGAAACATTACCACAAAAATTTAGAAAAATAGAGAAACTAATTTACTCAACTAAATTTGCATGTCCCGAAAGTGGCTTTACTATCGAAGAAATAGAACCTAGACTTTTTTCTTTCAATAGTCCCTATGGAGCATGTGAAGAATGTGAGGGTATTGGAATGAAATTAAATGTGGATCCAAATTTAGTAATTCCAGATGAGAGAAAAAGTATTGCGGATGGTGCAATTGAGCCATGGGCCAAATCCACTACTCTATATTATGCTCAAACTTTAGCATCTATTGCAAAACATTATGGTTTTTCTCTTGATGAAAAATGGAAAAAATTACCAAAAAAAATTAAAGATGTAATTTTATATGGTTCAGATGAAGAAGAAATTAAATTTAACTATGATGATGGTTATGAAAAATATTCACATAAAAAAACTTTCGAAGGAGTAATAAATAATCTTGAAAGAAGATTTTTAGAATCTGATAGTGAATGGAAGAGAGAAGCTATAGCAGAATATCAATCTGATTCTGCTTGTGAGAGCTGCAATGGAGATAGGCTTAAAGAAGAAGCTTTATGTGTTAAAATTGATAATCACAATATTAGTGAAGTTACAAGAAAATCTATTCTAGATGCTGCTAAGTGGTTTAAAGAATTAGAAAAAAATCTAGACAAAAGACAGTTTAAGATTGCAGAACATGTTTTAAAAGAAATTAATGAAAGATTAAACTTTTTACTTAATGTTGGACTTGATTATCTAACACTATCTAGAGAGTCTGGTACTTTATCGGGTGGTGAAGCTCAAAGAATTAGGTTAGCATCTCAAATTGGCTCAGGTCTAACAGGTGTACTATATGTTCTTGATGAACCTTCAATTGGATTGCATCAAAAAGATAATGTTAAACTTATTAATGCTTTAAAAAGGTTAAGAGACTTAGGTAATACTGTAATCGTTGTTGAGCACGACACTGAAACAATGGAAAACGCTGATCATATTATAGATATGGGACCAGAAGCAGGAACTAACGGTGGTCAAGTTTCTGCACAAGGAACCTATGAAGAAATTAAAAAAGATAAAAATAGTATAACTGGTCAATATCTATGTAATAAAAAGATTATTGAAGTTCCTAAAACCCGACGATTAGCAAAAAATGGAAGATTTGTTGAAATCAATGGTGCATCAGGAAATAATTTAAATAATGTGAATCTAAAAATTCCAACAGGAAGTTTTACTTGTATTACTGGTGTTTCAGGTAGTGGTAAGTCAACGTTAATACTACAAACATTATATCATGCATTAAATTTGACACTTAACAATAAAGCTAGAAAAGCTCCTAAGACTTTTAAAAGTTACAAAGGAGTTGAACTAATTGATAAAATTATTGACATTGATCAATCCCCTATTGGAAGAACTCCTAGATCAAATCCAGCTACATATACAGGAGCATTTGGTCCAATAAGAGATTGGTTTACTAGCTTACCAGAGTCTAAAACCAGAGGGTATAAACCTGGAAGATTTTCATTTAATGTAAAAGGTGGAAGATGTGAGGCATGTGAAGGAGATGGTGTAATCACATATGAAATGCACTTTTTACCAGACGTTTATATTCAATGTGATGAATGTAAAGGTACTAGATACAATAGGGAAACATTAGAAATTAAATTTAAAAATAAAAGTATTGCTGACGTTTTAGATATGTCAGTTGACGAAGGTTGTGAGTATTTTGAAAATATATCTAATATTAAAACAAAACTTTTAACCCTTAAAAAGGTAGGCTTGGGCTATATAAAAATTGGCCAACAGGCAACAACACTTTCTGGTGGAGAGGCTCAAAGAATAAAATTAGCAAAAGAACTTTCTAAAAGATCAACTGGAAGAACAATGTATATCTTAGATGAACCAACAACAGGACTTCATCAACACGATATTAAGAAATTATTAGAAATTCTTCATACATTTG
>CABXEK010000006.1 GCA_902511185.1 uncultured Pelagibacteraceae bacterium | reverse complement strand
CATAACTGTTGCATCAGAAATCATGGCGATCTTTTGTTTATCTAATGATTTAGAAGATTTAGAAAAAAGAATTGGAAATATTACAATTGCATACACAAGAGATAAAAAACCTGTTTATGCTAAAGATTTAAAAGCTCAAGGTCCAATGACTGTGTTGTTAAAAGATGCAATCAGACCAAATGTAACTCAAACTTTAGAAAATAATCCCGCAATAATTCATGGAGGACCATTTGCTAATATTGCACATGGATGTAATTCTGTGATTGCTACTAAAACTGGATTAAAGCTTGCTGACTATGTGGTAACTGAAGCAGGGTTTGGTGCAGACTTAGGTGCAGAAAAATTTCTGGATATTAAGTGTAGAAAATCAAATCTAAAACCAAGCTGTGTTGTAATTGTTGCAACAATAAGAGCATTAAAAATGCATGGTGGAGTTGCTAAAGATGATCTAAAAAATGAAAATGTTGATGCTCTTAAAAAAGGATTAATTAATCTTGAAAGACATATTGAAAATGTGAAAAAATTTGGATTACCTGTTGCTGTTGCAGTTAACCATTTTATTAAAGACACTGACAATGAAGTAAAAGCCTTAATAGAATTTTGTGATGGATTAGGAGTTAAAGCAAGTCTTTGTACTCACTGGGCAAACGGTGGTGAGGGGACGAAAGAACTAGCCGCTCATGTTGCTGATTTATGTGAAAAAAATGAGGCTAAATTTAAGTTTTTATACGATAGTAAAATACCTCTATTTAAAAAAATTGAGACAATTGCAAAAGAGATTTACAGAGCAGATGAAGTTATAGCTGATACAAAAATTAGAGATCAATTAAAAAACTTTGAAGAAGCTGGATATGGTGAATTACCAATTTGTGTTGCAAAAACTCAATATAGTTTTTCAACTGACCCTAGCCTCAAAGGTGCACCAACTGGTCATGCGCTGCCAATAAGAGAAATAAGACTTTCTTCAGGTGCAGAATTTATTGTTGTAGTTTGTGGGGCTATTATGACAATGCCAGGACTACCAAGAGTGCCAGCAGCTGACTCTATTAAACTTAATAAAGATGGTGAAATAGAAGGTTTATTTTAAAAAATTTTTTACCAATTAATTTGTAATTTTTTATTTTCACAAATAGTTTGCAGCATACTAAGCATAAGCGGGAAATGCTTCGGATTTAAATCCTGCAAAATTTTTGGTCCAATTTCTAAAGCTAATTGAGCACCTTCTACAGTAATATCCTTCATAAATTTTTCTTTAGCATCATTGTATAGATACCCTTCACCTAAATATTTTCCCATTAAACTATTTCTTCCACCAATTGCGCTAACATATAAATCACCAAGACCCGCTAAACCATAAACTGTTTCGGCTTTACCTCCATAATTAGTGACAAATTCAACCATTTCAGAAATTGATCTATGTATTAAAGATGCTGCAGTATTTAAAAAGTATTTTGATTGAATTTCTTTTGTAGCTTGAGGGTTACTCAGCCCTTCGGATGCACCTATTAACATTGAATAAATATTTTTAATAGCTCCTGATAACTCAACGCCATTTATATCTTCTGAGATTTCAGTAGAATAATAGTTTGTTGAGATTGTTTTTTTTAAAAACTGGCAATCTTTTAAATTTTTATTAGCAATAACCGTCCCTGTTCTCATTTTGTTTGCCAATCCTGCCGCTAAACATGGTCCTTTAATAGCTGAAATATTAATTTTAGAATGACCTTCTTTTTTTAAAAGATTTTTTATTTTGTCTGAAAGTGTAGAAAGTTCATTGTCTACTATAGATAATCCTTTGGTTAACAATACAATAGGAATTTTTTTTTTATAATTTTTTGAAATTTGTTGAACAAACCACTCAATACCTACTGAGCTTACTCCACAAACGATAATATCAATATTTTGTTTTAAAATATTTTGTAGTTTTTCAAATCGTTCAAATTTAATTTCTTTTGGTAACTGCGTTTTTAATCCTGGATGAATATGATTGTTAGAAATGATACTTTCAATTAAGCTATCTTCTAAATGTGTTCCAACAATTGTAACATCGTTCTTATTATCCAAACATGGAACCGCAAAAGCAGACCCCATTGCACCAGCACCTATTATAATTATTTTTTTCATAAGCTAAATTAAAGCTAAAGTTTTCTAGCTAATTGTTACAACCCTTGCAAGATCTTATCTTAAAATACATGCAAATTTTCTTTTAATTTCTAATATTTTATGACTAAATTGGATAAATAAAATAAAAAATCTGGAGTTAATTATATGACTAAAATTGCTATTATTGGTGCTGGCCCCTGTGGATTATCAATGTTGAGGTCTTTTGAACAAGCTGAAAAAAAAGGTGAAAAAATTCCAGAAATTGTTTGTTTTGATAAACAAGAAGATTGGGGTGGATTATGGAATTACAGCTGGAGAACTGGTTCTGATCAATACGGTGACCCTGTGCCTAATAGCATGTACAGATATCTTTGGTCTAATGGACCTAAAGAATGCTTAGAATTTGCAGACTATTCATTTGATGAGCATTTTGGAAAACCAATACCTTCATTTCCACCTAGAGAAGTTTTATATGATTATATTTTAGGTAGAGTAAAAAAAGGAAACTTAAAAGATAAGGTAAAGTTCAATACAACTGTTACCAATGTAACTTACAGCAATGACCGTTTCGAACTCACATATAGAAACAAAAAAAATGATTCAATTTTAAAAGATACATTTGATTATGTGGTTGTATCAACTGGACATTTTTCAGTTCCATTTATACCTGAATATCCCGGAATGAAATCTTTCCCAGGAAGAATAATGCACTCTCATGATTTTAGAGATGCTGAAGAGTTTAGAGACAAAAATGTTGTTGTTTTAGGAAGTAGTTACTCTGCAGAAGATGTTGCTCTACAATGTTATAAATATGGAGCAAAAAGTGTAACCATTGGATATAGACATAATCCGATGGGATTTAAATGGCCTAAAGGTATGAAAGAAGTTTATCATTTAGATCGACTTGAAGGAAACAAGGCAATTTTCAAAGATGGTCATGAACAAGAGGCAGATGCAATAATTCTATGTACGGGATACCTTCACCATTTCCCTTTTATATCTGAGGATCTTAAGCTTCAAACGACTAACAGATTATATCCACCTAAATTATATAAAGGTGTAGTTTGGCAAAATAATCATAAATTGATGTACCTTGGAATGCAGGACCAATTTCACACTTTTAATATGTTTGATTGTCAAGCTTGGTTTGCAAGAGATGTAGTTATGGGAAAAATAAAAGTTCCAAATGATACAGAAATAGAAAAAGATATAAACAAATGGGTATCAATGGAAGAAAAGTTGGAGAATCCTGATCAGATGATTGATTTTCAAACTGAATATACAAAAGAACTTCATAGCATGTCTGATTATCCAAAAATTGATTTTGAATTAATTAGAAAACATTTTAAAGAATGGGAACATCATAAAGTTGAGGACATTATGACTTATAGAAATAAATCTTTCTCTTCACCTGTAACAGGTTCTGTTGGACCAGTTCATCATACACCTTGGGAAACTGCGATGGACGACTCTTTAAAAGTTTTTTTAGATCAAAAAAAATAATTTTTGATGTCTTGATTAAATGATTTTTGTAAAAAACCTTAAATCTGTATTAAATCAAGAGTGGTCATCAACTGATAAATATCCTGGGGTTAGGTGGAAATTTTTAATTGATGCAGATTTTACAAAAAGTTCTGGACTTTCGCTAGGTTTTGCTGAAATTGCTCCTGGAGGAGATTTGACACTCCATTATCATTCACCCGCAGAAATATATGTTATCACAAATGGTACTGGTATATTAAATAAATCAGGAGAATTGGAAGAGATCAGCAAGGGTGATGTAGTATATATTGAAGGAAATGCAAAACATGCTTTAAGAAATAATGGAAAAGAAACTTTAGAATTTTATTGGATTTTTCCAACAGATCGTTTTTCTGAAGTTAAATATCTTTCTTAATTTATTCCCAAATGTTTTTTTCTTTGATCCACCCAAGTTCTAATTAAATTATCAAAAATTAAACCAATAAAAGCGACACAAATACCCAGGGTTAATCCAATACCCGCACCTTTTTTATCAGATAAAGCTTTTAAAATATATTGTCCTAGATCCTCAGTTCCAATAAATGCACCAATAATGACCATGAATAGAGCAAATACTATCGTTTGATTTAATCCAAGCATCATGTGTGGAAAAGCTAAGGGAAATTCTATTTTAAATAATCTTTGAAATTTCGTTACACCTGACATTGTCGCTGCATCGTGTAAAGCTGTTGGCACACTTCTTAAACCTTCAATAGTATATCTAGTGGCTGGTATTGTTGCATAAACTATTACTGCAATTAATACTGAAGTGTCTGTTATTCCAAAAAGCATCATTACAGGTATTAAATATACAAATGATGGAAATGTTTGAAAAATATCACAAACTCCCAACATAAAACTAGCTGAATTCTTGTTCTGAAAGCACAAAGTACCAACTGTAAATCCAATTATACAAGATATAATTACACCAAAGGTTGCCATGTAAGTTGTAACTAAAGCTCTATCCCACCATGGACTTAACGCAATAAATAATGTTAACCCACAAACAACTAAAGCAGAACGAATACCGCCTATTATGTATCCTGCTCCTACTACTAAAACTAATGTGGCAACAGCAGGCATTCTTAAATATAAAGCACGCATCGGCTGAAGCACATCCACAATTAACCAAGTGTTAAATGCTTTTATATATACGAAGAAGGTGTCAAAAATCCAATCAACACCTTTATTCCAAAAATCAGCTGTTGAAATTCCCTTGTTGTGTGGAATTTCAAAAAGATAATTATAACCTTCTTTAAAATAAAAAGATCCAAAGTATGCAAATAATATCCCTAATATTACAGCTATACCAAAAAAAAATGTATTTTTATGACGTTGGAAAAAAGTTAAATTACCAAAATAATCAATTTGCTTATTAGCCCAGGCTAGAGACATTTTATCCAAAAGTATTGCAATCAAGCTAATACATAGTCCAGCTTCTAGTGCTAATCCAATGTTTAACTGATTTAATGCTAGCAATAAATTAAACCCCAAACCTTTTGCACCTATAAAAGCTGAAATAACGGCCATAGAAAAACAAACCATAATCACCTGGTTAACACCAATTAAGATATCTCTTCTAGCAGTTGGAATTAACACTTTGGACATTAATTGCCAATTACTACATCCACTCATTTTACCAGCTTCAATAACTTCTGGAGATATCCCTCTAAGACCTAATAAAGTTAATAGTATCATTGGAGGTACCGCAACAACCATAGTTATGATTACAGCTGCATGATCCCCAACTCCAAATAGAACAATTGCTGGAACTAAGACTGCATATTGTGGCATAGTCTGCATAACTAAAAGTATTGGATATAAAGTTTTCTCAACTCGTTTACTTTTAAATGCTGCCACACCCAAACCTAAGCCAAAAATAAATGATAATGGTGCTGCTACTAATATAAAAGATAGTGTTTGCATTGAAGGTTTCCATTGACCAAATATTGAAATATAAATCATCACTAAAGCAGCAAAAAGTGCAAGTCCCTTACCACTAAGCTTGTAAGCTAATATTGTTGCTCCTGCTGCTACAATTGTCCATGGTAATCCAGGTAATTCTGCCCATGGATTTGCGTCAATCCAATCCCAACTAGAAAATGCAACAATAGTATTCAGCCCACCTAATAAAATCTCTCTTATTAATTCAATAAGAAAAGTCATGAAAGAAGTTACATTTCGAGTAATTTGTAATACTAAAGGTCGAGTTTTAAATTCTTGAGTATCTTCGTTCCAAAACTCCATTGGCATCCACTCATTCATCAAGAAAAATAAAGAGTCATTTATCCAAATTGGAAGCCATCCTAGAAGTGGAGGTAATCTCCAAAAAACGTCAAATGCATAATATCTCACCTCTTTACCAAATAAAACGTATGAACTTTGGTTGGGATCTTTAATAAATTCTGCCTGCCCTCTTATGAATTTATAAGTTTCGGGAACATCAATAGCGAAACATAATGCAAAAAATACTATTAATAAAAATAACCACTGAAACAACTTGGGATATTTTCTTATTAATTCCATATTTTAACTATTATTTTTACGTCCTCCAAAAACTGTATTAATTATTTTTGATGGATTGATAGAACCTATAATTTCATTATTTTCATCTACTACAGCAACTGTTTTTTCTTGAGTTAGAATTTTTTCTGCTACGTTTTCAATAATTTCATTTTTTGAAACTTTTAAATCACTTAAATTATCTTTCGCAGACGCTTCCATCACATCTTCTATTATTAAAACTTTTTCTCTAGGGACTTCTTCAGTAAACTTTCTTACATATTCTGTTGCAGGGTTTAAAACAATATTAGCTGGTGTATCTAATTGTTCAATAACACCATCTTTCATAATCGCAATTCGGTCAGCTAATTTTAAAGCTTCGTCAAAATCGTGAGTAATAAACATTATTGTTTTTTGCAATTTTTCTTGAAGTCTTAAAAATTCATCTTGCATTTCTTTTCTAATTAATGGATCTAATGCAGAAAAAGGTTCATCCAAAAACCATATGTCCGGTTCTACAGCCAATGATCTAGCAATACCTACTCTTTGTTGTTGGCCTCCCGAAAGTTCTCTTGGAAAATAGTTTTCTCTTCCATCAAGTCCAACCAATTTTACCATTTCCATTGCTTTACTAATACTATCTTCAGTTTTAATTCCTTTAATTTGAAGTGGAAAGGCTATGTTCTCTAAAACTGTTTTATGAGGCAATAAAGCAAAGCTTTGAAAAACCATTCCCATTTTATTTCGTCTTAGATCAATTAACTCTTTGTTATTTAATTGAAGTAGGTTTTGACCCTCTATAAAAATTTTTCCACCTGTTGCTTCAGTTAATCTAGAAATACATCTCAATAAAGTTGATTTACCTGAGCCTGATAAACCCATCACAACTAACATTTCTCCTTTCAAAACTTCAAAAGAAGCATTATTTACACCTACAATGCATCCATTCTCTTGGAAAGTTTTTGCATCTACATTGCCATTTGCTTCTTCAAGCATTTTTTTGGCATTTTCACCAAAAATTTTATAAACACCCTCGCATTTGATAATTGGGTCAGACATAAATTATGAATAAGTTATACGAAATTAGAATAAAATAAAATCGATATAATTTTTTTTCCTCCTTAAAAATTTTTAATATAATAAACTCTTGTATCAATACCTGTGCTTAAAAAACTTAAAGCTTCGCCACTAACAGTGATTGTTTCATCTACACCAACATTTTTTCCACTTACTACAAATCCTGCGTAACATTTGCTCTTCTCATTGTCCCATTTGACAAACGTTTCACTGATTTTATTCCCGTTCATTGTATACAACTCGTGTGCTCTAAAATTTAGAAAATTAGCTCCCATAATTGCACGTTGTGGAATAAGTTTTGTAGCATTACATACCTTTTCATACACTTCATCAGTTAATCTAAAATGATCTGTTCCATCAAAAGATACTAAAATTCCTGAAGGGAGGCTCGAAATTAGTTTATCTAGCTTTCTTGCTTGGGCTATTCTTTCTTCTTCAATTTTCATTTTTGCAACTAGCTCATCTCCTTCACCAAAAATATTGTTCAAAATAGCAAAAGATAAGACTATGATTAATATCATTATTACCAAGCCACCAAATTGCTTCGTAGTTTCCGGTAACTCTTTTATTTTATGAAAATAATTTTCTTTTGACATTTATTCTTGCAACTTTCCATTTATCCATGTTCCTGTTTTTTGTTTTCCATCAGACCAAGTAAAAGTTCCTTCTCCATTCATAAAACCATTAGCCCACTGACCTTCATAGGTTGAACCATCAGGAAAATTTAAAGTTCCTAAACCACTCCACAAACTATTTTTAAATTCACCTTTATAGATATATCCATTTGGCCATGTTTCAGTTCCTTGACCATGTTTTTTTGTTCCAACCCACTCACCTTCATAAGTTGTTTTATCTGTATATACCCACTTCCCATAACCATTTTCACAATTACCTTCTTTGCATCCGGTACTTCGAGCAAATACTGAAGAGGTAATCAACAAACTTAAAACTATACTAATAATAAATTTTTTCATTTTAATATTTTACACAAAATCATCTAAAAAAAAATCAGACTTTTTTCTCCTTTTTGCTGCATGAATAAAAGAAAATTTCTTTTTCAGAATTTTCACTTTTTATATTTCTTGTAATTTCATGAATTAATTCACCAGATTTTCTGTCTATTATAGCTGACTCAGAATAATTTTTTTTTTTATCAATTGCTTTAAATAAAACAACGTCTTTATTTACAATCTTAACATTTAGCCTATCTGATTTTGCAAGAAATAAAGATAATCCATTTACAAAAAGTTTTTCTGGTTTTAATGCTAGAATTTCAAATTTATCCAAGCCTTTTTCATCTAAATCTTTAGCCAAAAATGTTTGATAATTATATTCTAAATTTTTTATTATTTTTTTTTCTAAATCACAAATAAATTTAAGATCTATATTTTCTTGAATACTAATATTTTTAGCAAATAAGTGATTTGAAAAAAATAAGCTAAAAAATATAATTGATATATATTTTATCATGAGGTTAAAAAAAAATCTCCCCCAACATTGTTGGGAGAGATTCAAATTTAAAAACTTTACCCTTACTTAGTAAAAGCTTTCCAAACTTTTTTGTTCTTTTTTAACCATGCTTTTGCAGCATCTTCGTGTGTCATTTTTTCAACGTCAACTAAAGCTGCCATTGCACCAATTTGACTTGTAGAGAATGACATTTTTTTGAACGCTGCAGCAGCTGCTGGATGAGTTTTTGGAAAATCGCCATTTACAGCTTTTTTCAAATAACCATCTGGCGAACCACATTTCCCGTCACCACCATCTTCTGGTCTACAACCAGCAGTGTATGGAGGAAAGTCGATAAATGTAAAACCAGCACCATCTGTAAAGTTTGGTGTCCAGTTAAAGATAATTGTTCCTCTTCCTTCTTTTTCAGCGGCTGATAATTCTGCCCATAGTGCATCGGCACTTCCAGCAAATTTAACCATCCAAAGATCTCCCAAACCTAAAGCATCTACCCTTTGAGGTATTAAATCTCCATGCCAAGTTTGTGGTCCTTCTAGCATTCTTCCTTTTCCACCTGAGTCAGGTGTTACGAAATTCTTAGCACAAGCAGGATTTTTTAGAGCAGTCCAATCTGGTAAACCTGGACATAATCCTTTTTCAGCAACCCAGTTAGGATAACCCATATCCTCAAGAGTTCTTGCTTCATGATCACCCCAGTCAAGAAGACCACCTTTATCTAAAGCAGTTGTAAATGACTTACCAAAAGCAGATTCCCATACTTCATGAGAAATAGAAACATCTCCAATTCTAATTGACTCATATACCGCTTGTGAGTCTGCATTTACGTAACTTACGTTATTTCCCATGCTTTCAAAGATTCCACCGATAACATATGCCATTACGATTTGGCTTGACCAGTTATGAGTTGGTATCACGATGGGTTTTTTGCTATCTGCTGCATTAGATACTCCTGTAAAACTTACTACAGAAATGATCAGAGCAGATATTAATGATGTTATTTTTTTCATTTTTTTCCCCTCTATTAATATTAATTTTCAAAGTATGTTCTTAATTAAACTTATAGTCAACTCGTTTTGATTATAATAAGCTTATAAAAAATATATATAATTTGGGTATAATGTTAGGAACTAGTAACGAAATTAAAAATCCAGGTTTAAGGGCTCTACCACCAGGAGTTGAAAGATATTTTGTTAAAGGTGGTTGTCTTTCCGTAATTGAGGTTCTGCCAGAAGATAAAATTGAAATAATAAATGATGATGGAAAACAAATTTGCGAAATTATTGTATTTGATAATCAAGGAAAACCAGATTTATCAATTTTAAACCTCAAAGAAAATGCAAATGCAGATTTCTCAAAAAGAGCAATCGCAAAAGATGAAAAAATTGAGAGAATTTTTAAAAAAAGAAATTTAGATCTTCAAAAATCTAAGTCATCAATTATGTTTGATGAAGATTGCTTGATGGGGGAAAAAATTACTCTATCTTCAAAAGATAAATGTTTTGTCTTAATTGCTGCTCCTGGTGATCCATTGAATGTTCATGAACAAAATCCACCTACTGACTTAACTGTATTTATTAATAGGGCAAATTTTTCAGAAACGGATGAACAATTTATTTTACCTGATCCCTTAAGCGATCCTATAGTTGAACAACTTGTCAAAAGAAGAACTGCAGAAACTTATGAGGTGAAAGCGGGAGAATATATTCAAATTATAGATACAGGTGGAAGGCAATGCTCTGATTTTTTAGCTTTTGATACCCATAAATTAAATGATGGTATCGAAAGTATAATTGATGACAAAGCAACAAGAACGTTCATGGGTAGTGCTTATCCAGGTCCAGGTTTGTTTTCTAAGTTTTACGATGGAAATCATGAAGCAATGGTTGAGGTTGTAAGAGATACTGTTGGAAGACATGACACTTTTAATCTAGCCTGTACTTCTAAATACTATGAAGACCTAGGTTACATGGGGCACATCAATTGCACAGATAATTTTAATAAAGGTTTAGAAAAATACGATATTAACGCTAGAAAAAGTTGGTCAGCTATAAATCTTTTTTTTAATACTGCTATTGATTCTAACAATGTTGCAACATTTGATGAGCCATGGTCAAGACCTGGAGATTATGTTCTATTTAGAGCGTTAAAAGATTTAACATGTGTTTCATCTGCTTGTCCTTGTGATGTGGATGCTGCTAATGGCTGGAATCCAACAGATATATTTGTTAGAACTTATGGAAAGAATAATAAGTATTCAAAAGCAATTGCATTTAGAATGAAAACAGACTCTGAACCAAAACTAACTCAGGAAACAGGTTTTCATGAAAAAACATCTGAGCTCACTAGGAATTTTATTGAGTACAAAGGTTTTTGGTTAGCTAATAATTTTACAAATTCAGGAACAATAAAAGAATACAACGCTTGTAGAGAAAGTGCTATCGCTACCGATCTATCCCCTCTTAGAAAATTTGAAATACTTGGTCCTGATGCAGAAAATTTAATGCAATACACTTTAACTAGAAATGTAAAAAAATTATCAGTAGGTCAAGTTGTCTACACCGCAATGTGTTATGAAAATGGATGTATGTTGGATGATGGTACTCTATTTAAATTTGGACAAGATAACTTCAGATGGATTGGTGGAGATGAATACAGTGGGGAATGGTTAAAAGAACAAGCTAAAAAGAAAAATTATAAAGTTTGGATAAAATCTGCAACAGATCACATTCATAACATTGCTGTTCAAGGTCCAAATAGTAGAAAAATTTTAGAAAAATTTGTTTGGACACCTCCTATCCAACCATCAATAACTGAGCTTGAGTGGTTTAGATTTAATATTGCTCGTATTGATCATGAAACAGGAACACCAATTGTAATTTCGAGAACAGGTTATACAGGTGAACTTGGATATGAAATTTGGTGTCATCCAAAAGATGCTAGTGAAGTTTGGGATAAAGTTTGGGAAGCTGGGAAAGAGTTTAATATCACACCTTTGGGCTTAGAAGCTTTAGATATGGTTCGTATAGAAGCAGGTTTAATTTTTTATGGTTATGAATTTGACGATCAAACTGATCCTTTTGAAGCGGGGATTGGTTTTACAGTTCCACTTAAAACTAAAGAAGATGATTTTATAGGTAAAGAAGAATTAATTAAAAGAAAAGCAAATCCTCAAAAAAAATTGGTTGGATTAGAACTAGTTGGTCACGAACCAGCTGTTCATGGCGATTGTGTTCATGTAGGTCGGGCACAAATTGGTGTAATAACAAGTGGAATGTTATCACCAAAACTTGGTAAAAATATTGCGCTTTGTAGAATTGATGTAAAATATTCTGAAATAGGAACTGAGGTTGAAGTTGGCAAATTAGATGGGCATCAAAAAAGAATTGGTGCAAAAGTTATTGCATTTCCATTCTACGATCCAACGAAATCTAGAGTAAGAGCATAAAGTATAATGCCAAAGGAAAAAAAAACACTATTAAATTTTTGGGAAGATCAAATGAGACAATCTCATACATCTAGTAACTATTTTTTTCGAAAGTCTCCTTCTCATTATCATATGATGTTATTGGTAATGTCTGCATACAAAGAAGGAACCAAGCTGTCTGTTGAAGAATTAAAAACAAAATTATTTAAAACTTCTAGACCTAAATCTGCTTTAATAATTACTGAAGCTTGTGAAAAAGGATTCTTCCGTCTTGAAAAAACTTCAACTGACCAGAGAATTAAGAATATAATGCCAAGTGAGTCATTCATTAATGAATTCAATGATTATTTAATTACACTTAAAAACATAAGCTATTAGCCAATTATTTCTTAAAATTAACAAAGCATATATTTTTTATATATAATTTTTAGTTCTATAAAAAATTATATTAATTAATGATTGCAAAAAATAATGTTTTGATATGTCAACATTACCCTCAAAAGCTAAAGTAGTTATAATTGGTGGTGGTATTCATGGTTTGAGTACTGCTTGGAAACTTTCTGAAACATATAAAAATCCTGGCGATATAATTGTTCTTGAAAAAAAAGATATTGCAGCTGGTGCAAGTGGTATCGCTTGTGGCGTAGTTAGAAATAATTATTTTCAACCAGCTATGAGAGAGCTTATGGCTCATTCAGTATCAGTTTGGGAAAGTGATCCTAAAGCGTTTAAATATAATGCTGTAGGATATTTGCAAATATCACCAGAAGTTATGCATGAAGATGTTTCAACAATTTATGAGCAACAAAAAGCAATTGGCTATGAATCAGAATTTATTGAGGGTGAAAAAGATTGTATGAATTATATGAAAGGCATGTTTGATGACTGGCAAGCTCAAGGTATCACATCTGTTCTTCATGAAAAAAAAGGTGGATATGCATTTAATAAAGACTCCATTAAAGCTCTAGAAAGTAAATCTACTTCAAATGGTGTTCAGGTAATGAAAGGTGTTAAAGTTACAGGTTTTAAAAGAGGAAGTAATAGTAAGGCAGTTACAGGTGTTGAGACTGACAAAGGAACTATAGAGTGTGAACAAGTTGTTATTGGTGCAGGTCCATGGGCAAGAGATTTTTGGAACATGTTAGAACTTCCAAAAACAGCAAATATTAAAGGTAAAGATGGTAAAATGCATGAAACCGATATGTGGACATATTGGATGCTTCAAGAAGGTGTAATTGGTGTTGATGCAGATTTTTTAAAAATGAATAATGGTAAGCAACCTCCTGTAATCCATGTTGATTCTACAGCTCCACTCTACTCAGATAAAACTAAAAAATTAATTACAGACAAAATTTGGGGAATTTATTACAAGCCCGACATTGAAGGTTTAGGTGTTCAGGGTGGGACTTCTCCTTATATAGTTGATAAACATTTTGATAAAGTAAATGTTGATCCATATGGAATTGACTCTCCTGAGTTTCAAACTACAGAAGCTTTTAATGATATGTGGTGTTCGGCTTTAGCTCATTGTCAAAAAAGATTTGAAGGAAAGTCCGATCTATATAGAAAAGGTCCATCTGGTGGTCTTGGGTGTATGACGCCAGATTCTTTTCCAATTTTTGATAGATTTTTAGAAAATGTTTACATGATTGCTGATGCTAACCATGGTTACAAAATGATTGGTGTTGGTGAACTAGTTGCAAAAGAAATTCTTGGTACTGAGAGTGATTTATTAAAACCGTTTAGATTCAACCGTTACGAGAAAGGTGAACTTCACCCTACATCGAACAGTCCGTTCCCTTGGAGTTAACTTCAAGCCTAGACACTAATAAAGTTTTCAGCTACCTTTGAATAAATAAAATTCATTGAGGGGTGAAAAAAAATGACTGATCTAGATAGACATGTTAACCAACCAGGCAGAGCTAAATTAGTAAAACAAGTTAGAGCCAAAATAGATGAGCTTGGCATAGAGTATATTTTTTTTCAATTCATATCTGTTACTGGTAGAGTTGTTGGAAAAGGAATTCCAACTGATCACTGGGAAAGAACATGTGAAAAAGGTTTTCAATTAGTTTATGGGGCAACTGCAAATTTATTTACTGATCGTCATGGTAATTATATTGGTTACGGACCTGAAGCAAAAGAACTTGTTGGTATCCCTGATCCAGAAACTTTTTGTCAATTACCTTGGGATAAAAAAGTAGCAAGAGTTTTTGTTACTTGTTTTAGAAATAGAGAAGAAAGAGAAAACCCAGGTGCTCATTTAACTTCAGATTGTCGTGGTAACCTGAGAATTCATGCTGAAGAGTTTAAGAAAAAACATGGTTATCAGCTAAGAGTTGGAACTGAGCCAGAAATGATGTGGCTAACAAAAAATGAAGATGGTACTCCAACTGGAAAAGGTTTTTCAAAACCTTATTGCTATCACATAGATCAGTTTGAATCTTTAAGACCAGTATTTATGCAAGTTATGAAATATGCAAGAGCTATGGGTCTTGATATGATTCAAGGTGATCATGAAGACGCTCCAGGACAGTTAGAATTAAACTGGATGTATGATGATGTTTTAAGAAATGCTGACAGGCTTTCAACTTATAGACAAATTTGTGCTCAAGTTGCGAGAGAATTCAATTTGATTGCTTGTTTTATGACAAAACCTTTTATGGGTGTGTCGGCAAGTGGTTGTCACACTAATATGTCTTTGTGGAAAGGTGGAAAAGATAAAGTTAATAAATTAAGTCATAAATCTATACCTGCAATGGATGAAGTTTTTACTTACGTTGAAGGTGGAACAAATACTTTTATGCCAGATACTAAAGATGTTCAATTACCAGGTAAAGTAGGATTAAAAGCTATAGGAGGTGTTATGAAACACCTAGGTGCTTTAACTGCAATAGGATCTTCTACTGTTAACTCGTACAGAAGATTATGGGACACAGGTTTCTGGGCACCAGTTTATGCTGATTGGGGATATCAAAATAGAACTTGTGGATTAAGAGTATCAGCCCCAGGAAGATTTGAATATCGTTCGGTTGACTCAATGCATAATCCGTACTTGATGGGTTCAGGATTATTAAAATGTTTTGATGATGGAATATCAAATAATATTGATCCAGGAAAACCAGAGTCAAGAAGTATGTATGAAGCTCAAGCAGCTGGTAAAGAAGTTAAAAAATTACCTTTAAGTCTTGGTCAAGCACTTGATCGTTTAGCTGAAGATGAGGTTATTAAATCAGCTATGCCAGATGAAATGTATAAAGTATTTCATTGGTATAAAAATGATGAATGGGAAAGATTTTTAGGAGCAACGACTCAATGGGATCTAGATACTTATCTTGATTGTCTACCATAGGTCTTTAAATAAAATAGAAGGGGTAAATTATATGTGTGGAATTGCAGGTTTAATTCATAGAGGGAAATCTTCTAATGTTGGAAGCGAACTACAAGGAATGCTTCAAGCATTAAAGCATAGAGGTGAAGATTCAACGGGTTATGCTTTATACGGTGATACAGATGGTAAAAACTTTGTCATGCGTTTCAAAGTTGGAGAAAATGTTGGAGAAGGTAGTTCATCAATTATGGAAGATGTTTCAGTTTACGATGAAAGAAAAAAAATTGTTGATCAATATCTTTCTGAAATGGGAGCAAAAATTGTTAAAGAAGAAAGAACACTTCCCTACTCATTAAGATATGAAATAGATTATGACACAAAAGACTTATTAGAATTTTCTCAAAAGATAGAGAGCATTCCAGGTGTTGAAATCCTTTCAATGGGTAAATCATTAGAAGTAATTAAAGATCTTGGAAATGCTAAAATGGTTTGCGATAGATATAGCTTAGATAAAGTAGTAGGAACACATGCTATTGGTCATGCTAGAATGGCTACAGAATCAGGTGTAGATATTAAATCAGCTCACCCATTTTGGGGTTATCCTTTCAGCGATGTATCTGTAGTTCATAATGGTCAACTTACAAACTATTGGAATAATAGAAGAGTTTTAGAAAATAAAGGGATGAGATTTATGTCTGAATGTGACTCAGAATTAATCGCAGTTTATATTGCTCAAAAGATGAGGGAAGGTGCAAGTCTTGAAGAGGGTATGAAAGACTCATTAACTGGTCTTGATGGAGTATTTACATATTTTGTAGCAACCAAAGATTCTTTAGGAATGGCAAAAGACACTATGGCAGCAAAACCTTTGGTTCTTTACGAGTCAGATGATTTAGTTGCAATGGGTTCAGAAGAAATAGCGATCAGATCAGTTCTTCCACAGGAAATTGATACTTATGATCCATTTGATGGAGAGGTGAAAGTATGGCAAATCTAAAAACAAGTGAGAAAAAATCTAAAGCCCAGTCAATGGGTATGCACACTGAGATCTTAACAGGAAGAACTCAGCAAAAATTTTTTAACCCTGATGAAGCAGAGAACTTTTATTATTTTGGAACATATGATGTTGATTTTAACAAAAGAACAGATCTTGATGTTAAAGATATGACTGCTCCAGAGGCTAATAAAGAAATAGATAATTTAATGAGTCAAGGTTATGGAACAATTGTTATTAAAAACCCTCAAGGAAAACATAGTTTGGGAGTTGGGATTTTAAACAAATTAAACTTAATTTTTGAAGGTAGTTTGGGTTATTTTGGTATGGGTTCATGTGATGGTCCAACTGTTAGAATTAATGGTAGAGTTGGTTGGTCATGTGCAGAAAACTTAATGGCTGGTAAAGTTGTTATTGAAAAAAATGCCGGATCTTGTTTTGGTGCTGCTATTAGAGGTGGAGACTTAATCTGTAAAGGTAGTGTTGGTGCTAGAACTGGTATTGATATGAAAGGTGGAACCATCATTGTTGGTGGTGACGCAGGTGCATTTACTGGTTTTATGATGCAAAGAGGAAGAATAATTATTCTAGGAGATGTTGGAATAAATTTAGGCGACTCTATGTATGATGGTACAATTTTTATTGGTGGTAGTATTGGTTCGTATGGAAGTGACGCTGTTGATGCTGAACTTACAAAAAGTGATCAAGACTGGTTAACTAGAAAATTAAAAGTTGCAGAAATTGGTGAAAATTTTGACGTCAGCAAAATGAAAAAAATTGTAGCTGGCAAAAAACTATGGAATTACGATAATTTAGAACCTACAGAGAAGAAAGGAGCAATTTAATGCCTAAGAAAAAATCTAAAAAGAAAAAAAGTAATGGAAGTGTTGGTGGAAAAGCAGATGTACATGCCCATGAAGAAGGAAAAAGAAATAAAAGTTTATTAGGTCATAATGCTATTTTTACTCCTGAGGTAATTGACGATATTCATATTAAAGCTCAGTTAGGAAGATACAGAATGCGTGGAATGGCATTAATGAAACCAATTCCAACATTTGATGATTTAGTTTTCTTACCTGGAACACTTACAAGATTTGTAATTGAAGGATACAGAGAAAAGTGTGAAACTAAAACTGTTATCGGTCCAAGATGTGAAAACCCAATTGAACTAGATATACCTGTTTACATTACTGGTATGAGTTTTGGCGCACTTTCTTATGAAGCAAAAACTGCATTAGCAAGAGGAGCTACTATGGCTGGTAGCGCGACTTGTTCTGGAGAAGGTGGAATGATACCAGATGAAAGAAGATATTCTGAAAAATGGTATTACCAATGTATTCAGTCAAGATATGGGTTTAACCCACACCATGCTCAACTTGCAGATGGCATCGAAGTTTTCATTGGCCAAGGTCAAAAAGTTGGAATGGGTGGACACTTAATGGGGCAGAAAGTTACTGACCAAGTAGCTGAAATGAGATCATTACCGTCAGGTATTGACCAAAGATCACCCGCTAGACACCCTGATTGGTTAGGTCCAGATGATTTAGCTCTAAAAGTTGAAGAGTTAAGACAATTAACAAAAAACAAAGTGCCAATTCAATTAAAACTTGGCGCATCAAAAGTTTATGATGATGTGCGTATGGCTGCAAAATGTGACCCTGACTCTATCTATTTAGATGGAATGGAAGGCTCTACTGGAGCTGGACCACATATTGCTGCTGCAAATACTGGTATTCCAGGAATTGCCGCTATCAGAGAAGCTAGAAGAGCAATCGATGATGTGGGTAAAACTGGTAAAGTTACATTAATTTATGCTGGTGGTGTAAGAGACGGTGCTGATATGGCAAAAGCGTTAGCATTAGGTGCTGATGCAATAGCAATTGGTACTGGATCAATGATGGCTTTAAATTGCAATAAAGATATTCCGGAAGCTAACTTTGAAAAAGAAATGGGTGTAAAAGCTGGAGAATGTTATCACTGTCATACTGGACGTTGTCCAGTTGGTGTTGCTACTCAGGATCCTAAATTAAGAGCAAGATTAAATCCTGACGCTGCTGCACTAAGAGTATATAATTATCTTCATGCAATGACTCTAGAAGCTCAACTTTTAGCTAGAGCATGTGGTAAAACAAATATCCATTCTCTAGAGCCAGAAGATTTAGCTGCATTAACTTCAGAGGCATCTGCTTTAGCGAAAGTTCCTTTAGCAGGAACTAACTATACTGTTGGTGTTGATAACTATCACAAAATATAAGGGTAATTATTATGGCAAAGAAAAAAACAAAAACTAAAGCAAAAGTTAAAAACAAAGTTAAAAAAGAAAAAAAACTAAAACTTGGTACTTTTAAAGAAACTGCGAGAGAAAAGTTAATTGGTCAACATATTGGTTATAGATATGATGTAAATTTGCTTCCAGACTATAAAAGAATTACTCCATTTCTTAAAAAATATGTTGAAGCGATGGGATGGGACGATCTTAACTGGTTAGAAGATGTTCATATGGGTTATGAAGAAGATAGGCCAGCAGTATTTTGTAGAAATGCAAATGGGTGGGTTACTATTCCAAAATCTATTAAATTACCAAACAACCAACAAGATAGAGATATGATAGCAAGAGAACTTTTGGTTAAGTTTCAAATGTCTCCAAAACACCCTCTTGTTGATTTGAAAAAAGCTTACTTAAAATTTTAACAATACAATCAAGAGTTGATTATTTTTTAAAACCTACTGTCTACACTAGGTTTTTTAAGATTGTTTTATTTGTCACACCCTTAGAAATTTCATAAGCTTTTAAAAACTAATATGGGAGAGAGAATATGACTGATCAGTTAGGTGCTCTTACAACCATATTTACAGAATTTTACTACTGGGTAACAGTGGTACTGATGTTTTTAATTCACGTCGGTTTCTGTATGTATGAAGTTGGAGCTTCTCGATACAAACATCACCAACATACTCTTATGAAAAATACAATGCTGATACCTTTGGTAACAGTAACTTGGTTTTTCTTTGGTTGGTGGATTTACTGGGCATTTCCAACAGGACCTGGAATTGCACCTTCAATAATGAATGAAAGTACTGCATTGATAACCGATGAAAGTACTTTTAGTGCTAAATGGTATTTAGCAAACTCAGAATTTATGGCTATTAATTTAGGTGACCACATAAGTGGTGTATTCTGGGCTGCGTTCTTACTATTTTCATGGACAGCTGCTTCTATTGTTTCAGGAGCAATCATTGAAAGAATTACAACTTTTGCATTTGGAATTTTAGCAATTGCAATAGGTTCGTGTTTCTGGGTAATTGATGCTGCTTGGGGATGGCACTTTGATGGATGGATGCTTAAAATATTAGGATACCATGATGCTTATGCATCAGGCGTAATTCACGCGATTGCGGGTGGATTTGCTTTGGGTGTTCTTATGGTTTTAGGACCTAGAATAGGAAAATTCTCATCAAGTGGTGAGCCAAGAAATATAGGACCAAGAAATCCTTGGCTAGTTACAGTTGGATTATTTCTAATTTATACTGGTTTCTGGGGATTTTATGCAGCATGTAATATACCGATATTTGATCTTGGACCTGAATATGGAATGGAAGGTGTAACCTATTGGACGGCTACGAACATATATGTAACCCCTACTACACTGAGTGGAATAACCTTTAACTTCCTGATGTCACTATCAGGTGGATTATTGGCCGGATACGTGATTGCCAAAGGTGATCCTTTCTGGACTTACTCAAGTGGACTAGCAGGTGTCATCTGTGCTTCAGCTGGAAATGATTTATATCATCCAATTCAAGCAATGATCATTGGTATGATCGGTGTTGTAATTGCTTACAAACTACATTACTGGGTTGAACGTAAATTCAAAATTGATGATGCAGTTGGTGCAGTAGCAGTACATGGTTATGCTGGTTTTGTTGGTCTTGTAATTTGTGGATTTGTTTTAAATGGCTATCCTTCATCTGGATACAGTGTAGGAGCTATGTGGGACGGATCAACTTACGCAACTATTAACCCTTTAGGACAATTCCTAGGAGCAATAATTATGTTCGTAGTTCTTGGACTAATACCAGGCTACATCATAGCTAAAGTACTTAACGGTATGGGCAAATTAAGAATCCCACGTGAAGTAGAGATAGCTGGATTAGACTATGAAATGATGGAAGAAGCTAAAAAAGATGAAAGAGCTGTTTCATCTGCAACCAGGTAAAGGAGAAAAATATGGCTACAGTTACAAACTGGATAGATCATTTAAGTGCCGATGAAGTTGTCGGAGCAGTATATCCGGGAGCAGGATCCACTGAAACTTTACTGGTTATTCTAGGTATAGTTATATGGATTGGTTGGCATGTCATTACTAACAAATCTGAAAGTGAGGAACTTTCGAGATTATCTAGAAAAAGACATGGTGCTAATGATCATAAAAGCAACATTACCGATTGGTAATTAAAAGAAAAGTTTGGGCGCTACTTGAAAGTGGCGCCCTTTTTTTATAATCTTTACAAATGACTGATAACAACGAAGAACTAAGACCTACTAAAATGAGAGGTGTAGCATTTCCTAAAGCAAAGTATGGGGTAGTGCTTGCGATAGTTATAATAATAGTTGTAAATTTAATTTATTATAAAGAAACTATTTTTTCTTATTTTGGATAATTGTGATAACCTAAGATATGGCTAAAAATTTATTCAAGATTGCTCAACAAAAAAAAATTAAATATTTTTTAATCAGTTTCGTAGATTTATTTGGAGTACTTAGATCAAAATTAGTGCCTGCGCATGCAATTAAAGAAATGCAAAGTGCTGGTGCAGGATTTGCAGGATTTGCTGCATGGCTTGATATGTCTCCTGCAGACTCGGACATGTTTGGTATTCCAGATCCTGATAGTTTAATTCAATTACCTTGGAATAAAGAAGTTGGTTGGTTAGCATCAGATTTATGGATGAATGGAAAACCGGTGGAAGCATCTCCAAGAGTTATGCTTAAAAAACAAATTAAAATGCTTAAAAAACAAAATTTAACAATGAAATCAGGTGTTGAATGTGAGTATTTTTTAATTTCTCAAGATGGAAATTCTATTGCTGATTCAAAAGACACTCAATCTAAGCCTTGTTATGATCAATCAGCATTAATGAGAAGATACGATTTAATTAAAGAAATTTGTGACAGTATGATTGAAATGGGATGGGGCCCATATCAAAACGATCATGAAGATGCTAATGGCCAATTTGAAATGAATTGGGATTATGATGATTGTTTAAAAACTGCAGATAGACATACTTTTTTTAAATATATGGTTAAAACTATTGCTGAAAAACATGGATTAAGAGCCACTTTTATGCCTAAACCATTTGAAAATTTAACCGGTAACGGCTGTCATGCTCATGTATCAGTATGGCATGGAAAGAAAAATAAATTTTTAGATAAATCAGATAAACTTGGATTAAGTAAAATGGCATATTATTTTTTAGGTGGAGTTATTAAAAATGCATCATCTTTATCTGCTTTTTTTAATCCGACAATCAATAGTTATAGAAGAATAAATGCACCACCAACAAAATCTGGTGCGTCTTGGTCTCCAAGTAGTATTTCTTACACAGGCAACAATAGAACACACATGATAAGAATTCCAGACCCAGGTAGGTTTGAATTAAGATTAATGGATGGTTCAGTAAACCCTTATTTATTACAAGCTAGCGTTTTAGCAGCTGGATTGTATGGTTTAAAAAATAAAGTCGATCCAGGAAAACCTTTGGATTGTAATATGTATACAGACTACGCCAAATATCCAGATTTACCTAAACTTCCAGATCAATTAGAACAATCTTTAGATCAATTAAAAAATAATAAAGAAATGAAAGAAGCATTTGGAAAAGATGTTATTGAAAGTTTTATAAAACTTAGAAACTCTGAAATAAATGAGTTTAATTCAAAAGAAAACTTTAACAAAACAAAGCCTATTACTAACTGGGAAAAAGATAATACTCTTGATTGTTAGATTATGACAATTCTATCCAATGGTCATCAATGGAAATATACTGAATTTTCAGATAACAAAAATTATTCATTTGATAAAAAAAAAATTCTAAGTTCATTATCAGAAAAAGAGATTGATGATGCCTATTCTACTATTTCAAAATGGGAAGGTTATGCCCCCACCCCTTTAATATCCTTAAATAAATTATCCAAAGAATTAAATTTGAATAAAGTATTTTATAAAGATGAAAGTAAAAGATTTGACTTAAAATCTTTTAAGGCATTAGGTGGAGCTTATGCGGTTGAAAAAGTAACTAAAGGAAATAAAGATATCATTGTTGCAACCGCAACTGCTGGAAATCATGGAAGATCTGTTGCATGGGGTGCTAGAAGATTGGGTATAAAGTGCATAATTTTTATTAGTGAATTTGTAAGTGATGCTAGAGGTCAAGCTATGGCTGATCTTGGCGCTGATGTGATTAAAGTAAAAGGTAATTATGAAAAATCATTAATTGAATGTATCAAGCAATCCACAGAAAATAATTGGCAAATAGTTCAAGATGTTGCTTGGAAAGATTATATGCAAGTTCCTACATACACAATGGCTGGTTATACGGTTATGATGAAAGAAATCATTGATCAAATTAATAACGAAAAAATTACTCACATAATATTACAAGCAGGAGTTGGCGGAATGGCAGGAGCAATGGTTGCGGGTATTGCAAGATATTTAGATTATGTTCCTGTTACTTTAGTGGTTGAGCCAGATAGTGCAGCATGTGTCTTGGAAAGTATCAAAACTGGTAAGATAGAAAAAATTAACATCAAAAGAGAGAGTTTAATGGGAGGAATGTCGTGTGGAGAGGTTTCGTTGGTTCCATGGAAAATACTAAAAAGTTCAGTTAAACACTGTATTAGTTTACCAGATGATGATATTGCCAATACTATGAAACTACTTGGAAATTCAAGTTTTAGTGATGAAAAAATTATAGCAGGAGAGAATTCTGCCCCTGGTGTAATAAGTTTAATCGCTAGTTGTGAAGATCAAAATATTAAAGAAAAATTAAAGCTAGATATTAAATCTAAGGTCCTATTAATTGGATGTGAAGGTGATACTGATAAAGAAATGTATAAAAAGCTTATAAATCAATAAATTTATTAAATTCAATGACAAAAATCTCAAAAAAAAAGATTGTTAATTTAGATTTTTATAAAATTTTTAAACCTGAATTAACCCCTAAAAGAATGATGGAGCTAGGTGTTTTTGGTGGCTCTTATTTTGGTTTAAATGTTAAGGAATTTCCCAAATCATGGTTTCAAAATGTAGAACTAAGCAAAACTTTTGATGTGAGTTTAAATAGATTCAAAGTTGCCTCAGGTTTATCAAGAGAACATTGGATAGAAAAAGGTTGGATTTTTAAGGAAGATCCTTTGGGTTGGTTTCAATGGTATTGCAGATTTATTAATGGAAGAAGAATTTCACATATAGATGAAATTCAAATTAAAAGATGGAAAAATTTTAGAAGACATGTTCTAGCAATTGAAAAAAATTGTGAAAAAGGTGATTTGGGATGCAGAAGAAGACAAAGACAAGCAATATTGCAATGGGCTTATGATCCTTACAGATAACTAACTTCAATTGATGTTAATTCGTAAAGCCTACTAATTGTCCTTTTAAAAAATTGTTTCAAATTATTTGAAGAACTTAACGAATCTAGTTTTGACTGAGAAGTAGTCATAATTGGAATACTTTTTTCATAAAGAATATCGATCAATGTAATAAATCTTTGCTGTTGATTTGAATTACTATTATTGAAATTAGGGATATTTTCTATAACAACAAAATTACATTTTTGAGAAATTTTTATATAATCTTCAGCACCAATATTTTTGGCACATAGTTCTTTAAAATCAAATCTAGCAATACCATCATAATATTCTTTAATTATAAATTTTCTCCCTTTGGTAGTTATTGTCTTTTCTTGAATCGTTTTATTCTTAGTCAACTGTCTAAAATATTTATTAACCTTAAAGTTAGTAGACTCATTTAATGGATAAAAATATCTTTTGTTTTTACTTTTATTAGATTTTCTATAATCTTCTTTTATTAATAACTTTTCCTCATAACACTTATTTTTCAAGATTTTGATAAATGGTAGAAATTGATCTCTTTGTAATCCATCTTTATATAAATCGTTAATTTTAATATTAGATGAAAATAAAACTTTTATATTTTTATCAAATATCTTCTTAAAAAGGTTACCCAATATCATGGCATCAACAATATTTGTTACCTGAAATTCATCAAAATAAATCAATTCATATTTTTTTAAATTACTGACAAATTTTTCAACAACATTTTCTTTCTTATTTTTTTTGTTTTGAAATACAAAATCATGAAAGCTAATCATAAATTCATTAAAATGTAATCTTTGCTTTGTAAATTTAAAATTTTCATAAAAAAAATTTAAAATCATAGTTTTCCCTACCCCAACATCACCTTGTAGATAAAAACCAAATTTAGAATTTTTTTTAGAAAAAATTTTTTTTAGAAATGATTTATTAAAGTTAAGATTATAAAACTTATTAAGTTTTTCTATTAAATCTATTTGATTATCGTGAATTTCTAAATTATTTTTCTTACAAAGGTTTATAAATAATCTATTTAAATTCATTTTTTAGTTTTAAAATCTATACCATATTCAGATCTCGATCCTTTTCGTAAACCAAAAGGACCAGGAATAAAAATTGTCATTGGTTTTGTACCTTCTTTTAGGTCTACTCTATGATGAGTATTTGCAGATCTAAAACCAATGTAGCCTGGCTTTCTCCAAAATTTGCCTTTTTTAGTAGTTTCCCAATAACCTCCCCTTAAAATTATAGTAATGTATGGACATAAGTGATTGTGAACACCTTCGCCATGATCATCAGCAAGCATTTCATGAATCAGAATATTAAATGGGAACCATTTTGGTCTATATCTAAACAAAACATAATATCTATTCATCCATGGTTTAGCTTCATTAAATCTTGGGTGTGACGGACCTCTATCTAAAACAATTTTTTTTCTACCGATCTTATCAAGTAGTTTTAAGATCATAATTAATTATATTGGACAATAGATCCATTTCTTATGACAAATAAATTTTGGTTATATATAAATGGTCTTGAGGTAAAATTTCCTGCTACTTTTTCTATACTAATTACTTTACCAAAATCTAATTCAACAATAATCATTTTTCCATCTGTATTTGTTAGATATAGTCTTGTATCACCTATGGCGAATCCTATTGGTTTTATATCTTTTCTATTCTTTATTTTATAATCTTTATAAACATCAGTTATTCTAAGTATATTGCCTTCATTTTTTTCTATTAAGTACAAATAACCTTCATTGGAAACTGTAAAAAGAAAATTGCCACTTATGATAGGAGTTAAATTTGAATTAATTTTATCAATCCAATTTGTAGTCCCTGTTTTTGCATCTACTGAATAAAATTCATTTTTATTATTAGAAAAAAAGATTGATTTACCATCAGAAACTAGTTTTGAAGTTTTAAAATTATAAGTTTCATTTATCATCTTGCTACTTTGAGTTGGTAGCTGCCAGATTATTAAACCTGTTTTGATATCAACTGCAGTAATATCACCTATAGAATTACTAAATACAACCATATCATTAATTATGATCAATGAAAACTTTGTATTAGATATTGTAAAAGAGTCTTCTGTTTGTAAATTCCATAATTCAGAACCATCATTTATATTATAACTTCTTAAAGTATTTTTATAATCAACAACAAATATTCTATTTTTATGTTTTTTAATTTCAGAGTTGAAGGAATAAGTATTATTTTTCGACCAGTTCAATTCACCAGAATTAATATTTATCGAATAGTACTTTGCAATATTATCTGTGACTAATAGATTTTCACCTTCTAAAATGAAATTTAATTTAGGTTTAAGCTTCTTTTCTGCTTTTGAATAATAATTTTTTTTCCATAAAACTTTTTGTGAATTACTATATCTGTAAATTGATCCTTTTTTATCAAAAAATATTAAACCATCATTTAAAAAAATTGGTTTAAAATTAAGTTGATCAATATCATCAAATTTTGAAAACTTATAATTGCCCACTTTATTAATTAAACCGCTATAATTTTGAAATCCATAATCATTTTTATTATCTACAATTTTATTATTGGTCTTACTTTTTGAAAAATCTAATTTTAGTTTCTGATTTAGCTCTATCGTAATTTTTTTTTCTTCAGAAAATATTTTTTTAACATTTTTTGGGTTGTCTATTTTCTGATCTTTGTCTTTCCAAATACGAGAGTTCTCATTTAAAGAGCAATGGTTTAAAAAAACTAATGAAATTACTATAATAATTAATTTATTCACTCAAATCTCTATTCAATCTTTTATCTGCTTGTAACCTTATATTCGAATTGGAGTTTTCTAAACTGATTATTTGATTGAAAAATTCTTTAGATTTTTGTTTCTGATCTTTTGAGTAAAAGTATTCTGCCATTAAATATAATGCATGAGATTTCCAAACACTATTTGAGTTAATTATAGGATTTAAAATATTTAATAGTTCACTTTCTTGAGCTCGATCTGCATTAAATAATGCTTTTTTATAAATAATTAGATATTCAATCTCTTTATCTAGCGAAATTTTTTTAAGTAAAACATCGAAATAATTGTTAATTTCATCTTCATTGGAAACAAGTTTATTATCAATAATAAAATATAAAGCCAGCGGAGAATATGATGGGTCCTGTTCATTAATAATTTCAACCAATTCTTGAACTGTTTTGGCTGAAGCATTCTTTGAATGAGCTAATATTGTAGAATTAAATTTATTGGAAATTTCCTTTTTCTTATTAGTTTTATAACCATCAACACTATAAGCACCTATTAAAATAATAATCAAAATTACTACCGTTGATATAATTTTATTTTTATTATTAATAAAAAAGTTTCTAACTTTTTCATTTCTAGTGTTGCTATTTATAATTGAAATATCTTCGTCCATAATTAAATCATATTTCTTAAAACGTATTGAAGTATTCCTCCGTTTTTGTAATATTCTAATTCATTTTTAGTGTCAATTCTGCATAAAGTTTTGACTTTTTTTATATCTCCTGAAGCATATTTGATCTCTACTGTTACCTCATCTGAAGGATTAATACCTTTTTCAACATCGAGAACACTTATTAATTCAGATCCAATTAAGTTTAAATTTTTTCTATTTATATCATTTGTGAATTGTAGGGGTAAAATTCCCATTCCAATTAAATTAGATCTATGAATACGTTCAAAACTTTCTGCAATTACTGCTTTTACACCTAATAATTTTGTGCCTTTTGCTGCCCAATCCCTTGAAGAACCTGTTCCATATTCTTTGCCACCTATTACAATTAAATCTGTTCCTCTTTTTTTATATTCAACTACAGCATCATAAACAGGTAGTATTTTTTCTTCAGGATATATTTTTGTAAAACCACCTTCCGTTCCAGGTGCCATTTCATTTCGAATTCTAATATTTGCAAATGTTCCTCTCATCATTACTTCATGATTTCCTCTTCTTGATCCATAAGAATTGTAATCTTTTGGAAGAATTTGATGCTCCATGAAATATTCACCTGTTGGACTTTCCTTTTGAATATTTCCTGCAGGTGAAATGTGATCTGTAGTAACCATATCACCTAAAATTAATAAAGGTCTTGCATCTTTAATTTCTTTAAATCCTTCTGGTTCATCCGTTAAATTGTCAAAAAAAGGAGGTTTTTTTACATAAGTTGATCCTTCATCCCAACTGTAAATACTGCTTTCTTCTGTTTTAATTTTTTTCCATTGAATAGGCCCCTCTGAAACATTCGAGTATCTTTGAATAAACATCTCGGCATTTAAAGATTGTTTTAGAGTGTCTTCAATTTCTTTATTCGATGGCCAAACATCTTTTAAATAAATATTATTTCCATTTTTATCTTTTCCTAGAGCGTCTTTATACAAATCAAATTCCATATGACCAGCAATTGCATAAGCAACCACTAGTGGAGGTGATGCTAAATAATTTGCTTTAATATGAGGTGAAATTCTTCCCTCAAAATTTCTATTTCCAGATAAAACAGATACTGCATAAATATTTTCTTGTTTAATCGCATCTACTATGTTTTCTGGTAACGGACCTGAGTTACCAATGCATGTTGTGCAACCATACCCTACTAGATTAAAGCCTAATTTGTCTAAATAAGTATTTAGCCCTGCTTTTTCTAAATAATCTGTCACCACTTGAGAGCCTGGCGCCAAAGAAGTTTTAACCCAAGGTTTTACTTCTAATCCTAACTCAACAGCTTTTTTTGCTAGTAATCCTGCTCCAATTAAAACGTTGGGATTTGAGGTGTTTGTGCATGAGGTTATTGCTGCAATTAAAATAGAACCATCTTTTATTTCATATTCAGTATTTGAAACCTTTGAAACAGAATGATCTTTCTTGTTTGTCGCATCTTCTAAAACTTTTTTAAATGAAGTGGGTGCATCAGTTAACAAAACTTTATCCTGTGGCCTTTTAGGTCCAGAAATTGTTGGAACCACTGTAGACATATCCAGTGAAATAGTGTCTGTGAAAATTATTTCATCACTTGCCCATAAACCTTGTTCTTTTGCATAATGTTCAACGACATCAACTGTATGTTGATCTCTTCCAGAAAATTTTAAATATTTTAATGTTTCATCATCAATTGGAAAAAAACCACAGGTAGCTCCATACTCGGGAGCCATGTTTGCAATAGTTGCTCTATCAGCAAGAGTCAGATTTTTTAAACCTTCTCCATAAAACTCTACAAACTTTCCAACCACTCCTTTATCTCTTAACATTTTAACTACTGTTAAAACTAAATCTGTTGCAGTTGTGCCCTCAGGCATTTTGTTTTTAACTTCAAAACCTATTACTTCTGGAATCAACATTGAAATTGGCTGACCCAACATTCCAGCTTCTGCTTCAATTCCTCCAACACCCCAACCTAACACTGACAGTCCATTAACCATTGTTGTATGACTATCAGTTCCAACCAAAGTGTCTGGAAATAAATATTTATCTCCTTTAAATTCTTCTGACCAGACAACTTTTGATAAGTATTCTAAATTCACTTGATGACAAATACCAGTTCCTGGGGGGACTATTCTAAAATTATTAAATGCCTGTTGGCCCCATTTTAAAAATGAATATCTTTCTCCATTTCTTTCAAATTCAATATCAACATTATTTTCAAAAGAATCTGATTTTGCTGATTGATCTACTTGAACAGAATGATCAATCACAAGATCCACTGCAGATAATGGATTAATAGTATTAGGATCTTTGTTCTTATCTCTAACAGCTTCTCTCATTGCTGCTAGATCCGCAACTGCTGGTATGCCAGTATAATCTTGAAGCAAAACTCTAGCAGGTCTATAAGCAATTTCAGTATTTGATTTTTTTATTTTTAACCACTCTTTTATCGAATTAATTTGATTTTTATTAACTGATAAATCATCTTCATATCTTAATAAGTTTTCTAAAAGAACTTTGAGAGATTTTGGTAATTTTGAAATACCTTCAAGACCATTCCCCTCAGCTTTTTTAAGTGAATAATATTTATAAACTTTACCTGCTACCGTAATATCAGAAAGAGAATTGTAAGAATTTTTTTTTCCAGGCGTCATATTATAAATAAAAAGTTATTATGCTTAACAAAAGAAGCAGTGACATAGCATAATTAAAATAATTAATAAATTTCTCATTTGTCGCGAATTTCCTAAGAAATTTGCCTAAAAATGTCCAGAGGGTGATGCTAGTGACAGAAACCAGTAAAGCTAAAATAATAATTTGAGTCGTATAATTTACAAAATTTTCTCCTGGAATTATGTATGTGGAGACAACAATTATTGAAGCGATTACTGCTTTTGGGTTTAAAAATTGAAAAATAAATGTCTCTATAAACCTTACAGGGTTTTTATTTTTGTTTTCTTGATTTTGAGATTCTGAAAATGAAATTTTATATGCTAAATAAATTAAAAATATTGTTCCTAAATATTTTAATACTACTTGAATTAATGGATAAAGCTTAAAGATATTAATAAATCCTAAAGCTACACAAAGTAAAAGAAAGGGGAAACCAACGGTAACCCCAATTATATGAGGTAAGGTTCTTTTTATTCCAAAATTAAAACCAGAGTAAAATGCAACAAAATTATTTGGTCCTGGGGTGAATGCGGCTACAATTCCAAATAGTGTAATAGATAATATTTCTGGATGCATTTATTAAGCGATTGGTAGACCATTTTCAGATTTTTGAGAAGGATGAACCAATACTACTTTTCCTTCTTTGTCAATTGATCCTAAAATTAGAACTTGTGAAACTACACCAGCAATATTTTTTTCAGCAAAGTTACATACTCCAATCACTTGTTTGCCCTTCAGGTTTTCTTCTGTATAATGATGAGTAATTTGAGCTGACGATTGTTTAATTCCAATTTCTTCACCAAAATCGACTTCTACCACCAACGATGGTTTTCTAGCTTTTTCATTTTTTTTAACTGAGATTACTGTTCCAACTCGAATATCTACTTTATCAAAATCCTCAAAGGTAATTTGTTCTTTCATATAATTAATATATAATAGATGAATAATATGAGTACAGAAAATAATTTAGATTATTTATTTAATAATTCTGTTAAAATTTTAACAGACTTAATTGGTTTTAAAACTATATCAGGAGAAGATAATACTGCTTTAATTGATTACTGTGATAATGTCTTAAAAAAATTAGGTGCTACTTCTTTTAGAACTTACGATGATGAAAAAAAAAGAGTAAATCTATTTGCAACTCTTAAAGCTAAAAATTCAAACAATAAAAAACCAATAATTTTATCAGGTCATACTGATGTTGTTCCAGTTTCAAAAGGTTGGAGCTCAGACCCCTTTATAGCAACTGTTAAAGGAGATAAATTATATGGAAGAGGTTCATGTGATATGAAAGGTTTTATTGCATGTGCTTTAGCTTATGCACCTATTTATTCAAAATCTAATCTAGATCGTGACATTCATTTCTCATTTACCTTTGATGAGGAAACAGCGTGTCAAGGAGCTCCAATATTAATAGGAGAATTAAAAAAAAGAAATATTAAAGACGGAATTTGTATTATTGGTGAGCCGACTAATATGAAAATTATTGATGCTCATAAGGGTTGTTATGAATATACAACTTACTTTAAAGGTTTGGCAGGACATAGCTCTGCACCTCATAAAGGTGTTAGTGCAGTTGAATATGCATCAAGATATGTAAATAAATTAATTGAATTAAGAGAAAAATTAAAAGTTAGAGCTCCAAAAGATTCTATTTTTGACCCTCCTCACTCTACTCTTTCAATTGGTGGTGTATTTGGAGGTATCGCCCACAATGTAATAGCAGACAAATGTCATGTTAATTGGGAAACAAGGCCAGTTGTTAAAGAAGATGGTGTATTTTTAAATCAAGAAATTGATAAATATGCAAATGAAGTATTATTACCAGAGATGAAAAAAGTGTTTTCCAATGCTTATATCGAAAAAGATATTATTGGTGAAATAGTGGGCTTTGATAGAGAAGATAAATCAGATGCTTGTGAATTAATTTCAAGTTTGACAGGTGATAATTCTAGACAAGTTGTTTCATTTGGAACTGAAGCAGGTTTGTTTCAAGAAATTGGTATTAGTACAGTTGTCTGTGGACCAGGTTCAATAGATCAGGCTCATAAAATTGATGAGTTCATTGTCTTGGATGAGCTTAAAAAATGTCTAAACTTGCTAGATGGTATTAAAGCAGAGTCTGTTTTAAATTAATAAATTGTTAACCAATACAAAGTAAATTATAATTTTAATATGTCTAAAAAAGATCCAAGAAATATGATTGGGTATGGCTCCAAAGATAAAAAAATTAGATGGCCCAACAATGCAAAGATAGCAGTACAGATAGTTTTAAATTACGAAGAAGGTGCCGAAAATTGTGTTTTAAATGGTGATAAAAATTCAGAAGTTTTTTTATCTGAAATTATAGGCGCGCAACCAATTAAAGGGAGGCATATTAATATGGAATCTCTTTATGAATATGGTTCTCGCAGAGGATTTTGGAGATTGCATAAAATATTTAAACAAAAAAAAATTCCAGTCACAATTTTCGGGGTTGGAATGGCTTTGGCCAAAAACCCTCAAATATGCAAAGCGCTGATGAGTTCAAATTATGAGGTAGCCTCTCATGGATGGAGGTGGATTGATTATCAGAATATTAAAAAACCTGAAGAAAAAAAACATATGAAAATGGCAATTAACACTCATACAAAAATATTTGGTAAAAGACCACAAGGCTGGTATACGGGAAGATGTAGTCCAAATACTAGAGATTTAGTTTTTGAAGATGGGGGTTTCTTATATGATAGTGATTCATATAGTGATGATCTGCCTTATTGGGAGACAAGAAATAATAAAAAACAATTAATTATTCCTTATACGCTTGATAACAATGATATGAGATTTGCAACAAATCAAGGGTTCAACACTGGTGATCATTTTTATTCTTATTTAAAAGATAGTTTTGATGCATTATATGAAGAGGGTAAAACTCACCCAAAAATGATGTCTGTCGGGCTACATTGTAGAATTATTGGTAAACCTGGAAGAATACAAGCTTTAAAAAAATTTCTAGACTATATTAAAAAACATAAAAATGTATGGATATGCAAAAGAGTTGATATCGCTAAACATTGGATTAAAAACTACTCTAAATAATGTCAAAAAAAATAATATTTACAAACGGATTAATTGATCTAGCGCAGCCAAGGTTAGGATCAAAAGTAATATTTAAAACAGATGATTTCTTCGCATCAGCTAAAAGAATTATTGACCCTGCGACTCCTGTTTTTAAAGAGGGATTATTTGATAAAAATGGCAAATGGATGGATGGCTGGGAATCTAGAAGAAAAAGAACACCTGGACATGATTACTTAATTATCAAATTAGGCAAACCAGGGTCTATCTCAAAAGTAAATGTTGATACTGCTCATTTTAATGGCAATCAACCTTCTATGATTTCAATTGAGGCCTGTAATTCAAAATTAAATAATATTAAAAATTTTAAATGGAAAACTTTAGTTGGAAAAAAAAAGACAAAAGCTAATAGTCTTCATATATTTAAAACGTCATCAAAATCAGTTTTTACCCATATTAAATTAAATATATTTCCTGATGGCGGTGTTGCAAGACTAAGACTTTATGGAAGTATCTCTAAAAAAGATAATAAATTTGGAAAAAAAATAATTAATCTTGCTTCTCTTTTAGATGGAGCTTCTGTTATTGCTTGTAATAATGAACATTTTGGTAAGGCTGAAAATATTTTAGCCCCAGGAAAAGCAAAAAATATGGGAGATGGCTGGGAAACTAGAAGAAGAAGAGACAAAGGGTTTGATTGGCTGATACTAAATTCTATTACGGGTGATAAAATTGATAAAATTGAAATATCAACACATCATTTTAAAGGAAATTTTCCAAGTCATTGCTCTCTTCAAGCAGCATACCTGCCATCAAAAAAATCCTCTTCTTCGATTGTTCAAAGCTCTAATAAGTGGAAAACTTTAATGAAAAAAACTTCTTTAACAGCAAATAAAAAACATGTGTTTAAAAATAAATTAATGAAAAATGATAAAATAAATTTTATTAAGATAAATATCTTTCCAGACGGAGGTATTTCTAGGTTTAGAATTTTTGGTAAAGCGCTTTAATGAAAATTTCAATTACTCCAAATAATATTACAAAAGAGAATTTTTCTAAATTTGGAGATATGATTACCACAGATGGCATTAATCCAATTGAAATCAATGAGGGATTTGCAAAAAGATTTGATGGGATAGCTAATCTTAATACGTCTAAAGATAATGGTGAAACTACCATCTGTATTTTTTCGGCACTTAAAAGATCATTTCCAATGAAAATCGATATGATGGAAAAGCATCCTTTGGGAAGCCAAGCGTTCATACCAATGAAGCCAACTACCTTTTTAGCATTTGTAGCTCCTGAAGGTGACAAACCAGACCTAAATAAAATTGAGTCTTTTATTGTTCCACCCGGAATAGGTGTTAACTATAACGCAGGTATATGGCATTTTCCTTTGATCTCTACTGAAGATATGAACTTTCTAGTTGTTGACAGAAAAGGATCTGGTGAAAATCTTATTATTGAAAATTTCGATAAAGAAGAAATAGTTTTAAAATACTAAAGCCCGCCACATTTCTGTAACGGGCTTTAACTAAAATTGTTTTTTATCTTTTAGATATTGCTAAGTGAACTACAGCACCTAATGATGCTCCAATTATCCAAGCATAACCTCCGCCGCCGCCTAAATTAGCGAAGAAGTCACCTAAACCTAAAACTAAGATGTTTGGCCAAACAGTTCCTACGGCAATATAACCTGAAAGAACCCAAGCCAAGATTGCTTTATGATTGAAACCACCATTATAATGATACTTAGCATTTGGCCCAGCATCAAATAATGCATCAACATCTAATTTTTCTTTTTTAATTATGTAGTAATCAGTAATCATAATACCAAATACTGGAGCAAGAATTGCACCTAAAGTATTAACAAATGGAAATAAACCCATTTGAGTAATAACAGCAACCCACATTCCACCAATTACAAAACCAAAACCAGCAGTTATTAGTCCACCAGTTTTAAAATTGATTTTGCTAGGCATTAAGTTCGCTAAGTCATACGCAGGAGGTATAAAGTTTGCAACCATGTTAATTCCAACTGTTGCTGCAAAGAAAGCAAATGCAGCAATAATTGTTAAACCTAAGTTGTCAACTTTTGCAACCATTTCTGTTGGACTTGAAACATACTCGCCAAAAATGGCAATTGTTCCACCAGTAATCATTAAAGTAATGAAAGAGAATAAAATTACGTTTCCTACTAATCCCCATAGGTTACCTTTTTTCATTTCGTCTTCATTTTTAACAAATCTAGCAAAGTCACCAAAATTGATTACTACAGCAGCAAAATATCCAACCATAATTGAAAATACTGCTAAGAAAGCTCCAAATGATCCTAAGCCTTCGAAACCACCAGATCTTTCACCGCCAGAGAATATAGTTCCAACTTCAGAAAATAACCCTCCACCAGCTTTAGCCCATATAATAAGCATTAATAAAATCATGACTGCGTAAACAGCAGGACCAGCAAAGTTTAAGAATCTTTTAACAAGATCTACACCTTGCCAAAATAAATAAACCTGGAATCCTGATACAAATATAAATGAAACCCACATTACACCTGTCATGCCAAGAAACATAACTTCACCTTCCATACCTGTAATTCCAGTAATTAAAAGTGCTACAGCAGTTGAAGCTGCATAAGTTTGTGCTCCATACCAAAACATTGCAACAAGACCTCTAGCCATTGCTGGAAAGTTGGCTCCAAATACACCCATGCTTACACGAGCAAATACTGGATAAGGAATTCCATGTTTTACACTTGGTTTACCTGATAGGTTAACTAGCCACATTATAAAAAATCCTGCAAGAATTAATGCAGCAAATACAGCCCAACCATTTAAACCTGAAGCTAAAAATAAAGATGCTGCCAAAGTATAACCAAATAAACTTTGAACATCATTAGCCCATACGTTAAAGATTTCAAACCATCCCCAGTTTTTTTTATTTGCTGGAGTTGGAGCTAAATCTGAATTGTAGAGTTTTGACGATCTACCCATATTAATCTCCTTTTTTGTTGTGGTTTAATTTAAATTAAACCGTTATCTCTTTTATAGGTGTGACATTATGGATTTTAATATTGGAGTAAACAAAAAATTAGTTCAATCAAGGGTTTCAATAATAAATCGCTAAATACATAGTCTATTTAAAAATATTAAACCTAATATGATCACTAATTGAATAATTTATAATAGTTATAAACTAATCGTTCCAACCGCTAACAACTTTAACTTCAAGATATTCTTCAAGCCCTAATTTTCCTGCTTCTCGACCAATACCAGAATGCTTGTAACCACCAAAAGGCGCATCAGGTGCTAGCCCCGCACCATTTATATCAACCATTCCTGATCTTAATTTTCTAGCAACACGGTTTGCTTTTTCTTGATCTTGTGTTTGAATAAAATTTAAAAGTCCATAAGGAGTATCATTTGCAATTGCAATTGCATCCTCTTCAGTTTCAAAAGGAATTATGGATAGTACTGGTCCAAAAATTTCAGTTCTTGCAATTTGCATTTGATTATTTACATCAGCGAAAGCTGTAGGTTTAACAAAATATCCTTTATCTAGACCATCTGGTTTACCTGTTCCACCAGCAACTAATTTTGCACCTTCATCTATACCAACTTGAATTAATGATTGAATTTTATCAAATTGAGTTTTTGAAACAACAGGACCTATATGATCACCCTCTTTAGTTGCAACATCAACTTTCATTGAATTAGCAAAATTTTTAACTCTTTCAACTGCTTCGTCATACATTGATTTTTCAACTAACATTCTAGTAGGTGCATTGCATGATTGGCCTGTATTTCTAAAACATCTTAGTGCTCCTCTTTCAACTGCTTCAGCATCAGCATCTTTAAAAATAATATTTGCACCTTTTCCACCTAATTCTAAACTGACTCTTTTAAAATCATTAGCTGCATTTTGTGAAATTAAAGCTCCTGCTCTTGTTGATCCTGTAAATGAGATCATATTTACATCTGGATGGCTAGTTAAAGCATTTCCAGTAACTGCTCCATCTCCATTAACTAAATTAAAAACACCTTTTGGTAATTTTATTTCATCAATCATTTCAGCTAAAATCATTGAGGATAATGGTGCTATTTCTGAAGGTTTAAGAACCATTGTACAACCAGCAGCAATTGCTGGGATTACTTTTAAACAAGTCTGGTTCATTGGCCAGTTCCATGGCGTTATTAATGCACAAACTCCTTTCGGTTCATGTAAAATATTATTATTAAGAGCATGTTCACCTAATTTTGCTTCAAATGTATATTCTTTTAAGACTTTTATATAAGATTTTATATGACTTGCTCCAGTTCCAGCTTGTAATTGAGTAGAAAAATCAATCGGAGCTCCCATTTCTAGAGATATAGCTTTAGCCATATCAGCCCATCTCTTTTTATAGATATCATATAGCGCTTCAAGATATTTTAGTCTTTCTTCTTTTGTAGAAAAAGCCCAGGTTTCAAATGCTTTTGTTGCTGCACTGACAGCATTATTTACATCTTCAACTCCTCCTAAAGAAATTACTGCACATTCTTCTTCTGTTGATGGATCTATTACTTTTAAGTCATTAGGTTTTTTTGGAGAAACCCACTCACCGTTAATATAAAATTTTTTTTGATCTAGCATTTTGAGAAACTATCCTTTCTTTATGATTTTGCAAATAAATTTGTTAACTCGTAAACTATTGTTGCAGCTGCCAATGATGTAACTTCTGCATGATCGTATGCTGGTGAGACTTCAACCACATCTGCAGAAACTAGATTTAATCCTGAAAGGCCTCTTAAAACATTAACCATTTCTCTTGTAGTCATACCTGCAATCTCAGGTGTTCCAGTACCTGGTGCGAAAGCTGGATCTAATACATCAATATCAATTGACAAATATAAAGGATTATTACCTACTCTTTTTTTTATTCTTTCTGCAATTTTATCAGTACCTTCTGTTTGAAATTCATCACAATGAATTATTTTAAATCCAAAACTTTCATCATTCTTAATATCATCCCTACTGTAAAGTGGCCCTCTGATACCTACATGCATTGAGGCATCATCTAAAAATAATCCTTCTTCTCTTGCTCTCCTAAACGGAGTTCCGTGTGTATAGGGTGCTCCAAAATAAGTATCCCAAGTATCAAGGTGAGCATCAAAATGAACTAATGAAACAGGTCCATTACATTTTTTATTAATAGCTCTAAGAAGCGGTACAGCGATAGTGTGATCTCCACCTAAACTAATTATACCACCTACCTTATTTAATAAATCTGTGGCACCCACTTCAATTTGTTTAATGGCTTCATCAATACTAAATGGGTTACAGGTAATATCACCAGCATCTGCAACTTGTTGAACTTTGAAAGGCTCAACATCATAACTTGGATGATAATTGGTTCTCAAATGTCTTGAGGCTTGACGAATACTTTGTGGGCCAAATCTTGCACCAGGTCTATAACTCGTGCCAGCATCAAATGGTACTCCTACAATTGCAACATCACAGCTTTCAACATCTCTTAGCTCTGGCAATCTTGCAAATGTTGACGGACCTGCAAATCTTGGAACTTTTGTTCCACTTACAGGTTGAACTGGATTTTTATTACGTTCTTTTTTCATTTATAAACAAAATGTACCACATTCTTTTTAAATCGAATATCATCTAAATTATGTATATGAGGATTTTTAAGCTAGTTTTAATATCATTTTTTTTAATATCAGCTGCAAACTCTAATTCTATTTATAATCTAATCAAAATACCAAATTTAGAAATCTATGAATTAAAAACACCTAATAAACTTAAATATTTCTACGCAACAAAACCATTTAGACTAGGAGTTCAAAAGAATATTGTATGCAATAATTCAGATCAAAAAACCTACGATAAAAAATATCAAATAATATCTAAAAATTTAAATCAATATTCAAAAGAATTTTTGAAAAAGATTAATCTTAAATATATTGTTATGTGTGAAAACTTATCTATTTCAGGAATTAATACAGCTGGAATTCCAGATCATGTGATGAAAACACTAATTGTAGATCTAAAATTTAATGAGAAATATTTTGAAAGAGTAATTCATCATGAATTATTTCATATAATTAATGACGGCTTTAAAGATCTGTTTAATGAAGATGAATGGAAAAAATTTAATGAGCCAAATTTTAAATATTCAGATTGCTCTACGTGTTCAAAAAAATTAGGTCTTGATACATATGAAGATACTAATGGTTTTTTTACTGAATATTCAATGACAATTCCATCTGAAGATATGGCAGAAGTATATTCTCATTTGATAATGAAAAATTATAAAAATTCAGATGATAAAATTCTTAATAATAAAATCAAATTTATAAAAGATAAGTTAAAAAAAATTGATAGTACTTTTATATTTTAAACATGATTAAAAAAGTTAAAGCCTCAGTTCATGAAAAGTTAATTTTAATATTTCTAATATTGTTGGGAGTTTTTGCTCTAAGTTTTGCAATACTTATAAAAAATAAATGTCTGTTTGTAAAAAATTTTGATCCTCAAAAAATTAATTATTCAAAGCCAGAAAATATTGTTGTGCTTAACGCAGAATGCGGAAATGTTATAATTGAACTTTATCCTGAAATATCTCCAAATGGAGTAGAGAGATTTAAAAAATTAATTAATTCAAAATCATATGACAATGTAGCTTTTCATAGAGTGATCAAAGATAAACTTGTTCAAGCCGGAGATATTCAGTTTGGTAAAAAAGATCAAATAGATTATGGAAAAATTGGAACTGGTAAATCTGGACTGGGCACCATTAAATCAGAAATAGATGCTGCATTTAATTTTGATAAGGGCAGTGTTGGTCTAGCACGATCGCTAAAATATAATACAGAGGATAGTCAATTTTTTATAATACTAGATGATGAACCATTGTTTGAGGGTGAATACACTCCTATAGGAAAAGTAATCTATGGAATTCAAGTTTTAGAAAAAATTAAATATTCTCATCGATCAGAATATGTATTAAGACCAGATTTTATTAATACTGTAAGAATGTTTAAGTAAAATAATTGTCTACTAATTATTAATTTAATAATAAGTTTATGTTATACTTTTAAAATGTCAGTTCATATTTCAGACCAAATAATAAAAAAAGAGTGGATAGATTATAATAACCATATGAATATGGCTTATTATGTATTGGTTTTTGATGATGTTTGGGAAATAATTTTAAAAAAATTTAAAATGGGAGAAGACTCGGCTAAATCAACTCATATGAGTACTATGGTTGTTGAAACTCACACAACTTATAATAGTGAGGTAAAATTAGGAGATGAAGTTGAAATCAATCTAACTTTTTTTGATCATGACAAAAAAAGATTACACTTCAAAATGGAAATGATTGAGAAATCATCAAAAAAATTATCTGCTACGCTTGAA